>JAUXAB010000011.1 GCA_030615025.1 Phycisphaerae bacterium | reverse complement strand
CTTTTAGCTTACAAAATAGAAAACTTTGAAGGGCTAACTCAAAAAGGATTTGAGCAATTTGCGAATTTAAATGGAATTTATAATGCTTGGCCATATTGGCGGGAATTTGTACAAAATGCCGTTACTCGAATGGGATTACCTTCTCTGTCAATTCCAGTCTTTAGAATCGTGGAACCACCAAAAGAAAAAACCATCAAGCGAAAGGTAGGAAAGAAAAAAGTAAAAAAGAAAACTGTCTCCAAGAAATAAGGTTTATATTATTCGGCGAAGGCATGGGGATTTTGCTCATAGAGTTTGATTTTTGAAAAGTGAATACGGGGGCGAACGGCTTCGACCGGATGGCGGAGAGCCAAGTTGCATGTCCAGGACGCCGGTTGGCCTGGCTAATCATCCGGCAACAAATTTAATTGGCAACTCAATGTTGCGAATGGCTGCTTAATTTAGCAGCTCGTCCTGCCTGACTTTGCCTGTGGGTCTGGCAAGGGCGTCAAACAGCAGGCTGGCCGAGCCGGTTTTTTGGGCCGGCAAGGCGAGAACTTTCCAAAATAGTCGAACCAAGAGCCTGTCGTTTGGCTTTTGGCAAGGCGAAAAAATAATAAAACGACTAAGCATGTAGACGCTTGTCTTGAAACATCTCGGGACGGGGGTTCGAATCCCCCCGCCTCCATTCTGCTCTTTCTCACTAATTTTTTTGTTGACATAGACTTACGCCACGCATAAATTGCCATAAGATGCTCATGGGAGCAATACGGGAGTATCTTATGGCTTTTATTTTTGCAAGAAAGCACAGTCGGGGGAAGACGTGGTACGTGGGATACTACGTCAACGGGAAGTTCGTCCGCAGGAGAGTCGGTCGTTCAAAGGCTATTGCCGGGAAGGCCCTGGGAGACATCGAAGCCAAGCTTGCCAGAGGGGAGACAGGTCTGGTCAACAAGGACTACCCGATTCTTGATTTCTTCGAAGAGTACCTGAACAGGACGAAAGCCCGCCATTCCGCGTCATATCACGACAGAAACAGACGCGTCATCAAGCAATTCAAGAAGTTCCTGCGGGAGAAAAGACCCTACCTCACAAGGCTGTCCCAGCTGAGACCCGAAGTCATCGAGGAGTACCAGCGGTACAGGCTCGCCCAGATCGTGGAGAATACCGGCAAACCAGTTAAGAAGCGGACCGTGAACATCGATGTCAGCAGTCTCAAGACTTTCTTGAACAATGCCGTAAAATGGGATATGATTTCAAGCAATCCTCTGGATGGCACCGAGTACCTTAAGGAAGATGACAGTAAAGTGATCCGGGGCCTGACGGAGAAGGAAGTCCGAACGCTTCTTGAAGTAGCGAACGGGTGGTTCCGTCCCGTCCTCGTGACAGCTCTGTATACAGGCCTGCGGGAAGGCGAGATGATTTCCCTTGAGTGGGACGACGTGGATCTGGAGAACGGCATCATCCATATCCGCAGGAAGCCCGGATGGATTCCGAAGTCATCTGGCCGGACCATTCGCGAAAGAGACATTGCGATACCGCAGCAGCTTGTGGACTTCTTGAAAAAGTACAGAAAGGAATCCGATTACAGCGATAACAGGGTTTTTCACAACAAGTTCGGTAAAGAACTGAAGCCTGGATTACGAAAGATTCTGATGAGACTGACCAGGAAGTGCGGCTTCCCAGAGGTTACGCAGTTCCATGCTCTGCGACACACGTACGCGACGCACCTGATAAAGTCGAGTAAGGATTTGCAGGTTGCAATGGACCAGTTAGGGCATGCGGACATTCGAACGACGATGAAGTACTCCGATATGACGATGGAAAGGAAGAAGAAGGCAACGGAAGAGCTGGATTACGGGCTTTGGAAAAAACGCAGGCACTGAACACACAGCAGACTGTGTGCTAGGATGAAAGGTTAATAAATATAGAAACAAATATGTTACGAGGTAACCATGAGGGTCCCCAAGAAAGGCGTTAACCAAGGATTGGTAGAATATGCCGAGCGACTGTCGGAACTGCACGCCGGAAGCTCTGATTTCAGTCACCGTAAGATGAAAGGGCAGTTCTTCACGCCTCCGAAGGTAAGCGAGTTTATGGCGGGCATGTTCGAGATCAACGGAGATTCAATTCGCCTTTTGGATCCGGGAGCAGGTACGGGTATCCTAACAGCGGCCTTTTGTGAGAGGGTGATGGACAACTCGGACGTCAGCGAGCTGACCATAGACGCTTATGAAAATGACTCTAATATCATCCCCTTTTTAAGAGCCGTTCTGGAATCATGCAGACAAACGCTCGGTATGAAGGGGTGTCATGTTGACTATGATATTATTGAACATGATTTTGTGCTGGAAAATGCTAGTCGCTTTGACCATGGTGATTCGCTGTGGAAAGACGATGGTAAGTCATCCTATGACTTCGTAATATCGAATCCGCCATATTACAAGCTGAACAAGAATTCCCCCCAAGCGAGCGCGATGAAGGAATGCGTGTGTGGGCAGCCTAACATCTATACTTTCTTCATGGCTCTCTCCGCGAGCATGCTCAAACAAGGAGGGGAATTGGTGTTTATAACTCCAAGGAGTTTCTGTTCTGGTCTCTACTACAAGAAGTTTCGTCGGTGGCTGCTCAGGAGCGTTGAGATAAAACGCATCCACATCTTCGAATCCAGAAAAGAGGTCTTCGACAAAGATGAAGTGCTTCAAGAAAACATTATCCTAAGAGCAAAGAAGCAGAAAAAGAAGAAGCATGGCAGGATAGCCATAACGACAAGCGTGAATAAGCATCTTGAAAAGGTAATGAAGGTTCTTGTCTCGGCCTCCAGCATTATAGACGATAGAAACGAGGAAGCGTTCATAAGAATACCCAGTTCCCGCGCAGACGTTTCCATTCTCGAAATAATAGACGGATGGCCGTCTACCCTCAGGGACCTGGGTCTGGAAATATCAACGGGACCAGTTGTTCCCTTTCGAGCAACTCGTCACCTGCTTCACAAGTTTAGCGAGGACGGAAGTTCTGCGCCTCTGATATGGATGCACAACATGCAAGGAATGAGACTTGATTGGCCTGGTGATAACGGCAAAAAGCCTGTAGCCGTTCAAATCTCCGTTGGATCAAGGCCACTGCTGGTGCCAAACAAGAATTACGTACTGCTGAGGCGATTTAGCTCTAAGGAGCAGAAACGCAGGTTGCACGCTGCTGTGTTATTCGAATCGGATTTACCTACCGAACTGGTTGGTCTGGAAAACCATGTGAATTACATTCATCGGCCTGGAGGAACTGTTTCCGTTAATGAAGCTTGTGGCCTTGCAGCAATCCTAAATACGGGGATTGTCGACAAGTACTTCAGATCAATCAACGGTAATACACAAGTAAATGCCACAGAGATAAGAAGCATGCCATTTCCTGGAATGCAGGAGGTTGAGAGAATCGGGAGAATCGTTTGCGAAGGACTGACGTCGGGAAAGATGGCTGATTTAGATAATACCGTAGCTGAGGTCATGGGGATTGACGAAAGCCTATTCAGCAAGCTGAATAAAGCAAAGGAGAAGCATGAGTAAAATCGACGAGGGCTTGGAGATTCTGAAGCAGTTAGGCCTTCCCAGAGCTCAACGAAACGAGCGGTCGGCTTTGACTCTTTTAGCGTTAATGGATGTCAGGGAAGACACAACTTGGTCTGAGGCAAAGCAACGGTCCATAAGGATTCACGACATTCTGGTTTTCATACAAGAGCACTACGGCAGACAATATGCAGAAAACACACGGGAGACAATTAGGCGACAAACGCTTCATCAGTTTGAGCAAGGTGGCGTTGCTGTCAGGAATCCAGACAATCCGAGAAGGCCCACCAACAGTCCAAAGACGGTATACGCCGCTGAAAGTGACACTCTTGAGGTGATAAGGAAGTTTGGGACTTTGGAGTGGGATCCTGCCTTAAAAACATGGGTTTCACAGAAAGGGAAGCTAATCGACAGATATGAGAAGAGAAAGAAAAAACATCTTATCTCCGTTAACCTGCCAAGTGGGAATGCGATTAAATTGTCCCCAGGAAAACATAACATCCTTCAGGCCAAAATTATTGAAGATTTTCTGCCGAGATTCTGCCCCAAGGCGTCCGTAGCATACATCGGAGACACCGCAAGAAAGCTGCTGTCTGTAGACAAAGCCTTGCTGAGTAATCTGAGAATCCCAATAACGGAACACGACAAACTGCCTGATGTAGTGTTATATAACAAAACTAAGAAGCTATTGTTCTTGATAGAAGCAGTAACTGCTCACGGTCCCCTTTCCGCTAAGAGGCAGATTGAACTTGAGAAGACCCTGTCGGAGTGCAAAGTCAACAAAGTCTATGTGAGTTCGTTTCCCGATTTCAGAGAATTCAAAAAACACATTGACAACATTGCCTGGGATACAGAGGTTTGGATTGCAGACAATCCTGACCATATGATCCATTTCAATGGACCGAAGTTCTTTACTGTTTACGGTCAGGGGCAGTAATGCACATCGGACTTGATAGCGTTTTGGACCTGGTCGGTGAGACGTGCAAAATGGTCTATGTCTGTTTGAGATCTTGTTCCGTATATAAGAATCTTCGTCCGGCTTGATTATGAATTGACAATTAATGAATATCACGGCAACCTTCTGGTATGCACCTAAGGGACCGCGGATTATATCGTTTTTTAAGGAAAAGTGCGGAACTGAAGTATTACATTCTGACAAAAGTAAGTAGTCCCGAAAGCTTTTTATTATGATTATTCAAATTGAGAATTAGTGATTATGTCGTCCTACACTATTCGGAGATGGTTTAATGCCTAAGGATAAGTCGAAACGCATCCCACAAAAAGGTACGCTTGAAATCAAAGTGGACAAGGCGGTGGTTAAGCACCTGAGCATCGGCCTATACCGCAACTATGCACTCGCCATAAAAGAATTGATCTCTAACGCATACGATGCAGGGGCAACAGAGGTTAAGATAAAACTGGATTTGAAGAAGAAGAGAATCATAATTCGTGATAATGGACGAGGCATGGACTATGATGACTTTGATAAAGAATATCTGTGCATTGGATTGCACAAAGAACCTTCCAGAAAGCCGAACGAATTGGGTCGCTTGCGGATTGGCACTTTCGGGATTGGTTTTCTTGCCCCTCTTCCATACTGCAAGAGAATGGTCGTGGTCACAAAGAAACGAGGAAGCGACAATGTCTTTCAGGCAACAATCAATGCTACGAACTTCTTCAGTAAGGGCAATTGGAACATCAAAGACGAGAAAGTAGAATATGAAATTACAGACAGTGACCTTCCGCGAAAATCTGGTGAGACAATCGTGATTTTGGAGGAGATAGAACCACAAATAGCTGAGGATCTAAATAGAAGCAAGAAGAAGGCAAAGGCCAAGATTGATCAACTTGGTGGGTTTGACAAATTCAAATGGACTCTGTCTCAATACTGTCCAATCGACTTTCCCCCCGAATGGAAGACGTTGAGGAAGTTTTTTAAATATCCTGGAAGGATTCCGATGCGTATATGGCTTGATGGAAAAGAGCTTTTTAGAAATGTGCCTAAGGGATGTGAAATTCTGGAAAAAGATGAGAAGGTCTTTGGGAATATTCACGTCAAATATGCGATTTTGACGCCTTACCATACTGTCAAGCCTGAAGAAGCACGGGGTCTACAGCTACGGCTCAGGGATGTGGCAATCGGCTTCCCTCAGGATTTCGACGTTACGAAGCTTGGGAGGGTCTTAGGAAAATTGAATCAGCTGTGCGGGGAGGTCCACATTCTCAAAGGACTAGATAATGCTCTGATGATTACGAGGGATTCCTTTAATTATACCGAGGCAGTGGCCGAGTTGTACAAGTTCTTCAGAGATATGCTTACAAAGTGGAACAACTGGCTTGCAGACGAAGCGGACGCGACAAAGAAGGTGTATGAAGTTCTGCCTCAAGACAAAGCGGACGCAATAGCTGAGACACTAAGAGAAGCAGATGTTGTCAAATTCCCAAAGAAGAGGTTCCGCCTATCCAAGTCTCTAATATCGAGCAGGCGTAAAGGTGAGATCTCCAAACCTTCAAGCCAACTAAAAGAGGCGCTAAAATCAAGACGAGGATTTTCTGTAGTATCTAGTAAGGCCGAGAGGACTAAGGACGAGCCTGCTGTTGAGGTTGATAAGGAGCGAAAATCTATAATCGTTTACGACGAGCACCCTTCTTTTCTTGATTTGATTGAGGTGGAGAAAAAGAAAATACTCGTAAGTTACGACAAATGGGAGGTTTCTGAAACGCCCTACTCGATTTGTAAATACGACAAGAGACATAACAAGGCAGTGTTCAATACAAACCATCCACTCTTCAAATCAAAAGTCAGTGACAAAGTAGTGAAACAGCTATCCCTAGGTATCTTGATATTACTGCAAGGGACCAAGGAAAAAGAGCGAATCGTATCCAGATTCAATCGCTTGCTTGAGGATGTGTTCCAGGGGTAGTACACAATGAGCAACAGCACTCGATTGAAAGACGAGATGATTGATAAATTATGGCTCCCGAAAGCTAGGGAGGCTAGTAGCATCATTTATCCTAGGCGGAAGAAACATGCTCGTATGCGCATGCTTACACTGTCGGATGGCCTTGATGTGGATGAGGTGATAAAATTGGAGGAGGCGAATCTGGTTACAAGAGAAGACTCAGTAGCCTGGGTATCTTCAATGAATAAGCGATGGAGGGTCGAAGCAGAGAATATTGGACTGGTCATTGACGGGCATGTATATGATGCCTCATTTCTCAGGCCGTCTTGCCCACTGGTGGTCCATATCCCCTTTGATATCCTCAATCTGGATTTTGGCTCCCAAGACACTGACATGAATGAGGGAAGGACGGAAACTGAAATAATAATATTAGAAAAATTCATCCGTCTTCAGCAAGAGATTGGCAAACCCAAGTTTCTTGTGATCTTCACTGTTCCCATTAACTCCTGCGAGCTGGATTCCGCAAGGGTCGTAAGGGAATCTAACGCAATGAGAGTTGATGGCTGGGGCGGACTTAGATCGGACCAGTTCCCCAAGCATATTGATGAACAAAGCGAAAAGATGGATTTCATCCAGGCTATGACACACAGTGTTGTGGGAAAATATGGGTATAGTTGTAGTAACGGCTTCGAACCGTTATTATGTTCCGACTCTAACAGGATTCTGTTTTCCGTTGCAGGAGTGCTAGTGAGGTAGAAAATGGCAAAATTCAATATCGACAGGCTACCGCGGCTGGCGAGAAGTATGTTTGAAAGCCAGTCGAAGTGGGGAGACAAGAACTGGAAAGATACCTTGAAATTTCATGCGCGCGAAATTAATACTCTCCTGGATGACATGAGCGTTTTCGATCTCTGGAAGAAAACATTGGGAGACGGATACGGTAAAGTTGGGCAGAATTTGCTGCCTGAACTTTATATGGATGTCTATGTGTCAGTACACTTCGCTTGCATGGGTCTGTACAAGCAAAGCCATGTATGTTTGAGGGCCGAACTAGAGAACGCTCTGCGTCTGGTCTACTTTGCAGTGCACCCTGTTGAGTACGGCTGGTGGCGTTCTGGGAAGGATTTCTTCAAGAAGAAGGATGTATGGGCAGACGATTATCGCTATTTTCGACAACTTGATGAGGTGCAGAAGTTTCAGCAGGCGTGCAAAAATGATGGACACGAAGTAAATGTTTTTGACGCCGTAAGAATTCTTTATGGGAAACTATCTCAATACGTTCATACTGGGCCTACTACTTTTATAACTACACCTGATCGCTTTGCTCCCAAATATAGAAAACCAGAATTCGGGAAGTGGCTAAATGCCTTTAAGGAGACGCAGAAGTGCATAAATCTAATTCTTGTCTTGGGGTTCACCGAAGATTTCAAGAAGTTGACCCTGCCTAAGAAGAAGGGAATCTTGAAAAAAACCGGTGACAAAAAGGTAAAGAAGGGTCTACGTAAATCAATACCAGTAAAATTCGTGGGGGCTATCTGATATGATAATAAAGAGGGAAGATATCCTTAAGAAAGCTCCTTCGACAAGATATCAAGGTAGCAAAAGAAGTATTCTTCCTTGGTTATACGAGACATTTCGTAAACTGGAGTTCAACACTGTTCTCGACGGTTTTGGAGGAACGGCCACTGTAAGCTATCTGTTCAAGCTTATGGGGAAGAAGGTAACGTTCAATGATCAACTGTTCTCAAATTACATGGCTGGAATAGCATTGATTGAGAATCAGCGAATTGTCCTTGATGATGATGTCGGTTTCATTCTTAATAAGAATGGCTTCGATTACCCCTCGTTCATCGCCAATACTTTCAAGGGGATATACTATCTTCCAAGAGAAAACAGATGGTTGGACATGGTCTCATTCAATATACGTATGCTCTCTGAGAAATACAACGGGGATGTATTAAGGAAAAAACAGGCTTTGGCATATCACACATTGTTTCAAGCTTGTCTTTCCAAACGTCCCTTCAACCTATTTCACAGGAAGAATTTGTATCTTAGAACAGCAAATGTGGAAAGAAGTTTTGGAAATAAAAAAACATGGAACACAAACTTCCAAAGGCTGTTTCTGAGATTTAATAAAGAATTCTCCCAAAAGATTTTCTCTACTAAATTGAAGCATAAAGCTATTTGTGAAGATATTATGAGAGTCAGAAAAAAGACGTTCGATCTTGTGTATTTAGACCCGCCGTATGCCAGAAAAAATAAGAAACATCCTAAAGATTATCATTCTTTATATCATTTTTTTGAGGGGATGCTTGATTATGATAATTGGGCAAGAAAAATTAATTGGGACACCAAAAATCGTTGTTTAGTTAGGGAAAAGACTGGGTGGGATGAGGATTCAATCGAAGAGAATTTTGATAAATTATTCAGGAAATACCAAAATTCTATTATAGTTGTTTCTTACGGTAGCCCAGGAGAGCCCTCCATTAATACGATCAGAAAGCTCTTAAAAAAATACAAATCTAAGGTCTATTTTAAAAGAAAGCCATATTGCTACAAACTGAATAACAGAAATGGTGGTTTATATGAGGTGTTGTTGATAGGGAAATAGCTTTTTTATAAAAGTCGCGCATTGTTCTGGATAATGAGGCGCTTTAATGTTCTTAAATGGTGGAATAAATATCATTTTTTATATCCCATGTAATGGAGAATATCTACCACTTTTCGCACATTCCCTGATAGCCGCAGATGCCGCACATGTAGCCCTCATTTGGATAATAAACGCCGGAGCGGATTGCGTTTTCGACCTGTCCCGCTAGGCGGGTAAAACGGTCGATGTCCGCCTGTGTCCTTGTCCCGTATAGCTGCTGTATCTTCGGCTGCTTGTTCCGCACCATCACGTCGAGACGGACGCCGTTTTCTTTCCTGCCAAAAAGTGTGCGGAAGGCCAGTGAATAGGCCGTCAGCTGGATATCCTTTTCGGCTGTATTTTCGGGATAACTTCTTTTGGTTGTTTTGTGGTCGATGATGCAATCCTGATCGTCCAGAAGGTCAATGTATCCTTTCAACGGGAGCCTGGTTCCTGCTGTGTCTATAAGGAACTCCTGTTCCACTTCAACCGGCTGCACGCCCGGAGCGATTTCTTCGAAATAGGCTTTCAGGAGTTTTACGCCGTCGTCTTTGAACTTTCCCGGCTTCTCCCCTTTTTTGAATTCCGTCTCTCCGGCTTCCTTTTCCCAGTGTTCGCTGAAAAGCTCCGTAATATGCGGAACAATGATATCATGGCCCGTCTTCATTTTCTGCCTGTAGTTAACGCCGAGGGTCTGGTGAATCGTCCGTCCCAGAGTCAGATCGGCGGTTGGAGGAGACTTCAGATCGCATACGTATCTGAAGAAGTATTGAAGGGGACAGCGAAGGTACATCTTGAGCTGGGAGACTGACAGGTGGGGCCTTATCGTCGAGATGGCTCCCACCTGCCTGTCTGAAGAGGATTCACTGTCGGCCTCTGCCATGGTTCCCCCCGCCGCTATTTTGTACCGGAGTCTCAGGTTCGCCTTCGAATACGTAGCGTTCAAAGAATCTCGCCGTCTCTATGGTCAGATCCTTCTTGGCATCAGGGTCAAGCTGCACGGGTGCAAGAATCTCGCTGGCGGATTTCAGGCATGACATCCTTGCGATCTGCCTGTCCTTACCGTTTGGCCGGTATCGTGGCAGTTCGTTGCCTTTGCCATCAACGGGCTCTATGTCCGTCATGTTCTTGAAATTCCCGCTCTGCCTGAAGTCGTAGTCGACGGTCACGCCTTCCTGCAGCGTGTCGAAGTACTTGTCGTCCCAGACGCTGTATCGCTCTCCCCCGACCTGGACGGTCAGGTATTTCTTTCCCTTTTTGCTCTCGTTCTCCCAGACCTGTTCGATTGTCCCTCTCATGCTGTACCTCCAATTGTATTCAAGGCAGCTACACAATGCCCGCCGGGTCTTCCAGTATCACTTTAGGGCAGAAGCGACGGCACCGTTTCACCTCTTTTGAAGAAGGGATCTTCTTCAGCACGACACACCAGATGCCCCTGCCGTTTTCGATTCCACAGATGCACTCCGTGCACTTAGCCTGAGAAGAGCCTTCCGGTCTGTAGCTGCCTGACATTACAGGAGGTATCTCTGTTCGGCATTTTAGGGTGTCGGAGAAAGAGCGTGCGATTTGTGCTGTTGCAATGCCAGGAGAATGCTAATCAATTGCCTGTTTCCGGGGTTGTGAGTTCCGCAATCTTATTTGCGAGCATGTCCCGGAACTCCTGGTCCTGGATGAGCCTGTCCATAATCTGGTCGGCTGTGTTCCGCTCAAGGTTCTTCTTTACGATTTCACTGGCAGTTTTCTGATCCAGGACAGTGCCGCAACGGCTGCAAAATTTGTTTGTTGTTGCGTTTTGTGCCTTGCACCGCGGGCAAGCCTTTGGCTTTAGCTTGCCCTCCGGGCTCCGGCCCGTGTCGGTGGCAATACCATAGGTCTTCAAAAGAGCGTTGTCGACATCACGTCCTGAAAGGTGAACATAGATGGATGGCATATTTGAACCCTGTTTCCATCCGAAGACTTCATTCATCTGTGCCTCGGTTAGATGGTTAGCCAGGTGGGTCGCCCTGCTGTGGCGAAATGAATGCGGGTTGATTCTCTTCTTAATTCCAGCTCGTTTTGCTGCTGCATGTAGTATGTCGCGTATCCTCTGATAGCTCAGAAGGGACGCTCTGAAGTCTTTTGAAACCCACAGGTATTCCTGTGGTTGTGACTTCTTAGGGTGAATGTTAAGCCAGTCGGTCATATATGGAGCTGATGTGATTATTAGTAATCTTCTTGTTCCTGTCTTTCCTGATACGATAATTCGAAAACCATGAATGTGTGGAAGAACATGCTTTATTCTCATCGATGCAATTTCCCCTATTCTGCAACCGGTCTCGTAAAGAATCGATACGAGGGCCCTGTCCCTGGGATCATGGCATGCCTCTATTAGTCTGGAAATGTCCTCTTCTGTAAGAAGTTCGTCTGGAAGCCTGTTGTTGCAGTTACGGCGGCTGAGCTTAATCCACGCCGTCTCCTGCGGATCTTCATTGACTCCCCGCAGCCAGCGATAGAACTTCTTGATCGTAAGCTTGAGGTCCTGTTTTGTCCATTCGGAATAACTGGACTGCTGAATGATTCTTACGAGCGTCTCAATGTCAGCTTTAGTGGCATCAACGAAGTCCTTTTTAAAGAGAGAAGCAAGGCACTTAAGATGGCCGACGTATTTCTCCACGCGTGGAATGCTAAGTCCCTCGGAGAAACAGTAATCGGAAAAATCCAGAATGGCACGTTTGTTTTTCGGAGAGAAGTTAGACTTCTTGATTAGCTCTATTCTTCTCTCCAGCTTACGTTCATAGTTATGGAAACTCTCGGTCATGAAGATTCACCCACGTCAGGCTTATTAGACCTGATGTGGGCACCATGCTTTTCGCCGCACGCCGAGGATGAGCGTTTAGCGAAAAGTGCAGCGCCCACGCAATTCCGTGATTTAAATACCTGAAAAACAGTTGAATTCAGAACTATATATTAGTTGCGCCGGTGGCATTCCTGATCCGGAATGCAGGAGAGAACGAATCTTACCCATTCAGGCGTCACGAGCTCTTTCTCGGTTTCCTGGTTCATGGAGAAGTTTTTACATAGAACTTTAATGCCCTTTTGTCGGCACTTTGCATGTAACGCGGATAAAGCCTTTTAGTATATTTCAAGCCGCTATGCTTTATTGAACCACACTAAACTCCCTGACCTTTCCCTGTATCGCCGCTCTCTTCGCCTGCACAAGGCCGACTTCCACGAGCTTGTTGCAGTAATCCGAATAGGTCCGCACAGCGATAGGTTTAGTGCCTGTTGTGCGGCACATCTTCTGGTACAGCCGCCACAGGTCACCGGATAGTATTCCAGCCTTCTTCGCAATCAACTCGTACAGGAGCCGGTGATGGTCAGTGAGCTTGCGGAGGAGATAACTCTTTTTCACGTCGTTCGCCGAGTTCCAGGCCCTTTTCACATGGCATGACCTGATTTTCTCATGGTTGTCCCTTTCAGCCAGGTATGCCGCATTCTTGAGAGTCTGTATAGCTATCCTGGCATCGCCATTGGCAAGACCGGCCACTGTCTGCAACAGTTGCTTGGTGTACGCGTCAGGAATCAGACCATGTTGAGCCCTTTGAGCGAGAATGGTGAATAACTCTTTGAACGTGTACTCTTCGAAAAATATTCGGGCGGGATTGAGCCTGGACTTGACCCGCTCCTCCAGACCAAAGTACGCGTACTGGGAATTGCAGACACAAACCAGCCCCACAGTTGGCAAATCGCAAAGATTGTACAGGATAGCGTTCCGCTCCTTCGGGGGCGACTGATCAATCTCGTCGAGCACAATGACGATTCGTTCCTTTGAGATGTGCCTCTTAAGCCTTTCGAGCTTGAAGGATGTGCTGAGCTTTTCTGCTCCGAGCATACGCAACTCTTTGGCAACACATTCTAATACGGAGAAAATAGTGGGGTTTTCCCAGCAGTTGACATAGACGCCCCTGATGCCGGCTTCTTTCTCAAGTTTACGCATGATAGACCTTGCGGTCGCAGTCTTGCCCGCGCCGGGTCTGCCGTGCAGCCAGCAGTTCACAGGCTTCCTGCCCTCAGTGATTGGCCTGAGACAATCCTCGATCTCCTTTATCTGATCCACTCTCGCGTTAATCTCCTGCGGTAGATGGGTTTCAAGGAGAATGTCCGGGTCAAGCAGGATAATCCGCTCGTTGTGCCATCGCATAGTCATAACGTAACGACCATAAATTTTATAAACCTTGTGGAGGAAATGCCGTTTGTGCGGATAAATGTTTAAACAAATGGTGAAAAGGCATAAACTATAGAACGCTAGGCTTCGGTTTTGCTTGACCTGAAGATTCCAAGCACATCTTCCAAACAATCATTTATCTTGCCCGGTATTTGAATATCCTTTCATATTCTTTGTGAGAACACCATTCAAGGATTATGGCTACGATCTCAATGCCCTCTCTGCCCAGCGAGTAAAGCAGCCTCCAGGCATTTGGAAGATCATATTTGTACAGGTTGTTTATGCCATATTTCTGTATGTATCTCTTCGGTATCAACCTCTTGGTTATCGAGGTCCCGCAATCGGGTTTATGCTTGATGTCATCTATGGCTCGCAGGATGAATCTGTAAAGGTCTTTCAGCTCCTCATTGGTCCTCAATCTGTGGAAATTCCTCTCGGTTTTCTTATCGACGAAGTATATCCCGACCATCATGCCACCTTAAGGTCGGGCCTGGCCTTGTACTTTCTCACGAGGCGAGGATTGTACACCCAGACTATCTTGCCTTCTTTGTCAGACATGACGAAGCCCTTTGCGTAGAAGTATTCGATTATCAGTTTAAGCGTGGGATATATCACGGTTCTGGGCAAAGCTTTGTAGAGCCCGGTCAAGGTACATGCCCCAAGCTGCTTTAGGGTCTCCTCTACCATGAGCACAGTATCAAGCGTAGGTGAGTGTGCGTTTCTTTCTCTCTTCAACACGATGGAACCACAGGTTGCGGGATTGCCCATGTATTCATATATGAATATTCATATATAAATATCTTTCGGTGTCGCGATGATCACGAACTATGTGGAGCGAAAGGTCTTGGATTAGTGGCTAACAACTGTCCAGATGTAATTTTGTTCTGAGCAGGCATAAATGTTTCAGAAATCTTACGAATATTGAAAGATCGTCCGTTAAGAAGCTTGGTTCTCCTCTGTGGTACATCGGAATCATAGGATGAAACACTACTGTATGAAAAATGGCTCTGAGGGTTGCAAATCTGAGCAATTTTGCTGGGTTGTCGCACATCTCATGCGGTATCGAATGAAGATGAACAAACTAAACGGGGCTGTGGCGGCTTTAGACGCTTTTTACGGCTCTAAGATATGCATCGCCTAGCCATTTTAAGTGCCTTATTCATTCTTTAATCTTTAGGACAGGAGAAACCGCGATGGAAAATATTTTATCAGGCAAAATCCATTTTTTTGCCTTGGCTCTTGAAGACACACTCAAAGCCACGAGGACAGCCTTCGTCTACATGTTCTGTCGCGAACCTTTGTAGTATTTCTATGTTCAGTGCTATTTTGCCTCTAAGTTTTTTTTCTTCGTTCAAAGAGAGGATTCCAGGTTAATCCCTTAACTTTTTCATTTTTAGCACTAGCCCATATTATTGGCAGTGTATTATTGGGAGTGTTATAACTGAAAGCAATTAGTGCCTGGCTATCTTCATACCCCAAAGGTCCCATCGGGTACAATTTTTCCCCATATTCCTGTGCTATTTCCCTTATTCTATTTCGTACAGTTGGATCGGGCAGTATCACAGAAGAATCTGAGAATACCTTTTCTGCTTCAGTAAGTACTGTTACCGAAAAGACCATGTCAAAAGTTGAGTTCTTTTCTAGATTCTTCAAGCCGTTTTCAAACGCAACTAAGGAGTAGTAATACTTATCTATACCAAGACCCTTTAGGTGTCTTTCGCAGTACCTTGTTGCCTGTTTGCCGCTTCCAATTACATCGTCTATAAAAACTATAGCTCTGTAGCTTCTGTCCAGCTTGTCGTCCAATTGGGTAGAATTTAGGAAATTCCTGGATTGAAGTTCCAAATGTTTTGACAATCGATAGATAAACTGAGAACCGCTTGAACTACTGCACGTTCCGAGAGGACAGAAGGCTATATCTGCAAGATTGTTGAAGATGCCTTTTATCTCATCTGACATTTTTTTTAGCATCTTGTCTATATCTGTGTTATTATAGTATTTTATGTGTCTGATCAGTTCATATACAAGTTCATACTCAGTAACGCTAAAATTCTCAAGCCATGCTTCTATATGCATCACTTTTTGTTCATAATTGCCGGGCGTTTTAGTTCTTGGAATTCTCCATTTGTTTATGATGATGTCCTTAATTTCTTGCATGTTATTTGACACAAAGTCTTGTGCAGACGAATAGTGTTTGAGGGGGGCATTAATTCTATCAGCCCGTCCCATTGCCTTCAGTTCACGACCTTTTTCCTTATTCAAGTCCTGGACAAATTCAACAAATGTGTTGATCACAACCCGATTGATGCTGTCGTAAACGTGCAGAATATAATCAAGCGGATCCTTATATGATGCTTTGGGGATATCAGAGTATTTGCACAGCGTTGAAAATGATTTTATGAATCTGGCTCTTGAGTATTTTCCTGAACACGTAATTTTCTCGACACTGCTTGCATGTATTAGTATTTTTCGCATGAAGTTAATATTGAGCGATGCAGCCTCGATAAGCTTAAAATAGAATTCTTTGAAATAAAGAAACTCCTGACTATATTTCAGTGCAATAATATCCACTGTGGGCAATTCTACAATTGCATTATTGAGATTTAGGGCCTTTATGCATTCGCTGAATAAATAAGTGTCGTATTTTGATTTTTCAGAAATAAAACTACGATGCCAAGAAATATTAGCATCCATAGGAATGCCCAGTACTACTGATGTCGCAATAGAATAGAGATCAGACAACTTTTTACGCATCCAGAATTGAAAGGATTTACACAATCCTAATTCAGATAGTTTGGGCTGCAAATATTCCCATACAAAGTCTTTTGTTCTGTTTTTTGCAAATTCCGATAGAGACGTCTTGATGTTTTCTTGTGAAGCCCTATCAGTTATCCTAACGGCAATTTCACCGCCTAATGTTTCTGGTAAATTTGAATTAAGCTCTTCGATCCATAGTTCAACGATCTTATCACTGATAGATATAGGAGGTCTTCTAGTTAAGTTACAGAAGGAATCCAGACTTTTCCCCCTTTCTCTGACTTTGCTTAAATCACGATAAGCAATTAAGCTAGCAGGGCTCTTTTCAGATTTCTTACAACCATGCTCCTCGAAGTTCTCTATATCGTTGTCTATGAAAAAACTTACATCTCCGGTATGGCCAAACAGTTCTTTAAGTTTCTCGGTTATGTTTCGCGTTAAATCTGATTCAAAATAAAACGATCCTGCGGCCAATATATTGTCTGATAACAAGTACAATAACCTGAGATGGTACTCAATCTCACTCAGTTGTAATTGGTGTATTACCTGTGCAGGATAGTTTCCTCTGGTCCAAAAGACAGTGTTTTCACTAAGATTATCTGTGTCTTTCATTCAAATATACCCTCATATATATGATCCACGATCTCCATTGTGCTCTTATGTTCTGTATTAATAGTAATAATGTTAAAGCCTGCGTCTTGCAGTTCCTGCGATACTTTTTCAAATCCAATATTGAGTAAGTTTAAATATCGTGCAGTATAGAACTGTTCTACCCTTCTTCCTCTCCTGCAAATTCTCTTTAGTAGTATTTCCGGCGAACATTTGAAGTGGAGTATTTTAGAAGGCACAGGCAATAAAGTAGCATATAGTCTGTAGTTGGCTAAGAATGTATGATACTCATCGTCTGTTAACCAGCTCAATAAATATAACGATGTTGAATACGCCAATGTGCTATATATAGTCTCGTCGATGAAAGAATACTCTTTGGCTTCAATGGTTTGCTTGAATTTCTCCGGCAATATTTCCATTTGAAAATAGAAGTAGTATAGTAATCTATTGTACTCGGCAGCTTCAAGCAAATACCTGTTCAGGTGTCTGCCTTTTGTCAAGATGTTTTTGTTATCGGAGACCAAAGATGAGTAAGGATGTCGCCGATGTAGCTCTCTAAGTGTGGTAGTCTTGCCTGAACCAGGGGAGCCGAATGCAATTACCCATTTACGAGTTACGGTTGGACGAGTATTCAGGAAATTCGAATGGGACAAGTTGAAATTTAAGGTGGCGGGGTCATCTTCTTCGGGCTCTCCTGTAAACAAATTTAATTGTCTATGTCTTGTGCTGTTTTTCTTCTCAAGTGCAAGCAGGATTGTTTCTTTGGCGTCGGGTACTAGTTTGTAATTATCAAGTTTTTCATAATGTACCCATCGGTAGTCATTATGCTCGTCCGGATTAATAACTATCTGGGGCAGGTCTCTAAACTTGGCATAATACAAGGCATATGTAAAAGACACCTCCTCAGTTGTAACGCAATATGTGTTTACGTGTATGAATCTTTCTCCTGATAGGACAATACCAGTCTCCTCATACAATTCCCTGATTATTGTACTGATTTCAGATTCATTAGAGTCTATTTTTCCTGTCGGGACACCCCAAAAAAAGGGGTGCGATTTGTCTTTATTGCGACGAAGTAGCAGTATTTCATTCTGATGGATGCAGACACATCCAACAGCAGAAAAAAGAGCATTGCATTGTTCTAGATTCTTACTAACTGCCACCGAAATACTCCTGGAGCAGATCATTTCTGTGTTTCTCTTCAAGAAACGAGTTCTCGAGAGCATTCTCTTGTATCATTTCAACATCGTGTGCAGACACAATTCCTTCCTTTATGAGGATGTTGAATTCTGTTAAAATGTCTGTGTTGAAGACTAATTCATCATCCGTATTTACTGAAAAATTGACCCCTGCCGCAATAATATCCCTAATGGGATTATAATTTGACCCGCATAATCCAATAATCCTATTGGCTGTAGGACATATTTCAAAATGTATTTGTTTCTCAATGACTTCATCGAGCAATTCTCTATTATCAATACATCTAATACCGTGCCCAATTCTGTCTGTATCCCAGTAATCAATTACTTCTCGGATTGATTTGTAATCTTCGATCTCGCCAGCATGTGATGTTATTTTGAGCCCTATCTCCCTCGCTCTTTCACAATATGTCTTGTACTTGCTTCTTTCAACGGCATCGATCCCACCGCTAATCCCAAGGGCGACAAAGTATTTTCTTGGTGTGTCTTTTAGCCAATCTAATATCGAATCACAATCCTCGTTTCTGTGCCTTATAAGGTCAGTTATTATTCGAATGGTAATTTTATGATTAGCTTCTAAATCTTCGATAGCATCAATTAAGCCTTCTGAAATAGTGGCAAGGGAAACACCTCGAGACATATGCTTCCATGGGGAGAATTGTATTTCCGCATATATCACGTTTTTACTTCTCAGTTTTTTTCCGTAGCTCAATAGAGACTCGAAGAAATCTATGGACAGTTTGAAGCAAGAACATATTTCGAAATAGACTTTCCTAAATGAGTTCCAGTTGTGTGTTTCTATCATATTTAATATTTTGCCAGAAGAAGGTACAAACGACAAAGGGATATTATTCCTCTGACTAAGTAGTCTCAATGCTTCAGACGGCACGCTGCCCTCCAGGTGAGTGTGCAAAATGGCCTTTGGATATGTTAGCAATCCATCATTCATGACGTCTTACATCTCGACTTAAGCATAGGAGCAAGTTGGCCACAGCCAGCCATAACATCAATTCCCTTGCTCATGAATAAACTTGTCGGTATGCTGCTCCGAGTAGTAAAGTCAGCGAATTCACGAATAATACTTGTTGAAGAAGTTAAAAGAGAAGAATCTGGTGTTGGATTGAGCCTCGATAACTGAAGTTTGAAGGGTCTTCCAGCTAAAAGCATAACAAGCTCTTCCATACAGTGTCTAGTGTCAGTAAGACCGTCAATCATCAGGTAGTTTATGCGAGTTGGACGTCCAATTTTCTTAGCGTATGCTTCTCCCGCCCTAAGGATATCTTTAATCGAGCTGCCAGAAGCTGCTGGCATCAATTTCGCCCGAATATTATCATCTACAGCACATAGTGTAATCCATAACTTAATAAAAGGTGCATCAACTGCCAACTCATTGATCTTCTCAGGCTGACTCCCTGATGTTGCAAGAAATACTTCCGTAGGATCACTAACCGCTTCATTGTGTATCAAAATTGCAGACTCTATGACTGAACGGTAATTCAGCAATGGTTCTCCCATGCCCATAAATAGAACACGCCATAACTTGGAATTCTCTCCTTCGGTACTCTGCAATTCTGCTTCTAATCTTGAGACTTGCTCGGTTATTTCTTTTACGGTTAGACTCCTCGCAAAATCTAGTTTACCCGTCGCACAGTAAACACAATCCAAAGGGCAGCCAACCTGGCTTGAAATACATGCACACGTCATATTCTCATGTTCCAAAATAACACTCTCAATAGCTTTACCGTCTCGAAGACGCCACAAATATTTGGTGGCGTTTTCAAGCGACTTTGTTTTGTTCACTAAATCAAGTGTATTTGTTTCTCTTCGGTCCATTGCCAAACACCATTGTCCAAGGCGTCTTTAGTCAGTATGAATCTGCCTCCCAATAATCGTCCAGTAGGGAAAAGCAGTATTAATCGACATTTCCCATATGAGTTCATAAACAGTACTACTGCACGCTACGGCCTCTATTATAGTACAATACGCCGTTCGATTTCAACACCTCTGACCGTCAACTCGGCCAACATTCCTGTCAGAAAGGCCCGTTACCTGCCAATTCGTCAAAAATTTTCACTTCACAAGCTCTATATCGCTAAGGGATTATGAAAAACATGAAATTTGTGAACATTTTCAATGTCCGTTGGTCATGTTGCTACTTAGCGGTTCAATTATGAAGCATTAAAGTGCTGGCGTTGAATAGACAAGAGCAGCCATACAGTCAAGAGGTTTAGCTTGCTGCCTTAATGTAACGGCAATCAAGTCCAAAACTTTCAGATTTGGTGTGAAAAATGAAGCTTTCGCTCAATCAAAATCATAGATCTCCTGCACAGACCACAGGCGATTAATACAAGCAAATCCTGCGTTTCGGCCGTTTCTATGAAGGTTCACGAGTGTTTCGAACACAAGGGTACCCGTTAAATGCCCTTAAGCACAGCTGCAAAAGTGTATTTAAAAATGTAGCTAACCACCTCTTATGCTTGTTCTATCTCAATCCATAGAGACAAAAGAATTCCTTGTAATTTAATCGCAAATTTGTATAATTACAAACCAGCTAACAACGGGGGCTTGCAACTGGGGCGGCTAAGTAATTGATTAATGATTATTTACTATTGATTCCTTCGATTGAACTCAGGACAAGTATTGGTATTCCGCCGCAGGCAGGTATCCTTTGACGAGATAGGAATTTGGTACGAATGAAATTCGAGGGCTAATCTTATGATTATAAAAACTATTGAGGTGAAAAATTTCCGTTCAATTCGCGACGAGCATATAGATTTTGATAATCTTACAGCAATCTTGGGACGAAATGGCGCTGGTAAATCATCTTTTCTTCATGCTATAGATACTTTTTATGACCTAAAGGCATCTGTAACAGAAGATGACTTTTTCAACCGTGATATGGGTTCTTCTATAGAAATCCGGGTAACCTACGGCAATCTCCGTGATGATGAAAAAGAAGAATTTGGAGCGTATATAAGGGATGACACATTAATTGTCACAAAGCGCATTACAGAAGTAAACGGTGCAATAGTGCAACGTTATTATGCAGCAGCTTATCAGATACCTGCATTCGCTGAGATAAGGGCGATGCCTGGAAAACGCAATCGTACTAATGCTTGGAATGAATTGGTTGCGACCAATAAGCTACCGGATTTAGGCAGACGAGCTAAAAAGGCAGACGAAGTTGACCTACTGATGGCTGAATGTGAAGCGAAACATCCTGAACTTATGAAACCGATCGAGCGGGAAGAACAATTCATCGGGCCAAAAAACATCGGAGGTGGTAAGCTTGACAACTTCACGAAGTTCGTCTTAGTTCCTGCTGTCCGTGAAGCTTCAGATGAGGCAACTGGCAAAAAAGGAGCTATCTACCAGATCTTGGATATGATTGTTTTAAGAAAAATCAATGCCAGAGAAGATATACAGCAATTCAAAATTGATTTTGAAGAAAGAATTAAAGAAGTATACAGCTCGGAAAATCTCACTGAGTTGCCAGAGCTTGGAGTCTCAATTACTAAGACCCTTGAAAAATTTGCGCCCGGTTCTCAACTAAAGCTACGATGGGACGAGGTTAGCTTGCCCAATGTTCCGCCTCCTGCAGCAAGGGCAACTCTAATTGAAGATAGTTTTGATGGTGAAATAACCCGCAAAGGCCATGGCTTGCAAAGAGCGTTAATTGTTACTCTATTTCAACATTTAGCTATGACAGTGCCATCAGAACCAACCGAAGAAGAGCCTGCTGATGGAGAAGTTCCGATAGCAGAAGCTAAAAGTACCGCATCGTTACGAGGACCTGATCTAATCTTGGCGATTGAAGAACCTGAGCTTTATCTCCACCCCTCACGTTGTCGTTACCTGTCAAATCTCTTACTTCAGCTTGCCAGTAAGCCAGAACTTGGTCTTGGTGCCAGCAACCAGATTATCTATACGAGTCATTCTCCATATTTCGTAGATCTTCATCGTTTTGACCACATTCGAATGGTCAGGAAAGTACCTTCATCAGATTCGTCTGTGCCACAGAGCGTTGTTAAGTATTTTTCCCTTGATGAAGCTTCACAAGAAATGGCAAAAGTATATAATAGCAATCCTTCCGACTTCACGAGGGATAGCTTCAGGGCACGAGCAATGCCTGTTATGAATACTGTTGTCAACGAGGGTTACTTCGCAGATGTGGTAGTAGTAGTGGAAGGAACATCAGATGTTGGGGCTTTATGGAAGCTCCAAGAAATAATGAATAAGAATTGGTCAGGGTTGGGAATAGCCGTAGTCCCTGCAGGCGGGAAAAACAATATAGACCGACCGATAGTGATCTTTCGTGGACTTTCCATCCCTACGTATTTCATCTTCGATGCGGATTCGCATCATATAGGCAAGAAAGGGGAAAAAGATGCTAAAGAGCGTAACCATAGATACCTTAGGCTGGCCGGTGCGCCTACCGAGGATTTCCCGGACACTCAGATTAACAAAACCTGGGCAGTGATTAACAAGAACCTTGAAAAATTGTTAGAAGAGGAACTGAGTAGTAAGATTTTTCAACCTCTTCAAGCAACCGTTGCATCTGAACTCGGATATGATGATGCGGCTCGTGTAAATAAAAACATTGACGGAATTACACGCCTTATAGAACTGGCCTACGAAGGGGACCATAGGATACCAACTCTTGAAAAAATTGTCGAAATGGCCACTCAATTGCGTTGTGGTGTGGAATGAAAAGCGTCTGGTTACTCATCTTTCCACAAGGAAGTTACTGTTTTGCGCTGTAGAATTAATGAGATACATGCAAGTACACATTATTGAAAGGAAATAGTAAAAATGGAAAGAATCTCTGTCCAATCAAGTAACTTGGCCTCAGTGGGATACGATGAAACAACTTCCACATTAGAAGTTGAATTCACAAACGGAAATGTATATCAATATTTCGATGTGCCTATTCATATTTATAAGGGTTTAATGAATGCAACATCAAAAGGTCGCTACCTAAACCAAGACATAAAAAAGGCTGGCTATTCTTGTACCAAAGTTGGGTAGAGTAAGAAAATGATGACTGATAAAGAACAAATTCGAATATCCGCAAAGAACTTAGGCGAACTGGCTATGCCTGACTTTTGCCCACGCTGCTTCTGGATAAAGCTAAAGTGCAAACTGCCATATCAGATATTTCCAGGGATATTTTCATCTATTGATTCTTATAGCAAAAAAATCACGTGGGGATATTATGAGAAGTTTGGAAAACTCCCCGACTGGCTCGAATCCTTCGGTGATTTTGAGAAACCAATAAAGGCTCCCGGACGTAGCAAGTTTTTCTTCATTGATGAATCATCGAATGTGAAATTAACAGGTGTTGTCGATGAAATAGTTCAAAAAAAGGATGGTTCATATTTCATCGTAGATTACAAAACAGCACGATTCACGAAAACACAAGATAAATTGCTGCCAATTTATAGGGTTCAATTGAATGTATATGCTCTAATTGCGCAAAAGTGCGGTTTAGACCCAGTAAGTGGAATAGGGTTAGTATATTATGAGCCGCCTACAGGCAGTTCTATCGACAATATAGATGAAGCTACATTTGATGATGGTTTCAATATGCCTTTTAACGCCCATTTACTGCCACTTGAATTAGAGCCGGAGACTACAGTTTTACCTCTGCTGGCAGAAGTTAGAAAACTAGCTGATATGAAAACGCCTCCTGATGGGACCAGTGGCTGCGAAGATTGTCCAAAATTAAATGATATTTTACAATTATTAAAATAATGATCACTGATCCTAACCCAACTCCGCCGTGGCAAATTAGTCATCGGTGAATAGTAGTCTAAACGCTTCATCAACAAGGTCCCAATCCAGCCTTGGATGTTTGGCTCCTTCAAGAAGATTTTCGACGAGCCTCCTAAATCGCTCAGCCCGATCCATCTCATCTGCGAGTGCTGCAGCGCTGTGGTTCATAGGGATGGAAGCGACGCTTCCATCCTTCCCAAGTCTGACATAGAGGGCATCCTGCTTGAGCTTGTCTTTCTTGCCTTTCACAATTGCGAGAGCATCATGGTCGTAGTCTGGTTCCTCCGCCCACACCCAAGTCTGCGAAACCCATCTGCCGATCTTCTCATAACGGAGGATGTTTAGCGCATCAGCAATCCTTCGTGGCATGATAGGCAATTCCTTCTTGTTCACAACTGCGTTACACCTGGTGATAAACTCATCAATATCGGGGGCAAGATAGTCCATGACCAAGCAGACCAACTGCTTACACTTGTGATCCCTCAAGGCCCGCAGGATGTGTGGGTTCCATGGAATCGTCCCGCGGTTCGTTAGACACAATATAAATGCCTTTGCTAACTCCTCTTGTGCGATCAGGGCGAGAAACCAAGCGCTGGTTGGCGGTTCGCTGAACTCAAGGAATTGAGCGTCCTCCAGCAAGCGAGTGGCGTTCTGAATTACAGCACGCACTGATTTATCAAGACGCTTAAGCATGTCGTTTCTCTGTGGTTTCTGCTTTTCACCTAACATATTAATATACCCCACTTTTTGTTAGTATTCTAATTTAGCGGAAATAAAATGTCAACATTCTTATACGATTGGTCCTGCGGCCTTGTCTTTAGCTTTTTCGCCTACAAGCTACGAATCTGCCTTTTGTTTTCTTGCTTCTGACCTCCTGCAAAAATTGCAGGCGGGCTTCAAACAATTTATTCCACCAAGTCTCGCTTTTCACACACATTTCAAAAGCTTTATAAAGTTTAGTAATTTCACATTTGGGCATAATATGAAGACAATGAGGAAAAGTACTTGAGGTGGACTTTCCCAATTTTTAAAGACTTTTTTGGAGACTTATCCTTGACTCGGTTGGCAAGAAATGGGATAATCCTGTTGAAAGGTTCAGGTTTTGTGCGTGTTCTGAACCTTTTTGCTTGCGCTAAGAACCATATTTCACCACATTCTATTTCCATAACCGATTGCTAAGGCTGACGTTACAGCTACTTCACGGTCTCATTCTTCCAGCACCCAAGCCCAACTCTAAGCTTTATAAATCCTGCCACTCAATATTGATTTAGAGAGCTTAATCCCTTACAAACAAAGAGCTTACGGCAACTTCACGCATCTCCAAAACCTTCGGATGCCGCACACAAATGGAACATTTTCGAAAGGAGTACAAAAATGTTTAAAAAAGTATGATCAGGTCAAATTGGGTCCTGGATCCTGGGAAGTTCCTCTCCCGGGAAGAAGTAAACAGGCTGCTGGAGACAGCCAGAAAAAGGGCAGAAGTAGCCCTTGCACGAGGCAACAAAGTGGCTGTCAGGGACTATTTCATCGTAGATCTGGCCCTGTCCACAGGGCTGCGAGTAGGGGAGATTGCCGACCTGAAGTGCAAGGACATCTTCCTCAGAGAACGCTTCTGTGCGCTCCTCGTCAGGAACGGCAAGGGCGGCAAAAAAAGACTGGTACGGTTCAACGGATCATTCAAACGCCATTACGAGGAATATCTTCTTTGGAAACAAAGTGTTGGAGAACCCACCGGTTCGGGCGATCCGCTGTTTTTGTCCAGCAACACAAAGGATCACATGACAACAAGAGCGATAGAAAAAGCTTTCAAGCGATCGGCGGCCAGAGCGGATTTACCTTTTCATTACTCCATCCATTGTCTGAGACATACCTATGCCTGCGAACTTTACAGGGCCAGCGGCTACAACCTGCGACTGGTTCAGAAACAGCTTGGGCATTCTCACATAGGCACAACGCAGGTTTATGCAGATGTAGTCGAGCCGGATATGCAGCGGGCCCTGGAAAGGTTATACAACCAGGCAGTTAGACAAGTGCGAAGCATTTAAGGCATGATGACAAATACATAAATCAGGAAGTAACACACGCAGAAAATATTTGGTGGTTGCATGGTCCTGGCCGGGATTCTGAAGAAACTTCTATTTGGAAAGGCATTCTCCACGGAGAGGGGCAGAATAAGACTCTTCGGCAGGATGGACTGGATAATGCTTCCCTCAAGAGCCCTGGCAAAGGACATCCAGATGATGGGAGAAAAGACCGGAGAAGACTTTCTGTACAAGCTCGGCTACGAGGGTGCGAAGGAAGGCGCCAGAGAGCTGATCAAGTACATGGGGCTGAAGCCCAAGGGTGGCTGGGTTACCCAGAAAGCGGTTCTCAGTTTGCTGGAGTTTCTCGGATACGGAAGGCCGAAATTTCTTGTGGCGAAGGTTGAAAAGGACGGACACCACCGGGTTGTGTTCCATGTCAGGGACAATCCGGTGGTGGAGCACGCTGCCCGGATGTACGGCGCGAAGTCGAAAGTATGCTCGTGGTTCATGGGAATCTATGCCGCTCATGGAGAAATGGAGCTTGGCCTTCGCAATGCCCGGCTGAGGGAAAACAAATGCATCTGCCGTGGTGCCCGTTACTGCGAATGGGAAACGAAATGGTAATCGAGACAAATTTGTCTGCTTGTTCTGGAGAGAATTTCTGATGGCTCGCGGTCTATTAATCAGCTATCCAGGGTATCCCTACACTCCCAGCAGCCTGCTGCCGGACAACGGTCTGGCTAATCTTGCCGGAGCCCTGATCGAAGCCGGTCACGAAGCGCTGGTTCTGGACTACGGAACCGTTGACACCATGAGACGACTGGTTCCACAGGGTTTGCGGCGAAAGTTGTCCGAGATTTACGACCAGGTTAGCAGGGCGAGGAACAATCGGATATCCAGGCTAAGGGGATTGTGTGGGTTGTTGCGGCTCCGCTTTGTGGACAGACAGCTTGCCAGGTACCGTGTAAAAGAAGTCATGCGGATTGCAGAGGAAATGGCAGAGATAATCCGAAAGCAGAAACCTGACTTCGTGGGATTCAAGTTGTGGAACGGCGATGGATTCGACGGCCCCGTAATGATGGCCGGGTTTTTGAAAAGACAGTTTCCGGAGCTGAAGATATTCGCTGGCGGTCCCCATGTTGACTTTTTCCAGGAGCTTATATTTGAAAGAACAAAGGCATTTGACGGTTTGGTCTATGGTGAGGGAGAGGAAACAATTGTTCAGGTTGCCGATCACGTTTCCGGTAAGGGCAAACTCGATTTCCCGAATCTTATTACGCCGGATGGCATCGAAAGGGAAATCAGGCGAATCGAGGACCTGGACACTCTACCAATGCCGGTTTACGACGAACGCATCTATCCGGCCATGAAAGGCAACGAGAAGATAAAGATCGTTGTCCTCGATGAGAGCAGGGGATGTCCCTACGGCTGTGCCTTCTGCGTTCAGTCGGTTAAGAGCGGGCATCAAAGGAGAGTAAAAACAGTTACTCGTATCGTTAAGGAAATGAAGCACATTCGCGACCGCTACGGAATCAGATCGTTCAGGTATGCGGGGTCAAGTACACCGGTGGAGCTGATGCGACAGGTTGCAGGCAAGATCATGGAGGATGGCCTTAAAGTGAGCTACTGCTCGTATGGCCATGTCCGGGAATTCTGCGCTGAGGATGCCTCAGTACTGAAGCAGTCCGGACTGTTCGGGCTTCTTTTCGGAATCGAATCCGGAAGCCAGAAGGTTCTGGATTTGATGAACAAGCCCACCACGGTGGAGCAGATTAGAACAGCCGTCAAGGCAGCAAAGGATGCGGGTATATTCGTTGTCGGAAGCGTGATACTGCCCGCTCCCGGCGATAACGACCGGACCATGAAAGAGACCTTTGAGCTGCTGGCGGATATTAGACCTGACTCTGTTTTCATCCAGTTTCCAGGGATCTATCCCAGAACACCCTGGGCACAGAATCCGGAAAAATACGGGTTTGACCTTGACGTGGAGAATTACTGCCGTCAGGTCATGGATTACAAAATCAAGACGCTTTTCCCGCCATCGTTCTGGTCGCCCCTGCCTTACAGGCTCAATGGCATGAGCTTCAGACAGTTTGCCAGAGTCACGGAACAATTTGCATTGAAGCTGGAAAGTAACGGCCTGGTCACCCAGCTTACCGATGACATTGCCCTGGTTGGATCCGTGCTTGGAATTGACTTGGTGGAGTTTAAGAGATTTACCGCCAGGGCGATGTGGACAGGAGACTGGGAGAAGATGGCTGAGATAGTTACGACATTCAATGAAAGATCGTCATACGAGACTCAAAAGAAGTAATGGTCAGAAAAGCTAACGGTCAGGATGAATTGGAGGCTATCTTTCGGCTCAGGTACGATAGCTACCTGCGGAAGGGATACATACCTTCCAATCCGGATGGGATCATGCTCGACGAATGGGATGAATTGTCGACGACAATCCACTTCGTTTCCATAGAAAACGGCGAACTCATTGGAGCGGTGAGGCTCGTCATGGACTCGACAAAAGGCCTGCCCATGGAGCGGGTCTTCCCGGAAGCAATAAGACTCTTGAGGAAGCAGGATAGAAAGGTTGCCGAGGCTTCCACTCTGGTGGTGGCCGACGTTCAGTCCGGTTCCAGTCGCAGGCTATGGGTGAAATTATGCAGGACTCTATGGGAGGAGGCGGAGTCGCGACACATTGACGACCTTTGCGTTGCGGTGACGCAAAATCATCTTGGCTTCTACAAAAGGCTTCTGTTCGAAAAGATAGGAAAAGGCAGGCACTACAAGTCCCTGAACGGCATCCTCGCCTACCCGCTACGAGTACGTGTCGCGGAAGTCAGGATCAGGCACAAGTCGACCGGCAGCAACCACGACCAATCTTTGCGGAGACATCTCCTGGAGTAATCCAGGCCGAGCCAGGGTGTTAAGTATGTCAGGATTAGCCAGTCTGATTTTTCCATCATCCCATCGCATACGCAGAAGGTTATGCCGATAAGGTTTAAAAGCTTTTTTACATAGGGTGCGGTTTGTGCGGATAATTATTGACCGGAAGACGGAATTAAAGTATTTTCATAAGCAAAAGAGATAAATAACAAATCTTATATAAGTTCGCTCACGTAGATCTATTCAGAATGATAGAAAATGGTTGAATTAAATGCTGTAGCATAGAAGTCAAAAAGATTTGCATGTGATAGGAGTGATAAATATGGTCAGCAACAATTTCAGAACCCTGCAAAAACAAATCGAGGATATTGGATTGGATAACAACCTGGCAGATTATCATGCATTCATTTTTTGGTTCATCGAAACTGCTTTCGGATATTCTAAAGATGAGATCTTAAACTCGATATGCGATGGCACGCATGACAAGGGAGTTGATGCTGTAATTATTGACCCCATAGAATTAAAGGTAATAATAATTCAATCTAAATACGAGCGTGCTGGCGGTAAAGTTCAAATTAGTGATAATGAGATTAAACTCCTTGCATCGGTTAAAAATTATTTTGATTCGAAGGCGTCACTGAAACCAGCAATCAAGAAGGGCAATCAAGTTGCTAAGAGACTATTGGAAAAAGCCTTTGAGGTAATTAGGAGGAAGAAATACTTGTTGGAATTAATATTCATTTCAACGCATAGAAATGCACCTCACTTAGATGATTTAGTTTATAATACTTTAGGATTTGCGGAAAATGATTTTAGTATTTATCACTACGACAGGATTATACAATTATACCAAGATAAAATGAGGGATTTTACACCAAGTTTGGGTGTTTATCATCTTCCCTTTGTTGACTCCGATAAATCAATCATTAAAACATCTGGCAATAAATCATGGGTTTTGACTGTTTTGGCAGAGGAAATTTGTAGCTTGGTAAATAAATATGGGGATCGTTTATTTAGAAAAAATGTTCGAAACTTTTTAGGAAAATCGAGAACGAACAAAAAAATTCTTGAGACTTTAGATAAAGATGCAACCAATTTTTGGTATTATAATAATGGTATTACAGTCCTTTGTGATAAAGCCAATATTGTGATGGAAAGGGGGTATATCAGATTAGAAAATCCGCAAATTGTTAATGGATGCCAGACAGTTAAGAGCATCGAAAAATATGAGGGTGAATTAAAAGGCGAAGTAATGGTACGGGTAATTGAGAGTGTAGACCATGAATTTGTGAATTTTTTAACTCTATATCAAAATTCTTCCAATCCTGTACGAAATCGAGATTTGAAGTCAAATGATCCTGTGCAAATAAGATTGAAACATGAATTTCGGCGACAGGGTTATTTTTACGAAATTAAGCGCGGAGAAGAATACAGCAAAATGGCAAAGAAATTCCCTGCGTTAAAGAGCGAGTTTAACGGGAATGTACTAAACAACGAACTCATAGCAAAACTACTAGCGATACTAAAAAAGGGTCCTGCAATTGCCTTATCTAAGGGAAGTGATATGTTCTTTGGGGACTATTACGATGAACTTTTTGTTCCGAACCTGTCAACGTTTAACTGTTTGGCTCCGTTTCACCTTTACCATCTTATTAGGAATACATATGTAGGGTACCGAAAAAAGTTTCATTCCTTCGATAAAGATTGGGTCTTCAAAAACAGGGCGTTACATTATGTTTTAGCCTTTGTTTATCAATCGATGGGTCAAAGCAGGTATTGGGAAAGGGACTTCGTATCTTTTTGCGAGAATTCATCTGATGTTGAATATCAGAAATTTCTCAGAAAAACCAGAAGCATTATAAATAAATATTTTGAATGTATCTACAAGGCCTGGGACAAAGACAAAGTGGAATACTATAACACATACTTACAGAATCAAAAAACGATGAGCAATATTCTTACAGAATGTAAGACTGAAATTGCTGAGTTAAACCTAAGAACAAAGAAAATCTTTAAAGAATTCATCATAAAATAGCGTTTCTCATATGCACAAGCGAAGCTTTGCCTACGTTAACGGGTATCTTCACTTTTTGCGTCAAGAAGAACATGTGACGCAGTATGCCGTAGCATTATCAGGCGTTTTGTCTCTGGGCCGTTCTGGCTACTACTACATCATCAAACCCGGCGTCCTCACACTTCTTGATATTCCTCTCAACATCTGACTTCCCGGTCTCAATTTCAATCGCTATCCTCTTACAGTCCTTTGAGGCAACCAGGTCGATTGCCCTGCCATCGCCGATGGGTACTTCCTCTTCTACCTTGTAGCCCTTGCTTCGGTATTTTTCTGCTACTATCTTCTTCCAGTACTCATGCTCAAGGCTTGCATTCTTGGGAAGAAGTCTAATCTGAACGCCCTGCAATTCCAGCAAGCTCTTTCCTTTCTTGCTAACCTTCAACAGCGTGACACTCCCGTTAGGCACGCTGACCTTCTCCTGCTTTATCAAATCCTTTTCCAGTAAGCTCCGTTTGATTTTTGTTCCAGTGTGGGCGCTCCAGCCAAGGCGTCGATACCTCTCCGTGACAACGGCCAGAGGATGCCCGGCAATATCGACCAGCAAATCACTCTCTCGCGGGGCGATTTCCTCTGTTTCCTTTTCCCTTCTGTCTGTCACGGAAAGGGCCCGAACAGCCTCGTCCAGGGTCAACTGAAGCTCGGCAACCTTTCTTTGCAGGGAATCACTTGCCGAATGACATTTCTCCGCTGGAGCTGGTTTCTTATCGTTAATAATGGGAAACAGAGGGAAACGCGCGAGAAAAGGAGTCACCCACCTGTCTTGCAACTTGACTATTGCATGTCCAACAGGCAGTCTTCCGATATAGTCCCAGTTCTCGCGAGGAAGGGTCAATGCTTTTCCGGCAGCCTCCACGTCATCTCCGTGTTTGAGGTTCAGGCAGATGCTTACGCCCGTGTTCCCGAGTGCCGGAATGGTTAAGAGACTCGGATTCTGGTCGAGAAGTATTAAGCTCTCCCCAAGTTCCCGCATCTGCCTGAGCATGAGGTCGTGGACGGACTGCTCGGCACCGGGCCGACGAAGGAACAGGTTATGTGCTTCCTCGATTATGACCGCGTGTTTGAAAGTTGGCGATTTCCCTTCTGCGAGACGGTAATAGTAAAGCCAGAGAAGGAAAGTTTGAGTAAACAGTGCCCTGTCGGTTTCGCTCCCCAGACTTAGCAGTTCAAGAATCGCTGGCCTGTCGAGGATATCCGCAAGGTTTGTTGGACCATCGGAATTTGTAAGCCGACCGATAGGGCCGGTCGTCAATTTGAAGAGGATATTGAGTGCTGAAACCTTCCAGTCCTTTTCCCTGGAATCTGCGTTGTAGCCTTTGATGTAATTGAAAATGTCATTGAAGGTTACCGGTTTGTCTCTCTCGGCGCCGAGAAGGTAGAGGGCTTTAAGGAAGAAATATTCCACTCCACGCGTGCTGAGCAGGTGATGACCTGGCAGGTAAGTCGTGGTAATGACAGAGACTATGTCCCGCAAGTATGCCTCCCGCTGACTGTCCGGAAGGTTCGAAGGGGGGTCGAGTGGATTGAAGCATAGCGATTCGTCCTGGCCCAGAGAGAAAAGGTGGATGTTCTCATACTCCGGTCTGTTCAGAAAGTGTTTGTAGGTTCCACGCCAGTCAAGGATGATGAACGGTTTTCCTGCTTTCAACAGGCTCCATACGAGCAGGTAAGCGACGTTAGTTTTACCTGCACCGGAACGACCCAGGATTGCTATGTGCTGGGGCATGTCCCCTTCCCGCAGGCCAAAAGGATGTAGCGATTTATCGGCGTAAACTACAGCTCCGAGCGGATACCTGCCTTCGGCCTTGTCTCGCGGAGGGGGCTCAAGCAGGATATGCTTTCGAACATAACTTTCATCCAGCAGCTCTGCTGCCATAGCCTGGGCAACGGCGTGAATATTCTGCTCCTGATGCGGGTCAAGCAGGGCAGTCAGCCAGAACGCGTCTGCCATCTCGCCTATTACGGGCCTGAGCTTCGCGAGCAGGGATTTGAATTCTTCAGAGTACATACGAATCACGTTGGAGCTTTACGGTTTTCAGCCGTTCTTACGGTAGAGGTGAGTGCATCAATCTCCTTGCTGAGCTTACGAATCTCACTTTTCAGCAAGGTAATGTCACGCCAGCTAAGCAGGGCTTCACGCCTGCGTTCGCGTTTCAGTTCAAACAGCCTGCGTTCGAGGTTGCGTCTGCGTTCGGTATAGTTCAGGGCGGCCTTCAGTGCCGATAGGGATACTTCGCACTCCCGTATTTCCGGGTCAAGCTCGTCCAGGGCATACCGGATTAGTTGTTCCCTTTCCTTTTTAGCGGCTTCGAGTTCATCAAGAGCATTCTGAAGAAAGCTAAGCCGGTCGGCAAACAAAGAATTTAGCAGACGAAGTGGTCGCATGCCACTTTCATCATTGGAGGGTGTCGGTTTTTGTTGAAATGGATTCGGCTGGTCGGGGCCAGCCACGAGATTATCAAAATCCTGTTGAAAGTCAGAAATGATGCCGTCAGTTGAGCAATGCCGGTCTTTTTCAGGTGTTTCGAGGGAATAGCCGTTTTCCTTCGAATCGAAGCTCACAGGGTATGGCCTGTACGTGTCGTATATCTTTTGCCCCGTTCTCTTTTTACCATGCATATCCCACCATGAAAAACAAGCATTGAGATTTGGAAGTCCCTTAATAAACGCTAAAGTGAGAAGCACGTTGCCGTTCGTTCACTTGAGGTACGTATCCTTTTGACGCAGTTGGTTGTTAAATATCAAAACAGTTTGGGCAGCCGGTGAAATTGGGGATGCAGGGGGGCAATTTCTCCGGCTGGGGCCCCAGGGTGTTTTGACCTGTTCAGTGGAACAAAATCGCTTCTTAAGCTTAACAGCATGAAAAGCAAGGCTTCAGGAAAAGGTTCAAGCGTTATTGGAGAATAAACCTGTTCAGAAGAAAGGAGAGTGTTCTTTTGAAGTTAATGACGGAAGAGCTGATGGGAAAGCTTCCGCGTTTGTATGAATAGGAGAAGCTGGGAAGCAATGCTGTGGCCTATGCCAAGTACTTCACCCCCGATTCAAACTGGACTTTTTACGCAACCGAGTACGATGGTGAAGATACGTTCTTTGGCCTGGTGGAAGGATTTGAAAAAGAGCTTGGATATTTCAGCCTATCCGAGCTTGAAGGTGTCAAAGGTCCGATGGGCCTTCCCATCGAGCGTGACCTTTACTGGCAGCCGAAGACCTTGAAAGAGATCGCACCGGAGCTATTCAAAATCTGAAGAGAAATGAGCCGAGAAGGGCACTTTACGGTGAAAGAAGAACAAAGTAGGCTTTGAATCGGATTTATAGTTGATTTCGCCTATTCGCACGATCGGCAAGCTCCGTACGATACATAAAAAATCCTGGCTGGCGCATTCCTTGACAGTGTAACATAAGGTGATTGACATGAGGCCGGAAGGAAGAATCAAGATGGGGTATTACCCCACACCATTGTCCGTGGCGGAGCGGATAAGGACCTTTCTCAGCTTTCCCTCTGAAAACGTCAACATCCTGGACCCGTGCTGTGGTGAGGGCACGGCTTTGAGGAATGTTGTGGACGGCGCTAACGCGACCACATACGGAATAGAACTTGACGAGTACAGGGCGAAACAGGCAAAAGACACGCTCGACCACATGCTGCACTGCGGTTACGAGGATGTAAGGATAAGCAATAACGCATACTCCTGCCTTTTTTTGAACCCGCCTTACGACTGGCAGGATAGCAGCGCGTTAGACGAGTCAAGGCACGAGAGAACGGAGAAGGCCTTTCTGAGAGGAACGATCAGGTATCTGCTGCCAGAGGGCGTTCTGGTTTACATAGTCCCGCAGTCGAGAGTTACCGAAGACGTTGCGAAAATCCTGTCATACCGGTTCGAGGATTTCAACACGTACAGGTTCCAGGACGGGGAATATGAAAAATTCAGGCAGATAGTTTTGTTTGGCAGAAAAAAACCCAGGAACGGCCTGGACGATAATTCCTTCGGAAAACTGTTCGCTATCTCACGCACCGGACTTCCCGAAATCCCTTATCTGGACGAGCCGGTGTACGAGCTGCCAGGGTCGCCCGAAGTAAAGCTGTTCAGGTCAATCCTGATAGACGAGGCGGAGCTGGAAAAGGAGCTGATGTCCTCGGCCCTGTGGCGAAAGATTAACCGGGACGGGCACAACAGCAAAGACGGCGTTAGCCGCCCACCGCTGCCCCTGCATACCGGGCACCTGGGATTATTGCTGGCAAGCGGGTGTCTGGACGGGAGGGTCGGCGAGGGTGAGGACAGGCACGTTGTCAGGGGCAAGGTCGAGAAAGTCACCCACACGGAGCAGGAATACCAGGGCGATGTCCTGATCGAACGGGAGGTTGAAAGGTACAGGGTTTCCATAAAAGTGCTGACTCAAGACGGGGAGATAAAGAACCTGATGTGATTTTTGATGCTGGAAAAGGTCAGGTTCCGGGACTACGGCAATGGCATAGACGTCGAGGCCTTCACCGACGGCTACGCCCACGATGAGTATTCGTATCTTTACCTGCTCTCGGTCGCGGGCCATGACAGCAACGTCAAAGCCATAACCAGTGCGCTGGTAAGCGGCAGAAGCATAGAGATCATGTCGGAGCCGGTTATCGAGGCGGTGGCATCGTATGGCCGGAAATACAGAATCATGAGCAACAGGTTACCAGGCACGCTGCTCCATCAGGTGGTCGCCAGTGAAGGTTTTTTCAAGTCCTCCGATGGCCTGGCGAACCTGTTGTATGTTGAAAAGGAGGATCCCGCCCGGCTTGTGTATGAGGCCGTAAGGTCAAGCTATCCGGTTCCCATTATTCCGGAATGGTCGGACTGGCTTTACAAAAGACTAAGGAAGGAAGGCCACGTGCACGAGCTGCGAGGCACGAAAAAGGTGCTCGCGCTCACGCTCGATGAGGATGTTCTGGACTCGCTGATTTCGGAGGCGGTCAGCAATGGTGAAATATCATTTTAGTGATGTGAATGCTCGAAGATATAAGCGGCATGAACGAATATCTGAAGGCTTATGGCAGTGCCCTGGCGGACGGAATCAAAGGCAGTGCCGAACCTCTGTTCAATCCCGGAGATGCGTGGGACGGGAAGCTGTACTCGCTTCTGAGGAAACCCTACCAGGCCCAGGGGGACGCGGTCATGGGTCTGTGCAACCTGTTGCGGGATTACGACTCGGCTATTGTCGTAGGCGAGATGGGCTGTGGCAAAACCATCATCGGAAGTGCGGTCCCTTACGTTTACGAGAACGGCGGGAAACCGGCCAGAACACTGGTGATGTGTCCCGGACACCTGGTAAAGAAGTGGCAGAGGGAGGTTCAAGAAACCGTTCCGGACGCTGATGCGAGAATCATCAGAAAGCTTGACGACCTGCTTTACCTTGAGAATAACGGCAAACCGGCCAGGCCCGAATATACCATAGTCAGCAAGGACAAGGCAAAGCTCGGCTACGCCTGGAGACCGGCTGTCATCGAAGGCAAGGACGGCTACCACTGCCCTGATTGCAACGAGCTGCTTGTTAACAGTGACGGTGTGCCGGTAGATTATAAATACGTAACCAGAAACAAAAGGTTTTGCCCGGACTGCGCAGGCGCCCTGTGGCAGGCGGACAACGAAAGGATGAGGCGATTCCCGCTGTCCGAGTATGTGAAAAGGTATCTGAACGGGTATTTCGATTTCTTCATTGCCGACGAGGTTCACGAACTCAAAGGAGGCAGCACCGCCCAGGGCAATTCGTTCGGTGCCCTGTCGAGTGCATGCGGAAAAACAATCGGGCTCACCGGAACTCTCCTTGGGGGTTACGCGGACGACATATTCTACGTGCTGTACAGGCTGTCTCCGGCCTCGATGAAGGAAGAGGGCCTGGACTACGGCCAGGTCACGGGCTGGATGAGCAAATATGGCGTCTTGGAGCGGGTAACCAGAACGTATCCGCAGGACAATGTTTGCTCAAAGGGCAGAAGGGGGAAAACGGTTCTGAAAAGGAGGCCCGGTGTTTCACCGCTCGTCTTCAGCAGGCACCTGCTCGACAAGACGGTCTTCCTGTCCCTTCAGGATATGGTGTCCGACCTTCCGCCGATTTCCGAATCCGTGTACGGAGTTGAAATGGACGAGGAACTCGCAGAGGCATACGGGATTCTTGAGGACAGGCTTTTGTCAGCGGTCAAAGAAGCCCTGAGCAAAGGCAGCAAGGCCCTGCTCGGAACTTATGTGAACACTCTTCTCTCTTATCCGGACAGGCCGTTCGATAATGGACCGATCATCCATCCCCACACCGGGCAAATAGTGGTGGAGCCGATGGAACTGTCGAAAGACAGGGTTTACAATAAAGAGCAAAAGCTCATAGAGCTAATCAAAGACAATCTTTCTGAGGGCCGAAAAGTGTTTACGTATGCTCAGTATACCGGCACGAAGGACGTAACCACCAGGCTGCAAGAGCTGCTTCTGGACGAGGGAATTGACGCGGAGATTCTCAGGGCTTCGGTCGCCCCTGAAAAGAGAGAGGATTGGATCAAAAAAAAGGTGGACTCCGGAACCGATGTGGTGATAGCAAATCCGAAGCTGGTTCAAACGGGGCTTGACCTTTACGATTTCCCGGAGCTTACATTCTATCAGACGGGGTATTCCATCTTTACTCTCAGGCAGGCATCGCGCCGCTCGTGGCGAATAGGGCAAAAGCGGCCGGTCACGGTGAATTATTTGTATTATCGCCCAACGATGCAGGAAAGGGCAATGCACCTGATGGGCTCAAAGTTGGAGGCGAGCCTCGCGATCGAGGGGAAATTTTCCGAGGAAGGACTGCTTGCGATGACTCAGGGCGAGGATATGACAACCGCGATGGCCAGGACCCTGGTCGATGGTCTGGAGACAGAAGGGGTCGAGAGCATATGGGCGAAGTTGAACGAGAAAAATGCTGCCGGTTACATTGAAGAAGCCACGCCAGAGGGTATGCTCTTTTACCTTGATCCGGAAAGCTTCCTGAAAAAGAAAAGAACCAGACGCAGGAGCAAAAACGCTGCATCCGGAAGTGAGCAACTGTTGCTATTCGGTGATAGAGGGTAATCATGATGTCTCCGGCTGCTGCCGGGGTGAATATAGTTCTTTTGTAACTACATATGCCTTGTTTTTAAATAGAAACTTCGTAATCTAAGATGGCAGAAGCCAATTTAAGTGCACAAGGAGAGACGTATGAGAATCGCAATAATTGGTTGGGGCTCTTTAATTTGGGATACGCGTGACCTTCCCATTACGAAGGAAGGCTGGCAAGAAGAAGGGCCGGTTCTTCCGATAGAGTTCTCGCGCATATCAAGAAAACGCAAGGGGGCTTTGACCCTGGTGATTGACCCGAAGAATGGAGAGAACAAACAAACACAATTTGCTGTTAGTTCGCGAACAGAAGTTGATGAAGCCATTGATGACCTTCGTGAGAGGGAGGGGTGTATTACCGAGCGCCCTATAGGTTTCGTGAGACTTGTAGATGGAAAATGTCGTTGTAACACTTCCGAAAAGGTGCGAGAAATTGTCAGAGAGTGGGCTAAGCAGCATGGCTTTGATGCTGTTATTTGGACCGACCTGCCCCCGAAATTCAAACACGATGGAAAGGGCTTTTCTGTGGAAAATGCTATGGAGTATTTGCATACACTTAAAGGTGAGAGGAAGGAAGAAGCACAGAAATACATAAGGGAAGCGCCAAAAAAAGTGAACACACGGCTCCGAAGACGGGTGGAAGAAGAGGAGTGGCTTGAACAATAGCTGCATGTGAGCTTCGATAGGCTTCCGCTTGCTAAATTATCATGTGGTCCAAGAGGAAGTCTTGTGATTATTATTTAACACCTTGAATGTCCACCATCCTGCCGGTGAATCCGGCAAACTCCATTGGCCGGTGAGTAAACACTATCACCTGGAGTGAGTGATCGTTTATTGCTTCATTTATCTTCTCGATTATTCTGTTCGATCGGTCAGAACTGACATGCACGAAGGGATCATCGAGAACAAGGCACTGGGAATCTCTTGCGCTTAAATGTTTTGCAACGGCTAACCTGACGCAGAGAGCCAATACCTCTTTCAATCCAGAGGAGGCGTCATTAAATTCCAATGATATATCCTCAAGACCACGCTCACCGAGCCTGGTTGGAAACAGATATTCATTGAGGTCCACATCCTCGTGCAAGAATCCTGTAACGTAACCCAATGAACTCTTTACTTCATCCCGTATTGGGCCCACCACGGCTGATAAGGCTGAGCGATACTGGTGCTCTAATGCTTGCTTCAAGAGTTTGTACGACTCTGCGCGTATCCGTTCTTTCTCAAGCCTTTCACTTTGAATCTCAATATGGGATTCGGTTTCCGCTAATTCTGAATATGCTCCCCCCAGACTTTCCTTGGCTATCCCACCTTTGAGTTGATCTATGGAAGTTCGTTGTTGTTGAATTACTTGCTCCTGGTTTACTATCTGCTTCTTCAGGCGTTTTATTCTGTTTACCGGACCTTTCTCCAGCTCCTCATGCCGCTGCTTTATTTTCTCATACGTTTCGGTTCTCTTCTTGACATTTGCCTCCGCGCTTCTCAGTATTTTTTCTTGGCTCTCAACCGACCCGTGTTGTCGAATGACCTCACGCTCCTGGGCTCTTGCCTTTTCAAGATCCTCAGAAAAATTCTTCTGTTCCGCCCGGATTCCTGCCAATTCTTGCTTTCTTTCCAGAAGCCCCTTGTCGACTTCATCTCTTTGAGTTCTCGCTTTGTCGAGGACGGTTTTTGCAGTCTCCTGCTCTTGTTCCTTTTTGTTCACGAGTTCTCCAAGGTCACCGTCCACCGGGTTCAATTTTATGGCGTTGGGTGTCCTTTTAATCTTTTTACATTCTTCCAATGTTTTGTCGAGCTTTTTCAGGTCACGAGTTATCCCGTTGACGGGGCGCTCGTCAATTCCCTTCCTCTCGGCCTGCAACAGGTCTATCTTTTTCGAAATCTCGTTCTGTGTCCGGCTTAGCTCTTTCAGTTGATCTATAGACTTTACACTGTATTTGTTCAGTGTACTCTGAATACCGGTCTGAAGACGCTCGATGTCGACCTTTGCGTCGTGTGCCTGCTTAATTTCGGCTTTGACAGCAACCTTCCCCAAATCCGGTGCTGTCACGCTTACGCTCTCGGCACCTGTCGCTTTTAGTCTTCCGTCTTCGAGTTTCTCTCCATCTACCTCCACCTGAAGTGACCCTTTCTTTCCGGGTGTGATGGTTACCGTTAGTCCTCTCGCCACCAGGCTCTCCTTCAATGCTTGGATTCGCGCCTGACTCTGGCCAAGTTTCTCTATCTCGTCGTCGGTGGGGACAAGGGGTGCTTCATCCTTTGACAGATCCTCGATTTTTTTGGTGATGTCATTTATCTTCTTTATCTTTCCATTCAGATCCTCGATTTTCTTTGCGGTGTCGGCCATAGTCCACAGGATTCGGGCGTCCTTCGTCAGTTCCTCGCACTCCCTTATTTTCATCGCTTTCTCATCGACCTCTGCCTTAATCTCCTGCTGGCGTTTCTCCGAGTGCTCGCACACGGCCTCGAGTCGGGAAAGGCTGTCTCTTGCCTTCTTCTCTTTCTTCTGGAGCTTCTCTACTTCCTGTGCGGATTTCTTGAGTTCCTGTATCGATTTGTTTGCATCTTGCACATCCCTTTCGGCCTCCCTGACATCGGCCTCAGAGGCTTTCAGTTTGGACTCGATGGCAGAAAGGTCGACTACCTCGGTCTGAGCCTTTTCCAGCTCCTCTCTGGTCTCTGCCAGCTTCTTCTCAATGTCGGGAAGCTGTCGTTCAAGCCCTTCCAATTGCTGTTTTTCATCCTCAACCTTTTCTATCTTGTCAGCAAGTTCTGCACTTCTATTTTGATGTTCCTGAATCTGTTCTTCGATGTTTGATATAGGGGAACTGGTGACAGCTCTTCCAGTCTTTGTAAAATAACGAGCACACGAGGTCTGAACAAGATTTTGAACGGCCTGGAATTTCGGGGTGACAAGCACACCGCCGGTCGCTCCCGTTTCCAAGTGGAGGGCGGCGGTTGGGTCCCCATCTTTGTCAGTTGGAAGTTCTCGGTTTTCCTGGGGAGCCCACAGCCAGCGAAAAGCGCCCCACTGGGAAGGCTTGCTTCCTCTTAAGGAAGGCAAATCTGCTTCCAGTAGTTGTATCAACTGCTCATCTGCTGAGTCATCTTGAGCCTGAAGAACGGGTTTTTTGCCAACAACCTTAAACAGGGAAGTTCCTCTTCTCAAATTGAAGTTCTTCTCCACGCGATACCTGGTTTTGTTCAGAGTGAACTCAATAGTGACCGTCGATGTTACGTTTCCTGGAGCGGTAAGGGGTTTAACGCACCTGATGGCTTCGGCGCGAGAGCTTGACCTGTCAAAAAGCCCTTTGCTCAAGGCTTCCAGAATGGTTGATTTCCCCGTCTCATTCGGGCCATATATTACTGTTGCATTCTCGTCAAAATCAATTCTTGTCTTGGTGTGCTTTCTCCAGTTTTCGAGTTCTACCCAGTGAAGCTTCATGCCCCAACCCCCTTTCCGTATCTTTGTAAGTGGGCAAGAGCCTCGACTATTATCCTTCTCTGTTTCGGGTCAGTCTCGTCTGCTAATGATTGTTTCAAGTATGTCTCGGTCTGATTTAAGATTGGATCTCCGAAGTCGAATGGCGTTTCCAACTGCGGTGGCACGGTGATATTGAGTGACTCTGATTTCACTCTGAGGTTCTTGTGTATTGTTGCTTGAAATTCCAGCATATTCTCAAGTTCTTCTTTGAGTTCTAACGGCAATTCCCCGTGGAGCACCAGTCTAACCATATCAATACCTTTGACTGCTTCGAAATGACTCTTGAGTTCATTGAGAGAGGAAGAATCTTTAATCTCAAGCTCGTCGGATGTCCATGTCAATTGACCGGTCCTTATAGTGTCAATCTTAGGTGGGTCCCCTTTCTTATCGATTTCAACCAGCAGGCATTGTCCTGCATTGTCTTCACCAAACTTGGTTTGCTCGTGAGTCCCGGAATATGCAATTCGCGCTACTCCGGTCCCATCGTCAAAAGCTCTATGACTATGCCAATGGCCCAGAGCAAGGTAATCTATGCCCGTTCTTTCGATACAAGATAGCTCAACTGGCAAAGTCGTGTCTTCCCAGTTTGAGGAAGGAAACTTCCCTACCAGACTACCGTGTGCAACTCCTATATGGATGCCGTCTATATCGCGAACGCTTGGAATTGTTGCCGTAAGATCCTGTGTGGTGAGTTTTGAGAGAACCGGGCAAGGATGAAGGGTTGCGCCACTGACCTCAACAGGGTTGCTTGTAGAGAGGATAGTAAGGTGCTTTAAGCGTTGAAATATTGCCCTATTGTAAACACAATCTGCGCCAAGGACATCGTGATTCCCTGGGAGAAGATAAATAGGGATGCGGGGATATTGATTAAATATGGCAACAACTTTCTTGACAGTCTCTTGACTTACCATGTTGTGCTCAAAGATATCGCCACACAATAGAACAAAGTCGACTTCTTTTTTCTGAGCGGATTTCAATACGTTGTGGATTGATTCAATTCGGGTCTCGCGCACAAGGGGGCCAGCTTCTCCAAGTCCTCCGCCTTTCATTCCAATTTGCCAGTCAGATGTTTGAATTAAACGAACCAACTGATCATCTCCTATTGGCACTACTATACTTCATATTTTTTGATTTTATATACTTTTCTGTTGTTACAAATCATGGAGACGGCAACGTCCATTAGTTGTGTGCTTAGAATAACCAACATATGCATCTCTGTCAACTCCAGACATCACGGCAGACTGGGCTAAAACGTATTCTATCGCCGGGCTGTAACGCGGGCCTCGACAGCTCCAGTAGCTCTTACTACTTCCACATTGTGCGGCCCGAACCCGCGATATACGTGCTTCCGTCTGAAACCGACTTGCTGGCTTCTCAGGTTCGAGCTAAGTAGAGAAGCACACAATGTCGCTTTCCCCTAGCGGGACGCCTCCAGTTCCTACGGATGGTAAAACAATAAACAGGGCGATTCGGAAACGAACGCTTCTAAGGTAAAAGGTGATAGCATGGAAATGGCAATGGCTCGATTGGACGACAAGGGGCGATTGGTAATTCCCAAGAAGTTGAGGGACAGTGTCGGAATTTCGGAAAATTCAGCGGTACTAGTCTACACATTCGAGAAGCTTGTATTTGTGCGAAAGGTCGAGATGGATAAAGAATCTGTCCTTGAGAGCATAAGGAGGCTGGGGGAATGAAGCTGCCGACCCTCAGCCCCTTCGGGCAGCCCCGCAACTCACGGGAACTAGTAATCTGGGGACTTGCACAAATGGGGTTTATGACATTCAGACAGTTGCGTGCGCTAATCAGGAGGTCAAGGGGACAAATCAGCCATCAGGGTACCTGGAAGTTACTACGGAGCCTCATAGAGGATGGCCAAGTCGCAAAGCTTGCTCGCGGGGAATATACGATAAACCCAGAATGGATTGAAGAACTCAGAAGGTTCTGTGACATCATTGAGGAGAAACACAAGGTCTTTCAAAAAGATGAGGAGGTAAAAGCATGAACTGTAGGGTTTCCGTAGAAACCCCTTTAAGAATAAGGTGCTGTTATCAGTGCGGTAACGTGGTAGAGAAAGGTGAGAAGTGCCTGACTTTCAGAGGACAATCTGGAAGTATCAAGGCGCTGTTGAACCTTTGCAGCTATTGCCTGAATAAACTGTCTGAGGAGGTGAAAACATGGGCGAATGCGACCTGTGCGGCAAGCTCGTAGAAGACCTGTACATTGTGGCTGGGGAGTATGGAAAAAGCCTTCACGTTTGCGGGGAATGTTCAGACGCCTGCACGGGACACAAATCCGAAGAGCCAGAAAGCGGGGCTGAATGAGGCAGGCACACCTGTTCAGCGGCGAGACAAAGCCAGAGCCTGTCCGTGTTCCGCCAAAGGAGAACCTCGACCACCGGACATACGGCATAACCTGGGCAGCAGCAAGATTCCTGTCAGTAAGGACGGGGCTGCCAATCCCTGCTGAGGTTTACAGTTAGCCGCGGCACCGCGCTCTGGCCTGTGAGCTTTCATCCTGTGATTTCTCCACTTGTAGCGTCCCCAGAGCAGCAATCACCTCCAATTTTTCAGCGGAATCCATAACTCTGATTTCCACCGGCTCAGCTCAAAAAGAAATCAGGTAAAGAATTCCGCACGCGCTTTACCCGAGGTGATTGCTATGCAGTTTTGGGATGCATATTATCCGGAGAAAATCCAGGAAACGAAAGCACGGCGCAAGGCAGGGCTTGAGGAGGCTGGTATCGGAGAGTTGCCCAGGCTGATTGTTCTTTGTGGGCCTTCCCATGCTGGAAAAACCACGCTGGCGCGGAGGCTTTGCAAGGGCTTTACGGTTATAAGCTCTGACGAAATAAGGAAGCGCTTGCGTGGCGGCTTCGAGGGTTCCAGGCATGAAACCAAGGTATGGAACGTCTTCGAATCCATGAAATGCGAGGCTTTGAGAAAGAAGCACAATGTTGTTCTGGACGCCTGCCATATGTCCAGGCGGGCAAGGTGGCATTCACTGCAAGGCCCCAATGCCCATCACGTGAAGATATGTGTTGTATTCGACGCGCCTTTCGGGACTGTCAGGGAAAGATGCCTCAAACAGAAAAGGGTGCCCCTGAAGGAGGTGGAGCAAATGTGGCTCGGTTTCCAGAACAGCAAGCCTACCGAACACGAATTGAGGCTCCAGGGCTTTGACGAGGTGTATTTTGTGAAGGGGGTGAGATTTATGAGAAAAAAGTTTCCCTGGTGTACCTGTAAAAAGCGGCATGGCTACCATTTCGATGAAAACCGTGACAAGATTTGTTCGAAATGCGGTAAGGTAATCGTGGATTGTTGTGCCTGCAAAAAATGGCATGGATGTTACGTCGATGTAAACAGTCGGTCCAGGTGTGCAAAATGCGGTAAGGAATTTTAACCGCTTTCACCGCTGGTTCAGTCATGCACCGGTTAGCAGGCCCTATTTTGCTTGGCTGCGCAAAGCAGTGATTATGGTTGGTTATCTGTACCAACGGTCCAGAAAAGAACATAAAGTGCTTCGGCTAAGAAATTTGGTGCCTCAGCACAATAATTGTTCTTTTCTGAGGTGCGAAATTCTTTGTATCGCTGGCGCGGTTGCAAACGGTCTTCGACCGGAAGAATTTAGTCGACCTTGAGAGAGATGTCGATGGGTAAACGGTGTTTGATAGAAATGCGCAAAGCTTGAGGGATGCATATCAATAAGATCAGCGGCTAGAAACGGGAGGTTCCATGTAGCAATTGAGAAGGGGGCAAGCCAATAATCAGGGGAATTTGAAAAGTCATTTTCAAAAATGAACGGAGTGGATCGAGGTCCTGGACTACGAGACGTGCGTAAGTGAAGCCTACGACTGGAGTTGTGTAGTAGGTTAATTGTAAACGTAAATTCATAAGATAGTAGGTGAAAGAAGGGTGTAATATGAATATGAGCGAATAGCAGGAACAAAGAGTGTTCTGCCCGGTGGAGCTGGATGTCATATATGTGGGCGGGAACTGCAAATACTGCGGGTTCTGGGATATGAGAGCATGCATCTTTAACGGTGGGTCGTGAGAGTGGGAAGGTGGTGAAGGCGTAAAGAAAGAGTATGGTGTCAAATACCCGAAGAAGGAAAGGGAAAAGGGAATCAAAAGGCTGATGGGTAAGGAGCCGTGGTTTGATTGAAAATGACGTCTCGTGATGTTGAATGACAGTGCTTTCGTAAACGTGGGGAGCCGCAGTTGAGACGAGCAGACTTCGAGCAGAATGGCTAACAGAGATTACGCTGGAACCAAGTCTTTGCTGTTGTTCAATAGGCTAATCACCGTGGCGGTGTGGTTCGGGAAGTTGCTCTTGGCAGATGTTTCCGGTATACTGCTTATGAGAATGTTAGGTGTTGTTTGATGTGACGGCGTAGAAAAAATGAAGAGGTTCTTGGGAGTGCCGGACGCTACGGCCGTGAGGTAAAATAGGGCTTAAAAAAATGGGGCTTTTTTGTGTCGATTCATCCCAGCGGGCCATCATCGAACTGATTTCGTCGTGGTGTAACGAGAAGCGGTTCATAATTGTTAGGCAGGTTGAGCACCATGTGGGAGATGGAACCTCCGTAGACATGGAGGCACGCCCTGGCTCAGAAAGAGCAGTCTCATGGGTCTGCTGGCACGTCACAGCAAAAGAGGAAAGGTCTATCGTTCAAGTGCAAGTGAGACCCGGAAGGACTCTTAGCGCGCTCACTTGCCTCTCGGCATGTTTTTGTGGAGGCTCTGCATTCTATGCATTGTTCTTTATTGCCAGCTTTTCGAACTTCGGCTTTCTCAGCCTGTGGATAGTCGCTTTATTGTTCGGTCTTATTTTTCTTATCGTCGGGAGGTGGCTGTTAAGGATGCAGGTAACAGTTGAAAACTCCTTCTGGGAGATGGTTCCGACAAAAGAGCTTCTCCGGAATGTAGAGGGTCACTTTGGTCCGCTGTGGTTTGAGGTTACCATGCCGCTCGTAGGGTCTGTACTTATGTTTTTACTTTTCGCCACTAACAAGGCGATTGTGTTTGGGTTTTGGCTTCTAAGCTTCTCTGTCTGTCTTTTTGTGGTGGTGCTGCTTGACCTGTCTGTTAAGGACAGCTACTCCCGGTGGAAAATGCTCACAGCTCATGTAACAAACAGATGGATACACGTCTGTTTCAGGGCCGTACTGCCGTTTGCTCTCTTGTGCGGGTTGAACAGCCTTTTCATGCTTGCTGTGGAAGACCCGAACGTTTCCAAGAACAAAGTAGGTGTGGTTCTCCAGAAGGTTGTTAGCACGGCATTTTCTGAAAAAGCCTTTTCAAGAACAAGCGGGGTCTTCGAGGAAGAGAATGCTTGGATACTCAGGAGCGCTGTAGCGAAGGGCGCAGAGAGAGCGAGAGGCAAGGACGTGAGTTCGTATGTCATAGAGAAAAAGCTTCGTGCAATAGGGGTTGTGATGCTCGCAGGTTTTGCACTTTTGTTGATTTTTTACCTTATTTCTTTGCGCCGACTTTTCAACGTCGCGAATGAATGGGGAAGAATGACCGGCTATGTTGAAAGACCGAAAGGTTTATTTGTGCCGCCTGTGCATCTGGAGTCAGCAAAGACGCACTGGGCTTTGTCGTTGGCGATCGTCACGCACTACTTATTGGGAAGCTTCATAACGGTCATAACCGGCGTTATTTCTTTTGACGCTATTTGTTACGTGGTGTCCAAGCAGTCGCTCATTATCAAGCCGCTGGGGGTCTTATATGCGTGGATTTTCGCGTTCGGCAGTATGGCTTTATCCAGGCCAATTAGTCGTATCGGAGGTGATTGTCTTTTGATCACCTTGTCCCTTCCGTTTATAATATTTGTTGTGATCAACATCAAACGAACGGTGAGTTTCGTATCGGCGAAGATTATGTGGCAATCACGCAACAAGGCGATATTCCCGGCAGATAATGCCGAGCAAAGGGTTGGAAACATACAGGAATTTCTAAGGAAGACATGTGAGAGATTCGGTCTTACTGTCCCTATGCTGATTATAGAGGAAAAAAGCAAGCAGCCAATTTGTATTCGAGGAGGTCTTATCAGAAAGACCTCGACCCTTCGCGCCAATCAGAACCTGCTGGAAAATCTGACGCCAGAGGAACTCGAAGCAGCGGTGGCACATGAACTGGGTCACCTGATACAGGGCCTGAGGAAAATCGAATGGCTAAAGCTTTTGTCAGTCGTGACGATGCACTCAAACTACTATCTAACGCTCTGCCTTGACCTGTTGCAACGTGAGGTTGAGGCTGACAGGTTTGCCATAGATGCGGGGGTTAAGCCCGACATGTTGAGCAAGGCTATGGTAAAAGCCAGTGTTTTTGACTTTGATTACGAGCCGTCCCTTTGGAAGCGGATTAGCAGCAGAATAGCAAAGGGATTAGAGAAGGTGCTCAGAGTCGAAGGAGCGGGTATGGTGAATGAGTTCTTCTTCGGCGAAGCAATAGTGGGCTACACGCACCCGCTTCTTTCGGAGCGGCTTGCGGCGATATCTACGTTCGAAGGTAGCGAAGCTGCTGTTTGGCCGGAAACGGGAGCAAATTGAGGAGAGAAGAAGAGAATGCGCGACAATGAAATGGAGATGTTCGAAAGAGTCCGGGAGGTAGCGAAGAGATTCATAGATGAGAACTATCCGGGCGAGGCTCCCTTCTTCGAGGATTTCTGGAGGATCTTTGAATCCCAGAAGAATAAATGGATGACGCATGCTCCCTATGACTGGCCGCTAGAAGACACTGTTCAAAAAGCCTCGTCGGAGTTGGGCTTTGCCAATCATCAAGCGATGGACTTGGTCACGCCGCGCTTCTTAGCGATGCTGACGGCGACAGTTTTCGAAGTTGGTTTTGAGATGGGTGAGGAGGAACGCTGTGACCTCACGACAGTACTGGAACGGTATGGAAGACGGTTTCGTGTACCCGATGATATTGTGATTGGTGCGGAGCCGTTAGTTCGTATGCTAGTTGGTGAAGACTATGAAAAGATGGGCTTCTTACAAGCAACCGACATCATCCAGAAGACGGTCTTGCTTAGGTGGGACAGCGACCGTGTGGAGGGGTTGGTAAACGAGATAGCATTGGAAATGGAACGAGCGAGAAAAAAGAAGCTTTCTTTTGACATCTATTTGGATGACTTATGGGATGAGTTTTTAGTGAAAGGCAAAGAAAAGACTCTAACTGACTACCCAAGGAAACTTTTAATTTTGTTGCTTGAGAAAGTCGGAAGTTACTGGCTCTATTCGGACCTGTGTTTGCGGCTATGGAGAGACGATACCCACGCTACGCAGAGTCTTCACAATCTGTTGAACCGGCTTCACAGTAAGACGGAACATCTTCTGGCGCCTTACGTACAACTCCCACGGGGCCGGGAACGATGCTATGTGAAAAAGGAGTTGAGGGAGCATGTAAGATACTGCGCGATATTCATTGCGGGCCATCACTAAAGAGGCGGCACGGGCGCATGGATAGCTCTGATTCCATGCTCCGCGAGCCTTTTCTCCACTATAGGTTCGGGAGATGGATGATCCTCAAGCAAGTCAGGGACTAGTTGCCTGAAAGTATCTATAAGGGTGTACGCATCCCTATAACTGGTTTCTGGCTTGGGTTGGAAGTTTATGCGGTCCATGACTTCCAAAAGACATTCACGATAAAACGGGCAGTCCATCTTCATCTGTATGAGATACCTGAGGTCTGAACTGTCATTCTCGCGCGCAAACACTGCACCAGCTAACGACACTGGTTTATGAGCACTGCGCTTGGGCAGCCGGACTACATAGAGGTCGCACTGGGGTGAGAATTCAGTGCGCAATAACTCTGCACATAGATAGCGCAATTTGAATTCCTGGCTTTTACGTTTATGAAAGTCCCATTTTGCCCTGCCAGCCTCGTGGACTAGAGCCTTTTCGACACGTGCGTTATGGAGTGAGGGACACTGTAAAACCTGTGGTCTGGGACCGGCATAGCTGTCTGGCTGAACATATCCATCAACAAAACTGACCTTCCATTTGCTCCAAGGGTATCTGATTTCTGTCCACACTGTAACCACCACAAAGTAGTATTGGGATAGAGGCTTTTTATTTCTTTCGGTTCCTCCAAAGAAAAATGAAATTTAAGCGAAATGTGAGTGTCATGTGGTGAGGTCTGTGTAGTATCGGATAAGTGTTATGTTATTTGCTATGCGTGACAAAAGAGATGCTTTTTTGAAAGGAAAAAAATGAAAAAGCAAGGAAAGAAACAAGAAAAGAAATTCGAACTGGCTGTCTTTAACACGGCGCTTGCCCCACGGGATGTGGTAGGTGCGGGTCTCTCCGGCCACATGGTCTGTCAGCCGAGGGCGATGGTGAGAACCGGTGTTATTTCTCCGGGCTTAGAGAAGGTCGAGCGTCGCATTCAGGCCAGAGAGCGGCGGATGATTGAATGGCAACGAAAGCATGAAGAACGCAAGGTGGGAAAGGAGAGACAGGCAACTTCGGTGGGTATCGATTGATGCAGGATTGGCGGTTTGTGGCGGGTGCTCAGGGAGGAGCCCCTCGCACCGCCGCGTTGGAAGGAATTATCGGTATGAACAGGCAGGTAATTGTGACAGTTTCCTCCCCGGCTTCAGACGGGTTAATCCACAGGCTGGCCTTCAGCTCAAAAAGCGGACGGCGAGAAAAGCACATAAAAGTTTCAAAAGAATAATGAGAAGAATGAGGAAACCGGGAAGTAGGGGCAGAGGCCTTAGAGTTCCGCCGGTAAGGGAAAAATGGCCGCTGCAGAATGACCTCGCAGAATATCCCTACGCTCCGGAGGAGTTCGAACCGGGAGTCCCCGGACTTCATTTCCAGGACGAGGAGCTGTATGAGCCTGAAGGAGACGAATATGTCCTGCCCGAATTAATTAAGGAACACTGGGATATAGAACCGGATGCCCCTGACTGGGTTTCCGGCCAGGAGCCATCTGCTCCTATGTCAAGTGGCCCTTTGGTGCCGGATCCACCCGTCTTTGCGGATGACCCGCAGTCCGAGCCGTTTCCGCCCGGAATAGGACAGGGACCTGATATAGAGAGACCGGATGACGGTTTTCCAGGATTTCCTCCGGATCCTTTCAACGAGCCGATGCCATGATCCGGAGCAAGGACATGTTGGTGAAAAGTAATCTATATAAAGGCGCATGTCAACTATCAATCATGGGGGCAACAGAGGCGCTTCAGTTCCTCGATGTACTCTACAAGCACCGGCTTCTTTCCAGGCGAACGGTTGCGCAATATGTGGTCCCGACGCTTCTTGAAGGAAAAGGATTGAGAGAGGGAACGCCAGGCTACGAAGCCATGGAGGAGCGGGTTTACAACGAAGTCTTTGATGAGATGCTGGGCAACATTCCTCACGCTGTGGATGATCCTGGTGAGGGAGCAGTCAGCAACGAATCATATTTCTACATGAGGAAGATCATCGCGACTGCTGTCGACGGCGCGCACAGGCTTTCGATTAACGATCCGCCTTACAACGGTTTCTCAAGCGAAGCTTATGAAGAGGTATGGAGCCTGCTGGGACGGAGGGGGAGGAGGTATCTCGGAATCGGAAGCTATACGGACAGGTTGTCGATGAAGCGCTCGATAGTGCACGCTATCATCATAGAAGACGGAGAGGGTGACTTTCCTGATATGTCTCTTCCTCTGGATTTTGGACCTGATGCTCCGCTCGTTTCTGATCCGCCGCCTTTTGCTGATGAACCTCAGTCTGAAGTCCCCGGCAGTGACTGGAAGCCCGAGGAGCCGTGGATGGAGCCTTTCCCTCAGAGCATTGGCCAGGGTGTCGAAGGCGATCCCAGGGATTACAGCAGAAGGCCTGCAATGGTATGAAGGTAACTGAATTTCTGTGCAATATAAAATGGAACGTCTGTTGACAATAGATGAACTCAGTGATAAGCTCCAGATCGGTAAGTCAACGATATACCGCTGGGTGCGATGGGACTTCGTACCTTATATAAAGATTGGCGGAGTGCTAAGGTTTGAGGAAGGAAAGGTTAGAGGCTGGCTGAAACAAAGAGGCTGTGCGGGGAGTTCGAGATTGAAAGCAAAGATTGAAGATACTCGCGGGAGTAATACGGGAGTATCCGGGGTGCCCAAACGCGGTGAAACGTGATTAAACGTGATTAAACCTGAGAATAATTTAACTCTTTTCAGCAAAGGGGGTTAAACTCTAAATTAAGCTCCTGAAAAGGCTTACGAAAACGCGGTGACGGGGGTTCGAATCCCCCCGCCTCCATTTGCTCTTCATAAGCCCTTGATATTGATGAGCTTATATGAAGAATTTTTGCAATAATGCTCGCGGGACTATTCAGGACGAATATTGTCCATATTTCCATCTAATTAACTTAATTCTTATTATCAAGATATAACCCATCAGTCCAATATCAAAGCAAATCTTCTGGTGGCATCCATAGCCAAGGCGTCAAAGTTCGTAGTTCGTCGAATCACAGGGTACAAAGTATGAGCAGGGAACAATGAACAAAATCTTCATTTCCTGAAGAGCGAGAATCCTTTTTACCAATAGCTGACCTGAATTGTCAGGCTCCTACAGATGTCGGTCCTATTTGAAAATACCATATTCCTCCACAGGAGTATATTTGCAATTAGTTACTTTAGCATCTTTCATGGCTTTTACAACTCGTCCTGTCACAATTGGAAGACAAGGAAAGTCATCAATTGTGAGCAACAAATTATACATTTTTCAAAGAGCTAAAAATGAGTATGTTGATTATTTAGGTAAGCGTTTCAATTTTTCTTTTCCTTTAACCAATATCTCCGAGTATTTTCCCAGTAATAGTATCTAGTACTTTTCCCGAATAACTGATTAAGCGACTTCCTTTTAATGCAAATATAGCTTGGCCTCGTATGCCACGAAGCAGCTGTTTTCTGTGAACATTGCCGTCATTTTTGTCGAAAGCCAAGAGTGTGCTATCCCCTCCTTTTTCGTATGACCATTGTGCAGCAAATATCTCGTCCATTTCTTCACAGTAGGATACTGCTAATACATGACTTCCTAGCTTGGGAGTATAACGCCACATTAACTTGGCACCTTGAATGGCATAAGAACTTACCGGTCCAGCAGCTTCGGAAATAATTACAGAATTTTCTGTGAAAATGCTCGACAACACTGCAAAGGTCAGCGGCTTTATTTTCCCAATACATTGTCCCTGCTCGAAATCAAGCACTTCGATTGCCCTTTTCTTGTCTAATAGTTGGATTTTAGCAAAAGGACTTTCTGCAAATTTTCGCAAGCCTTTGATGGTAGTCATAGTCTCGCCTGTTTTTGCTTCCAATACGTGGCATGGTTTATTATCAAAGCAGGCCAAAATACAATCTTGATAACAACTACTAAAATATAGTCCTTGTACCTTGTTAAGGTCTTTACGTTGCCAAATCGTGTCACCATTTAATGCATCGTACATTGCAATACCATGTTTATCATAAGCGCCTGCAACACACAGCTTCCCATCTTCAGATATTGCCAAACGTTTACCGCCAGATTCAAATATCGATTCAAAGCAACATATCTGCCTTTCCAGTTTTAAGTCCCAAATATGAACCGTCTTTTTGAACTCAGCAGCAGCTATGATTCTTCCCGCATAACTGGCAGCGACCTCTCTTACTCTTGTATTGTCAATATTCATTTGATCCTACTCCAATGACGCCGAGGCAATACCGGCCAGCTTGATCCTTGTGCCAAAAGTTAGCACTCTCAGCATTGTGTCTGACCCCTTATTGAATGAAAAATACGGGAGCTTCCATTATCTGCGTCATTGTCTGCTTTGCAAATTCCAAAATTTCTCCAACAGAAGCGTTTTCGTGAGCGACGACAAAAGCTTCCCAAGCTGCGTTGTACGCAGAACTCATTTTGGCGTGCCATTTGGCGTCAATCCACATTCCATACATTGGATCATTTATATTTAAACCCTTACTGCTAAACCACTCAGCCAACTTTTGTGGTAAAATGTGATGTGCGTGGGCATTTGCGACTCTACCAGTTATCCTTTGAAGATTCGCCCGCAAGCTTTGTGACCATGGCCTACCAAATAAATTCTCTGCATATATCGCAACTCGGTATTGGTGCCATTGTAGCTGGTTAGCCATGTTTTGCGCGAAGGCATAGGCACTTGCCCCGGCAGCCGTGGTTTTTGTCCGCATTTTCGCTACCCAACCTTGTGTCCATAAGAAATCAAGAAGGAATTCACCCGTGGGGTCTGTATTGTTGACCGGATCATTCAAGCAGTAGAGGTAAGCGTGCAGGGTCATCGGCTTATTGAAACTGCCGCGGACCGGGTCGCGGGAGGTGAATCGGCCAAGTAAGATATCATATTGCCTAGCATTGCAGTAAAACTGGCTGACCTCAACATCCACGTAATAACCCGCAAAGTGGTACCAGTTGCTTATATTCTCATCGGAGTTCCAACAATAACCCCAGGGACCGTAGAAATAATGATTCTCAACATTTCCGCTTGAGTTAATTACTTCGCGCACGCTGCCCAATCTGTCATGAAGATAGAAATACCGCGGTGAATTTACATCACCATCGTGCTGCATTATGACCTGGCCGTTAGCGTGAACGTATGTTTTAACGATGGCGTTGTTGTCGTTGGCGTCAAGAACGAGCAAAGTATTCGGGACTTCACCAACCGGGTCAACGATGTACTTATGCCAGTAGCTGTCAAGATTCCAGATTCTGTGTTTGTAAATCCTCACCCCATCGGGTGTATACCTCGCCTCCATGCCGAGACCTGTACCCCAACCATCGCCGGCACGCAGCCTGCCGTCCCAGTCGTATTCAAGGGAATTATGGCCAGGATTTGTGTGACTCTTTGTGACCTGCCTGCCATTTTTATCCCATGTTATATCGGTGCCTGGAGTGGTTTGAATGACCTGGTCACCTTCGTGCACGCGGGTTGTGACGAAATCATCGCCTCCATCATTGTAGACTTCGCGAACCATGTTTCCAGCTAAATCATATGTATATGTCGTTTGGTAAAAATCTGATGTGGCCAAATCAATCAGGTTATCGAAAATCAGACTGAACCGCATATCATATTCATACTCGTACCTGTATTCGACCGTATTGCTGTCGTTTTTGGTAACAGCTTCGTCAGCATACAGTAATCGTCCGAGGCCGTCAATAGTGGTGTTGCTTAATGTAAACGTCGGCCCGCCGGTAGTGGTAAATCCTGTCAGGTGATTGTCAAGGTCAAACGCATAGTCGATTGACACTGTCGCACCTATCGGGCTGCCCGTTAGGAAGTACTCTAATTTCTTGCGGTTGCCATTTTCATCGTATTCAAACTCGACAATATGGTCGTTTAACAGCCCTAACGGTGGCTCAATAACGTTCTTAAGTCTGTTTGCAGCATCATACGAATAGTCAACATGATATATGATGCTGTTGGCATCATTCGGCTCAGTAACAATAATGCTGTTCTTCTGGCCATCGGCCTGATAACCATACCCAATCCGGTAACCATCGTGCTCAACAATATTATCTACCCGGCCAAGCACATCATATTCATAAGCGATTTCACTTGAGCCGCCGATATTGTCGGTGGCGTTCCGGTTGTCCTCGACCAGGGTTTTCCTGCCGAAACCGTCATAAGTATAGTGCACATTGCCTCCGTCCGGATAATTAACGTCAATCAATCTGGCGTAGCCGTCATAGTAATATTCAATCCAGTGTTTGGTGTCGTTTGCATCCCAGACCGCTTTAGCTGCTAATGTACCATCGCCATTATACTCAAGTTCCTCATAATCATCAGATGGATACAGGGTCTTGACTCTCCTGGCAAATGGGTCCAGAGCTATATAAGTGCATTTATCGTTGGCATCTGTAATTCGTATCTGGTATTCATTGCCGTCAACAACAAAGCTGCTATCGTTGTAGTCATAAATAGTCACAGCTTGGTTCACGTCATCGATATCCTGCGTAACTTTGGTGACTCTGCGTCGAGCGTCATATTCGTACTGACTGCGGGCCAGAAGTGCGCCATCATAATTATAAGAGTTTACATCCTTGACCAGCCCGTTCTCATAGTAGAACATTTGCTTTTTTATATTGGGATCTGTCCCAACTTCCGCTGCAAAATACTCAGCAATCTCGCGGTTGGCATTGTCATAGTCATAGTAGATGATGCTGCCGTTGGGATCTGTTGTGCTTGTGCGGTTGCCGACCGCATCGTACTCATAGGTTGTGGTTAAGTCAAGCCCATCTGGTGCAACTACACGGCTGGTTGTTCTGCCAAGAATATCGTAGTAGTAATTTGTCCGTTTTTCCAAAACATTGCCATAACCATAAATATGGTCATATTTTCTCCTGCCGCTGCCATAATATGAACCGGCCTCGCGTTTTACAATCGAAATATTGTCGTAATCATACCACCGCGTATCAATAAGCCTGCCCATCGAATCATAGGCGAATGTTACATGCCAATCCAGACCGGCACTTGCGTCGTTATAATCTTCTTCTATCTTCAGGCCACGACTGTCGTAGTAATATTGTACGTAGCTGTTATCGTCATAGGTGACTTTATTCGGCAAACCGCTGACTGTGTAATTGGTAAATATTTCACCGCCGGCGACCTCTTGTTCGTATGTCCTGTTGCCACGCTCGTCATAGCCATAAACGACAACCGAGTACGGATCCATGGCCTCATAGGTGGACGGCACAAAGTTCGCATCGGGTATACTCATCGCGTTGGCGTCTTCATATTTTCTGACTTTCCATAATCTGCCAAAATCGTCATAGTCATTCAGTACTACACCGCCGAGATGATTGGCTTCTATCCACAATTGCCCTATAGCGTCGTAATAGAATCTGCCAACCGGCTCCAAGGAACCGGAAGTCCCCATTTTCAGAAGTTTCTTATAATCGTTACCATCATATTCATAAGAAACAATAAAGCCGTTTGGATCGGTTCTCTTCTCAACAAGACCATTGTCATGATATTCGTACCCTGTCTCAGCCCATACGTTCGGCTCCTGAGACAGCAGGACCTTTTCTTTCACAAGATACACGCCGTACTCATTTTCCGTACCGTCAGCGTCGCCGTAAATAGAGAATTTATCAACAATCGCACCGGTCTTGTTTACATCCTGCCAGCTTGTTCGCCTTGTTTCCAGTGGTAAATCTGGATGGTACTCGAATTCTGTTGCAATATAGTTGCTGTCGTCAACATAGACCCGCTGTTCATTTAAATCGCCGTAGCTGCTGTAATCATTCCAAGTTCTTCTTATCATTCCATCAAAGAACTCATTCACATCGGTTGGTTTCAACGGATTTTGATAGGTGTCGTTGTAAAAAACATTAACATCAGTAACTGCTGAGCCGTCGTCGGTGACTGTATCCTGCTCGAGCACATTACCCCTTTTGTCTTGAATTATCACAACCTCTTGGTGTTGTGTTGTGGCCACTGTTGTTAGATTTGAGACGTACTCGTTGTTCGGGTCCGGATGATAGAAAATATATTCATAGGACGTTCCAAGATAGTTGTTAGGGTCAACGTAATCCTTCCGGAGTACAACTCTTCCATAATCATCATACTCAATCTCAATTGACGGATTGGCAATATCGTCGTCATATACAAGTTTTATGAGATTCATCCCGTCATCATAGCGATATTGAGTAACATATTCTTTCAGGGTGCCACCATCATAAACTCCGTTTGGATCAACACCATAGCCTGTTTTGGTTACTTTGAAAGTTTTGTTACTGCTGTTCCAATCGTATTCAACCGTCCGGTACACCTGGCTGCCGACCTTGAGTTGGGCTTGGGTATAGTAACCACCGGAAATATCCAGTTCAATTTTCCTTGTGCCATCAGATATTCTTGTAACGGCTTGTGTGCCGTACCAATTATAGGTGAGTTCATTATCAAGCCTATCGGTCTTGCTCTGCAATGTGGTCGTGATTGTGCCGAACAGCGTACCAAAAACCAACCAAGGGTCATCTGGTTCCAACCCCAACGAAATGTACTTAAATGACAGAACGGTGCCGTCACGCTTCTTGAGTTTATATTCGACCCCTTCTATAATGCCCCACTCCCAATCAAAGTAACTCGTCCTTTCAATATAATCGGTGGAGCTATTCTCGGGGTAGGGTCTATAAATGGTTGTGGTCTCATTGGTGGTGCCGGGTGGATCATGCAGGAACAATTGTTTTGAGCCATCAGGATAAGTAACCCAAATCTGTCCATAAGCCAGGTAGGAACCGTCACGCGTTGGGAAACCAAGTTCCTGTTCATACCAATGATCTGAGTCTTCGGCAAGAGTAATTTGGTCATTGCATGTCCAGCCATTACGTACGGGCTTGCTATAGAATCGGCGGTTATTATTATATGTACGCCTGAACTCGAACGGGAATTCACCCGGCCAGGGCACTGAAATATCAGGTTTCTCTTCGTAATGGAAGGTATTGCATTTCAAGTCACTGGCTATGACGAATGTCTTGAGTGCTGGACCGCTCATTAGCTTCTGTAATCCCAGGGAACTACTGCCGGTGTCATCGTACACGATTATTCCTAAATGGTAGTACCCATTCGGCATCAAACTCGTATCCCAGTACCCAACAACTTCACCGCTTTCCACAGGGTTCCAGCCAACATAAGTGGTAAACCAGTTGGCCGGATCACTATCATCAAGGGCATCTGGACAAAACTTGATCTCATATTTGCCCAATTCATGCCACCAGATGTGACCTTTTAATGGTACTCTGCCTTCTAACTTGTCGTCTCCACCTCCGCCTGGTTCGGTAATAGACCAATTCGTTTCGCTGCCATCGCTACTCTCATCTGTTATTGATAATCTGTCTAACTTCACCCAATCGGAGCTGCTGGTTTGGAACTCCACCTCCGTCAGGGTATCACAGGCGATTCCGAAAGCAGCGTTGCTGGTCAATACGGAACTAGCATTCCATAACACATCATAGTCGTCAGAATCGTAGTCCATTACAAGTTTCAACTCAAAGTAACCAGAACTCCAGGAAACCCCGGTATCGAGGAAACTGCTGCCGTCTAACACGTGTATATGAGTGTCGGCATTGAATTCTACCGCAGCAACTATATTCGCATCATTGAAAACTTGTACTTTGGCTCCATCTCCAGGATAAATTTGACATCTTATATATGTATGGTCACTGCCGGTGTCGTCAAATATCTTACTAACTGCTGAGTTCGGATGGATGTAAACATATTGGTAGCTTCCTTCGTCGTTCACATCCGCCAAACCGCGGTGAACCTGCCAGCCATTTTGGTAATCAATATCACCAAGGTCAAACTCCTGGTAACTTTCAAATGAAGTCAGATACGGTAGCAAATCCTCATAAGATTCCAGGCAGTTCACGTCAGCCAGCCAATAGCGGGCTATGTAGGTGAGATCACTTGCATTGACGGTTTCGCTGTTGTCGAAATCGCCCTCAAGGCCACTGCCGGACTGTTGCCAGTTGTTAGCAAACTTGGCAAAATCAACAAAACTAACCAAGTCATCGCTGTTCAGGTCAGGCCACCAATAAGGATTACTTGAAATAGATGAAGTGCAAAATGACAGAACGACGACAGCAATTAGAATTGTTCCTCGAGTAATCATGGCAAATCCTTTCACCTAATAGAGTTTGAAAAATCTGTTCTTTGGCAACACTTTGAAAAAGCCAGAGTCGCCGCGGATACCGGCGAAACGTGCTATCTCTTCGTGGTGAAAAAAACGGTCTCGCAACGTTGTAATCAGGTCGCACCCGGTCCGTACGGAACCAAAGGTATGATAGAAATCCTTTTCAGCGTCGCTCTTACCTCCCGTCAACGTAAGAATAGATTTTTGTATTCTTTCTTTTGTTCCTCCGGTCATGCTATCCGCAGATCGCTTGGTGTATGTCATGAGATTCAATGCCACGCGTGCCGGAAACTGTATTAGGTATGATTTGTCGGATTATTTGCCAGGGTTTTTCCCTACCTGTGACAACGGTGTGGCACTCCGGGCGAAAAAAATCGGCAAAGACAAGGAAAAGCCCCCCTTTTACAGCCGGATGCCACTGATCCTGCCCGCACCCGGACAAACAACCGCACGTATAGCTCCATCTACGGGGTTTTGAAAAAATATTCGTCGGTTTTCGGCCAAAAACGAGGATTCCTAAATTTTCTTGAAAAGACCTCTTAACAAGATTGGGCTAAAAGGACTCCACGGCCATTCAATATCGGCCATCTGTGACAGAAGACACGGCCTGTCGAGATCTGACCCCAACTACAACGGGTACTCAAAGGAGGCATATGAGGAAGTCCGCAGCCTACTTGACAGGGAGGGAACAAGCTACCTCAGCGTAACTGAAAGACAAAAGCGGCTGGATCCGAGCGCACAGATGGTTACGGCTATTCTGATGGATGAGCGAGAGACCGATCTTGAGGTGGAGAGAAAGTCGGCGGAGGCTCCATTCTATGAAAGTGTGATGGAAAATCCAATGTCATTTAATGATCTCGGTGGTGACTGCAAACCAGATTATCCCGAGCTGGCGCCTTTCGCAGGCGGTGTCGTGAGGTTTGATGAAAGGGCTGTACAGAAGTGGCTGAAAAGAAGGCCTTTCCATGGAAGGGCAAAACTCGGACTCGGAACTGAGGTGACATCGCGGGAGTAATACGGGAGTATCCGGGGTGCCCAAACGTGGTGAAACGTGATTAAACGTGATTAAACCTGAGAATAATTTAAGCTCTTGTATAAAAAGGAGTTAAAACTTAAATCGAGCTTACATAAGGACTTAGAAAAACGACCCGACGGGGGTTCGAATCCCCCCGCCTCCATTAGTGCTGCTTCCCGTGGCCGGGGGATTCGAACCCCAAAAGGGTCTGGGAAAAGGATTTTCCCAGGTCTTCGAGGTGACAGGAGCGAGCACCGCGAGTGACGCCAGAGGGGCAGAGCCCCTATGGAAATTTGCATAGCAAATTTGGGTTCTATGCCGAAGGCCGGAATCCCCCCGCCTCCAGTTCAATGCCCATAAGGCATTTCATAGGTATATTAAAGCACACAATTACAGTGGCCGATAGCGCCTTCCATATTCAAGGCCTCGAATGTTCGGGACTCCTCCATGCATAAGCCAATATGTAACTGAGGTTGGAGTTCATTGATTGTATCAATTAGATGGCGATAAACTTTTATTCTTAGTTCGGGGGGAAATCGAATCCGGCCATCATTGGATTTTACTTTTTCGAGCTGTTTTGATATTGGGTTGTCCCTGCCTAATTTGCGTTCGGTAAGTTTCAGTGCACCTGAATAACTGCAAATCTGGCCAAGCGTGATACGGTCAAGTGGAACTGATTGCAGAAGGTTCTTCAAAAATCTCGTGTATATATTTTGCCACCCTTCGATAGGAATAATCGGCATAATCACAGCACGCGCTGGGTAACCCGCCTCAGCACACTTTTGCAAAGCTCTGACCCTTTCCTCCGTTGAAGCTACACCCAGCTCAAAAGTAGAGGCAATTTCAGGAGGGTTCAAACTCCATGAAAGAATGGTGTGCCCTCGATGGTCAAGGTAAAGGAGATTTCCCACATTGGCGCTTTTTGTTAACAAAATTAGCCGGGCGTGCTTTTCCCGAGCGAAAAAAGGCGTCATTATCCGGGAATAGCCGGTCATAGGCTCAAGGGCCAAACCGTCCTGAAGTTTGCCTAAATAGAAAGCTGTAGGTTCAGTAAGCTGTGAAGCTGCTCCGGAAATCTGGTCCAGCATTTCCAGTAAATTTAAAAAGATTTTTACTGTCGGTGAATATTTTACGCCGGGTGTGCCAGCCAGATAGCAGTACTGACAATCGTATGGACAGAACCCATAAGGCGAGAAATGCCAATAGTTCGGACAACTATTGCTGTCTTCATCGCTGTAGCGGAGGGCACTTTTATGTGTCCCAAAAACCAGCGTCTTTTTACCCTGATAATGAAGTTCCAGAGGGTCTGAACAATCAAGCTCGACACGATTGTGCGGCAGGTCTAATTTTTCAATAATCTGGGCTTTTGGATATATGCCACAAATTGCTTCTACTATGTTGCGCTGGTCTTTGGTTTGAAAGCTGCCCTTAGTTATTATAATTGTATCAGGATTGAAATATGGAGCCGGTCTTGGTTGATAATCTGGACACAAGTTTTCAAATAGAACCAGGTTCGTCATAGTTGGACCTTGCATCTTAATTCACATGTGCGGCGAAACGTCAGATACCTTTACCTTGTTCATCCGTTGTTTTGTTATCGAGAGCTCCTTTCTAATTGCTTTGCGAACCTGTCTGGGTGACTGGCTGATACCACAGCGACCGCCAGTACGCCCGGTCGGTCGCGTAAACATCGATGTCGGCACTCGTGCTTCGCAGAGTAGTGTCCGCGGCAAGGTCCTTCGGGAGAATCCCATACCTTATCATCTCGCGGACATACGATTGCCGAGGACGGAAGTCCGGCATGTCGAACCGCTTGATATGCTCAAGATGCTTCTTGCCGGCGCTGCAGAGGGCCAGGATTTTCTGGTAGTCGGGGTCGTTGGTGTCGGCGAAGACCGGCAGAGGCTCGTTGGGCTCAGCCGCCTTGCCTTTTGGCCTGCACAGGCCATATCCGCCCGCTTCGCTCGACAACGGCGCCAGCAGAATCAATGACTTTCCCGGCCGGGTGAGATTAAACATCAGGTGTCGCGGTACATACCCCGGCTGACCATGCCACGGCGGCACGTTGCGGTTGTCGGACATCGCCAAAGGTAACGGCAGGAACCGGTCGTGGCAGTGAGCGCAGCGGCTCTTGATGGCCTCGGCCGCCGCGATCGTGCTGGGCCACTGGTGGTCGGACTGGTCCTGTTTATTCTCGCCGTATCCACCGATCATTCCGCAGCCCAGCGCAGCGTACGTACCGGGATAGGGCGCCCCGGCCTCAATCCAATAACGAATCATATCCTGTTCGTGCGGCGTGGCCTTGACAGAGTAATGACTGCCGTCAAGTTTCTTCATCAGCGAACTGGCACTGCTGCCGATGGACCTTGGGGGAAGATTGCTCTTTGGCTGGTTGCGCCCGTCGGCGAACTGACGTCGGACGGTCAGCGTGTAGTAGCTGTGGGAATAAAGCGGCCCACGGTCGCCGCTGAGGAGCACGTTGCCGGCCCGGGGGCCGTCATCTTCGGTCGCTTCGTATCCGTGGCACCTGAGGCAGTGCTTGTCGAGGATGGGCTGGATATCCCGCGGAAAATCGAACACCTCCGGGATACCCCGAATGGGCGTGATCTTGCTGGGTGGGCGTCTGACGGCCTGAAGCGTGTTCTGGCCCCTGTTCACCGGTGTCCTTGTACGCTGCTCGTGGCAGCCGACGCAACCAGTCGTCTCGCCCGGGGAGACCATCAGAAAGCTCTGCATCCGTTTGACCGAGTTGTTGTTTTCATCCATTGCCACGAAAAATAGGCTTCGCATCGCCGGCACTTCCATGTAAGCCGAGCCGTCCGGCTCAATGGGTACCGTCCCGAGAATTCGCTCGAGCATGAACGTGCCGCCATGGCTAACTGGTTCCATGCCGCCGGTGTAATGAATTGGCGCAGGAAGAGTTTCAAGCACAAGTAGTTTTTTGATATCACCGCGCTTGACGCCCTCCATCCGCCGGCCATTATAAACATCCATCAAAACCAGTCGGCCTGTCGCTTTCGTCAGGTCCACCCGAGGCGGGATTATTCGCTCACGTGGTCTCGGTCGCAGTGGGCGGGGTTCATGGCATTGCACGCCGGCCTGGATAAGTTCCGGCGGCAGTTGGTAAATTTCGTTGGTTTCCCCGCGCCCGTTCATTACCAGCAGCTTGGGACCCTGGGCCACCAGGAAGCAATCCTCTGAAAACGGGTACGGGTCGCGGTAATTGGATCCTTTGGTAACGAGTCGAGCCGATGCTTTTTCATCGGGCCCAGCCTTGGGCGTAACGATAGTGATATGGCCGTTGTGCTCCCGGCGACCATGTCCGGGGGAAAACACCGCTGCCACCTTCTCTGTATTGGGGATCGGCTTGGCATCAATCATTACGGTGCCGGGATGGAGATTGCCGTAGTAAACCATTTGCCCGGTGCCGTCGGGATTGACCGTCCACAGGTGGTGATAGTGGACCTGGCTGCGGTCAACATACTCCCAGCGCTGGTACAGCACACGGCCGTCCGGAAGTGGCCATGGCGTATTTTCCTGCTCGCTGTTGCTGGATATCGGGCGGATGTTATTTCCATTGGCGTCACATCGGTACAGTATGGCCACGTGCGTAAGCCAGCAGCCCACCCAGCGATGACAGCGGTTGGAGCAAAACACGATAGCACCGTCCGGCAGGTATGTTGGCTCGATGTCATCATACGGTCCGTCGGTAAGCTGCTTCAGCCCGCTGCCGTCGGCATTGATTTCGTAAAGATGGAAGTTTTCCGTACCGCCCTTGCGGTAGGAGAATAAGATTTTACTGCCGTCGTAGTGTACCTGCGGGTCGCGGACTGTGCCTTCTGAGTCATCCAGCAACACAGTAACTTGGCCGGTCCTGAGATTCAGCTTGCACAACCTTCCCATGGCCCGGTACGCCTTTCGCTCTGCGCTGTCCGCGTAGTATCCGAAATTGGCATACCAGTGAGGGTCATAGTTCAACTGACGGCAGGCAAAGATGATTTCATCCACGCACGCCATCGGACCGGTGAGGAACTGCTCGAGTAGCCTTAGTGGTCTTACATTTTTCGCCTCACTGGCCAGACCTGGAACGAGAACAGCTATAAGTGTTCCGCACAGGATGATAAAGAAAACACATCTTGTCTGTCGTCGTCTTGTCACCATCTGAGCTTTTACCCTCTCACCCCCCACCAATTGAGCTTAGGCTCACCCCGTAAGTTAGCCGTTGGTCTTACGGGGCTCGCGTCTAATTGGTGCGGGGTGAAAACACGAGACAGCGGTAGTGTAGCAAGATTTTGTAACATTTGCCAGCGAAATTTTGTGAGAATGGCTTCTCCTGAATAAGCAAATACATAAAATCCGGGCTTGTTATTTTCAGCGAAGTTTGGTATATCTCAACAATTGCTAATGCTAACTGACGTGCATTCGGTTCTTTCAAATCCCGTTTTGGAACAAGAAGTGCCGTATGTTGTGGTGAAGCTGCAACGATGAGTTATACAGAGGAGGTCGGTGGTTCGGAGGGGACGCCGGAAGATGAGAAAGGTATCTTTTGCAGATAATCTATCGTTTCTGAAGAATCGCAATAAGGAGGTAAGCCAATGCTAAATCGCAGAAAGTTTTTTGCTGCAGCCGGTGGTATCGCGGCAGCGGGTTTTCTGGCCGAAAGGTCCCGAATAGTGCAGGCGGTACCTAAGGCCGCCACCGAATTAGGAAAAGTAAAAATTCGTGATGTCAAGACCGCCTCTGTGAGGTTGACCTATTACGATGCGCACCTGGTAAAGGTGACTACCGACTCCGGTCTCTACGGCCTTGGTGAAGCCTATAACCGTGCCGGGATTATCAGTCACATCAACAGTATCAAGCGACAAATCATCGGTCAGGACCCGCTGCAGGTGGATTATTTGTGGCACAGGATGATGGATGCGGGCGTTGGACAAGGTTCTCGCTCGGGTTCGCTTACTGGCGCAATCTCAGGGATTGAAACGGCCCTGTGGGACCTGGCCGGTAAGATACTCAACGTCCCTGTGTATGTCCTTTTGGGCGGCAAGTTTCGCAACAAACTGCTGATTTATCACGATACCGGTTCACCAAATACTCTCGATCCAAAACCGTGGGTCCAGGAAGCACAGCGGTCAAAAGCCTATGGCTTCAAAGCTATGAAGTTCGACCTGAACCGGTTCCGCGGTGAGAGATGGAACCGCACACTTTCATCGCAGGATATGAAGGCATGGGTGAAAATACTGGAGGCCATTAGGGCCGAACTTGGGCCCGACTTTCCACTGGGTGTCGATCTGCACTGGGGATACAACACCCGCGACGCGATTCGCTTCGTTCAAATGATCGAACACCTTAATTTGTGGTTTCTTGAGGACCCTATGCCACCTGAAAACGCCGACGCCTTCGCCCGGCTGACCGCCGTCAGCAAAGTCCCCATTGCGACCGGTGAAAACCTGTTCACACGCCAGGCATTTCGCCCGTTCATCGAAAAGCAGGCATGCGACATCATCCAGCCGGACACGCAAAAGTGCGGCGGCCTTCTTGAGATAAAAAGAATCGCAGACTGGGCCGACCTGTACTATATTAACATGCTCTGCCATAACATGTGCTCGCCGGTCGGAACCATCGCTTCGGGGCACGCCTGCATGGCTATCCGCTCCTTCATAGCCCTCGAATCCGACAGCGTGGAGTTGCCTTACTGGCAGGACATTATAAAACGCGATGGCCCAATCTACAAAGATGGGTACCTGGAAATCCCCAACAAACCTGGACTGGGTATAGAACTGAATGAGGATGTGTGTCGAAAGAACCTGGGGAGCGGTTCTGGTTTCTTTGACTGAACCAACGTCCAAACGTATCTGATAGTAAATGTCGCCAACAGAGTTAACTAAAACCGCAGGAGGCTCACAATGAAGCTTAATCGTCGTATTTTTATCAAGTCAGGTCTCGGTGCCGGTGTATGTGCGATGGCGCGGAGCCATGTGTCCGCAGCTGGGCCTCGCAGGGAAAGCCTCGCTCAACTGGACAAAGCTGCTGCTGCGCCGGTTCTAAAAATTGCTTCCATCAAATCGCCGGTAAAAATTGCCTCAATTGAGTTGCTGCGAAATCAAAGAGACTTTCTTGTTCGCACGACATCTACCGATGGGGCTGTCGGCATTGCCGTCACCAATAGTCGCGCCGCATATCTATACCCGATTCTGCAGCAGTTGATTATACCCTTTTTTATTGGCAAAGATGCCCGTGACCTTGAGTCACTTATTGACGGAGTATATGTCTATCGCAGCAATTACAAGTTGTCCGGTGTGGCCCTGTGGTGCTGCGTTGCATGGGTGGAATTCAGCATCCTGGACCTTCTCGGTAAGATAATGGATAAATCCGTCGGTGAGCTGCTTGGTGGTGTGATCCGCCGTGGAATTCCCATCTACGTCGCCAGCGGCAATCGCCACACCACACCGCAGCAGGAGGTGGACATCTTAGCGAAACACATTGAGCGAACTGGAGCCGGAGCCATCAAGTTCAAGGTCGGCGGGCGTATGAGTAATAATGCCGACTCGATGCCAGGCCGCAGCGAAGGTCTGATTCGCCTTGTGCGTAAGGCCCTTGGTGACAAGGTCACTATATACGCAGATGCAAATGGTTCCTACGACTGCCGTAAAGCCACAGAGATCGGCAAGCTTATGCAGGACCACAACATCAATATGTTCGAGGAGCCCTGTCCCCTCGATCACCTCGAAGAAACCAAATGCGTAGCCGACGCCCTCTCGATTCCCATCGCTGGCGGAGAGCAGGAAACCAGCCTTCGTCGTTTTCGCTGGATGGTCCACAATAGTGCGGTGCAAATCGTCCAGCCGGATCTGCATTATAATGGCGGATTCATTCGTGCCATCCGCGTAGCTCGTATGGCTGCTGAGGCGGGCATGACTGTTATACCTCACATGTCCGGGGGCGGCGTTGGTTACGTTGACGTGCTCCACTTCGCCTCATGCACGCCGAACATCGGGGATTTCCACGAGTATAAGGGCGGCTTGGATAAGACAGGGCCCTGGTACGATCCGCCTCTTCGGCTGAAAAATGGTGCCATAAACGTACCCACCGGGCCCGGCCTTGGGATTACCGCGGAGGCGAATATTCTTCGCGATGCCAAAGTAGTTGAATAGTAAGCGTTATCTAACCGGGGTCTAATGGCGTGGTACATCTTTGAGCCCAATCTCTCATTGAATCGCCTGAGGTAAGAGATAATATGGTCAGGTACAACTATGTGGATGTTCTGTTTTCACAGAAGCAAGGTCACTTCTACGCCGGATGCACGCAAAACGTACTTAAGCGGCTCGAACAGAACAATAGTGGACTGGTTCAGTAAACGAAACGGAGACTGCCAACTGAATTTGAAATATGAGATCTGAAATATGAAATTATCGCTTCACGCTTCACGGTATCCTAAGATTCGCAATTCAGTTGTTCGTTCAGCCTTCCTGGACAACTTTCATGTCCATCAACCGTGCGAGGTGGTGCACGTTTTCCATGTGGTCGCCGTAGAACACCACACGGTGCAGCAGCGTCATAGCGTCCTCGGTCTCAAGGGCACTGCTCCAGTTGGCGGCCATCTTCGCTGCATCACTAACTTCGGTGACGATCTGGGTGCGACAACCGTGGACCGACTTCTCCGGAACTTCGATGATCTTGCCCGTCGAGGCCAGTATCGTATCTAAATTGATCAGCTTGGTACGGGTGATGGTCTCGCCAAGGCGGTATTGGATTTCGGGTACACAGCCGCTGCCGCCGACCTCGGAATGCCCGCGCAGCAGGTATGGCGCTTCCTTGCCATTGGGACCATCCATCTTCAGCGGTGCCGTGCAATGGGCGGTCCACAAAGCGTTGCGAGAGGTATCGAATGTAGCGTTGCCTTGGAATCCGGGACGATCGATCATATATTGAAACAGGAGCATGGTCAACAATGAGTCCATGTCACCCTCGCACGCCGCGGGAATACCGTTGTCGCGAAGACGGGCAAATCCCAGGCAGGGAAATCCTTTTGACAACCATCCCATACACGTGCCCACAGCTAATCCTTGGGCCCTTTCCTGCTCCATTAAGCGTTGCAGCGCCACACTGACGCGGGCGGCCTTTCTGATGTCCTCTTTGTTCGGTTCAATGATTTCCTTCGCGTTCTTTGTCCAGCGGTTGATCTCGGCTCGAACGGCGTTGTCTTCCGCGGCGGAAATCATCTCGTCGAAGGTCTTCTCTTCTATGGCTACGACATCGGCACCCAAACGCTTCTTGACTTGATCCGGAGACTGGGCAGGCTTCGTACCTCGGGCCGGAGGGAACAGGAGGATCCGAGTCTGCTTCATCATAGGAATTACCCTCAGCAGACGAAGGGCTCGTTCGAGCTCGTCGTAGTCTCTGCTGGCCAGAAGGGTGACGCGATGTCCCCTACTATGCCAACGGGGAGCATACATCCAATCGTGACCGCTGGCCGGCAGTGAGAAAAACACCATGGGATGCGACCCGTCAAGAATCGGCTTCACTACCCTTGTTAAGGCAAAGTTTTGCACGTTGATCGCAAGGACCGGTGCCCCCGGCCCCGCCTTTTCTAACAGAGCTGCCGTTTGCTGGGCATTCCTCGACTGCCCAATTATTAGTTCGATGTTTCCCAGCTTCTTTTCCGCCTTGGCCAGCCGGCTTTTCATGGCCTCTATTTGCCCGGCGTCGGCTCCCCAATTGCGGTCCTCCGGTACGGGCGTGCCGGTGAAGACGACGCAGATTCGTGACTTTCCCCGGATTTGGGCAGGCGGTGATTGCGAAGCCCAGGTGTGCGTCCATGTTGCGCCTGCGAGAATCATCCCACTGGCCACTCCTGCTCCCAGGAACTCCCGTCGTGTACAGTGTTCACACATGGCAATAACCTCCAAATGATAAAATGAAAGGAAAATCAATTACAATATACACAAGTGGCTATAGCACGGGGGATATAACAATTCAAGAGAAAAAAACAGCTATGCCCCCTGCCCTGTTCTCCTGTTCAAATCCTCTAATCCCTGCCCCGTTTACCCCATGAGATAGCAAAGCGTTATCTCATCGGGGTGAGATAGCGAAGCGTTATCTCATTGGGGTCTTTCGCCGCCTGTAATCCGTAATAATCTGCTCAATCTGCGGTTAAAAATCTGTGTAATCTGCGGTTTAATAAAGCACTTTTTTGGTCATTTTTTTGTGCCTTTTGTGCATTTTGGGCTTTTTTGTGGCTAAAACTCCTGTTATCCTGTCCCCCTGATATCCACTTCCTGTTTACCTGATTACCTGATAAACTTTTTTCTCTCTTTGTTCTCTGTGGCTATATTCTTCGTGCCTTTGTGTCTCTGTGGCGCGTTAAAATAGGTAAAATGCGCGACCAAAAGCGCACATAGTACCCGGCCAAATCTGAAAAAAATAAAAAAATCTCCACCCCAAATCCCTCTTTCAAAAACCACAACGCCCTCTTTCAAAAACCACGATTCTTAAAGCAGTCCATAAGTATATATGCATATACTTATATAGTATTGTTACAATTGTCAAACTGAAAACAAAAAACTTGTCCTGAGCTTGTTTACACTGAGCTTGTCGAAGTAGTCGAATGGATCTGCGGTTAAATAAAGCACTTTTTTTTATTTTTTTGTTGACTTTTGTTTGATAATATGTTAATATGCTCGTATGTTTACCTGTAAGTAAACACGAGACGCCAGCAGGCGTCAGTTTAATAGACATTTCAGTCAGAAAGGGGTGTTACACATGGCTACCGAAGCCCAAATACTCCCAAACCGCCTAAACGTCCCAAAATCCACTTTGTGCCTTAGTGCCTTTGTGGCTATGCCTTCTTTCCTTTACAACTGTAGAGAGTCCTCTACAAATCGCACCTTTTTATGCAAAACGAACCCAATTTCCCGGGAAGTCAAATGATTGTAAATAAAGCGATAACAAAGGATTATGAAAATAAGACACTTGGTCAACGCGGGAAAAACGAACCCAAAACGAACCCAAACGAACCCAATCAAAGCCAATTAAAGCCAATTAAAGCCAATACAATGCCAAAACAAACCCAATACAAAGCCAAACAAAGCCAATTAAAGCCAATTTCAGAGGCAAAAAAATGCTGCTGCGTTTGACGATTAACGGCGGGACGGCCGGCGCTGATTTACTGGATGTGCTGAGAGCGGACGGTGTCGATTTGAACCGCAGCGGTGAGGAGCAGAAATATCTGTAAACCGAGGCTAAGCATAGCGTGATTGAATAGAAACTCAGAAATATGAAAACTAAGTAGAGATTGGCACCTGTTTTTTGTAACAATATTGGCCGCGTTGGTTCTATAATGATATGCACATAGGTCAGAAAACTATGAACGAAAAACATACAACCAGTCGAGAACGCATCTTTACGAGGCTCCGCGGCGGGCAGGTAGACCATTTGCCTCTTATGCCTATCACCATGCAATTTGCCTGTGACCGTATCGGCAAAAAGTACTATGACTACGCGACCGACCATAGAGTTTTGGTCGAGGGCCAGTTGAGAATAGCGCAAGATTTCGATTTCGACCATGTCTCTGTTATATCCGACCCTACCCGTGAGGCGGCGGACTGTGGAGCCTCAATCATCTATTCAGAAAATTCTCCGCCGGCTATCGATAATCATAATGCATTGCTGGCCGATAAGACCAAACTGGCCTCTCTGAAAATGCCCGATGTTCAAGGCGCGTGCCGAATGCAGGATAGGGTCGAAGCGGTTGCGCTTTTTAAGGACAAAATAGGCGACGATAAGATTATCGAAGGCTGGATTGAAGGGCCTTGTGCTGAGGGTGCCGATCTGCGCGGCATCGATACTTTAATGATGGACTTCTATGATGATCCCGGCTTTATTCGTGACCTGTTCGAATTTGCAAATGAAATGGAACTGAACTTTGCTAAGTTCCAGATTGAAGCGGGTGTGGACGTGATGGGCATGGGGGATGCCGCAGCTTCTCTTGTTGGCCCCCAGCTATATGAAGAATTTGTCTGGCCCTATGAAAAGAAGCTGATAGACGGCGTCCACAAGCTGGGGGCTGCTGTACGGCTGCATATTTGCGGCAACACGCGGGCCATTCTCGAAAATATTGGGCGTCTGGGTTGTGAAATCGTTGACCTGGACTATCTTGTCGAGGTCTCGGATGCTCGGGAAAAAATGGGGCAGGCTCAGATTATCTGCGGCAATATCGACCCTGTATCGGTCCTTCGGAATGGCACACCGGAGAAAATATATCAAGCAATAGAGCAATGCCATAAAGAGGCGGGCAGCAATTTTATTGTTGGTGCCGGCTGTGAAGTTACTCGTGACACTCCGCCTGAAAACTTACGTGTACTCACAGATTACGCTCTCTCACATGGTAACTGGTGATTGGTAACTGGTAATTGGTAACTGGTAACTGGTAACTGGTAATTGGTAACTGGTAATTGGTAACTGGTAATTGGTAACTGGTAATTGGTAACTGGTAACTGGCAACTGGTAATTGGTAACTGGTAATTGGTAACTGGTAATTGGTAATTGGTAACTGGTGATTGGTAACTGGTAATTGGTAACTGGTAATTGGTAACTGGTAATTGGTAACTGGTAATTGGTAACTGGTAACTGGTGATTGGTAACTGGTGATTGGTAATTGGTGATTGGTAATTGGAAACCATTTAACCAATTATCATTTAACCAACCCGACCTACCAAAACCTGAAAGGGTTTTAGCGTTAGTTTTATGACCCTGCGTTCTTTGCCCCTGGCTATTCTTTTTATATTACCTCCAGCCGACGAAGGATGGCCTTTGCCCAGCGGCAACTGCGCCACCACGAGAAGATAAGCAGTAACAGCACCAGCAGCCAATAGCCGGTGAACCGCAAATAGTGCAATGTTGTATGAAATATATCATAGCCCTCGGCGGCGGCACAGCGGCTTCGTAGCTCGTCACCCGTGTACATCGCTCCGAGAACTATACCGGGAAAGAACCTCTGCCACGGCAGCAGCAGAACAATAAAGGCAAGCGAGAGGAAAAATGCTCTGGCGATATGGTTTATTCCGCCGAGTCTGCCCAGCAGTGAGACCTTTAAGCTAAAAAGTATTATCAGGCAGTAAAGTATAGCCACCAGTATAAGCACAAAGTCGACAAATTGGATGAGCCGGGCCAGCCGCTCGAATGTTATCTCAAAGAGAGGGGTTTTTTGTTGCTGTGCTGCCTCGGTTGGCTGGTTTGGCTCGCCGATTACTTTTTTCGCCGCCTCTTTAGTTTCCTCTGTATCTTTGGCCTCGACAGCAGGTGAGTCGCTTTTGATTTCATCACCGGTTTTAACGTAGCCGGTATTTACAAGCCAAAAGGACGCCTGCAGCAGCAAAAGGCCCAAAATTATAATTATAAATAAGAAGTTTTTCCATCCCCTGAAGACCCCAACGGCTTCGAGACAATCGGTAGTATCAACGAGACTGCTTTCTTTGGCCTGGTTTTCGTTCATTTCTGGACCTCCTTCGATTATTTACTTTTGGTTATTTTTCAATTTTCTATCGAAAGTTAACTGTTATTATCTTTTGTGGCTGCCACAAATGCAAGGATTTTATTTGTGGGCAAATCGTAAGGGGAGGGCATCAGGTTTTTAGGTGGATTTTTCGTATCTGCCGGGTTTTTGAGGAGAAAATTCAAGAATTTGGATTTGGTCCTATCAATGAGTAAGTGCGCCGTTTGAAATTGGGTTTGATTGGGTTTGTTTTGGGTTTGTATTGGCTTTGTTTTTCATTGTCCGAAGGGGTGTAAAATTTCCGTAAATCTTTTGTATATAAAGGGTTAGGTTTATTTTGGCCCTTATCAAAATTGGGTTTGTTTTGCATAAAAAGTACAGCAGCGGGTAGCGTAGAGCGTATTTCGTATGGCGTATAGCGTCTCGTATAGCGTATAGCGTACAGCGTACAGCGTGGAAGAAAATAGCGTTTAGCGTATAGCGTACAGCGTATTTCATAGCTCGTATCCGCCTTCGGCGGACAAGTATTTATCTGGGCCGGCGGGACCTGAAACCTTGCCCTTCGGGGCGGGTTATCGTTTGCCGCCCACAAATTCGGATATCTTTACAAGAACCGTGGACCTCAACCAATTGTCCGGCATTAGGCACTCAGCCGGCTCCTACTTGCCCATTATAGAGTTCAGCATATACAGGTAATCAGATAATAATCTGGTTATGAGAAATTTTTGTCTTACAGTTTCTTTCGCCTTTTCCGCCATACTTTCGGCTTCGCTTGGATTCTTAAGCAGATGAACGACTCTTTCTGCAAATCCTTTCGTATCTGTTGGTTCGAGCAAAAATCCATTTTCGCCATCCTCGATTTGGATAGGGATACCTCCTACGTTTGAGGCTACAACTGGTGTTCCCTTCCAAAGCGCCTCTGTGACAGCAAGACAAAATCCTTCCCTCACTGACTTCTGTATTATTACC
>JAUXAB010000063.1 GCA_030615025.1 Phycisphaerae bacterium | reverse complement strand
CTGGCGGTGTAGACCGCTGGCCAACTTGGGCGGATGGGCTTGGCAAATCGCTTGCTCGTAAGGTGTCGACTGATTATGGCAACGACGTAGCCAATTGGGAAGGGGCTTCACCTTCACCTGGCGTCGCCAACCCGTAGAATCGCGGCCAGAAGGGCAAATATATGAGGTAAGCTTTGACTACGTCAGCTGTTATCAGCTCTTGCATCCCATCGCAGTGAGCCTCACCATGGGTATACGATGTTCCTTTGACATCCCACAGTCTATTTGATGGTTGGAGAAGCATAGGTAGGCTGACTGAGGTGGGACTCCAGCGATGCAGGAGGAGGTATAGACATCCGAAGATTTTTACAGTATCCAGGTTAAGCCGACTGGGGACCAAGTGTCTTCAGGAGCCGTACCGCTGCTTCGACCATCATTTCCCCGCCTCCCGGGGCGATCCGCGAGTTGACCGTTTCGTAACTGCCTTCGGCAAACGCCTTCTTCGTGGGGATGTAACCGGGTGCGTCCTGGCACAGTTCGATTACCAGCGTGGTCGGGAAAGGACTGGCACGCTTGATCGCAAGACCGAGGTCAACGAAGACCTCGCCCGGCAGGCCGACCACGGCCACCCCGCGCGCCAGCCGAAAAACCTGGACCTCGAGCGGCATCGTCTCGCCGCGGCGCATCTCGACCGCCAGGATTTTGTATGCCTCGACCTGCTTGAGGAACGATAGTTCCCTGGTTCCGACCTTCTTGATATTCTCACGAGCCCACGCCACTTTCTCCGGCCCGTAACGTTGAAGCGGCGCCTGAACGATCTCGCTTCGCACAGCCAGCGAGGTCTCCGTAACGGCCCTCAGGTACCCCGCTTTCGTTTTCACTGTTTCGGCCAACGTCCTGCCGATGTAGTCTGTCTTGAGGCGCTGCTTCTTCGTAACGTCGATATGGTTGATGTCGCCGCACGTGCCTGTGCCGAACAGCAGGACGAACTCGTTGCCATAGGTCTGGCGCAGTGACTGCTCCAAGTAGAAAGGATAGTCAGACGCGTATTTAGTTCCGCCGACGGTGTCGAGGTGCAGGGCGAAGTTCACCATCGCCGCAGCGACGCTGCCGCTGTCCACCTCACGGAAAAACACGATCCCAACCTCTGGGTCGATTGGTCCGGCGGGCCGGACGATAGCAGGGTTCAGCACTCCGGGATTGAACCGGACGCTTCCATCTTTCATGTGGAACCGCCGGTTGAACGAGAGGCCTCGCTGTTTGGCCACCCCGGCCTCGAGCCGGATGGGCTTTGCCGTGGCGTCCGCTTCCGTTATCACCTTGACGAGTTTCGCAACAAGTTCAGACGGGTAATCCACTTTCTCGCACGGGTCGCTGCCATACTTGGCCACCGCAAGGTCGTGGAAGTGTTTCCGCAGCGCGCCCAAGTAGAGCGGTCCGGTGTGCGTGTGCGTGGCGGCAATGAGAATGTTCGCGTGCGGAATGCCGGTCTTTTCGGCGGCTTCCATGCGGGCACGAGATGAGACGTCGAGCGAAAGGCCGATGATGTCGCAGAAGACCAGGGCCGCGGACTCCTCACCCTGGCGAAGGACAATAGCCTTGGCGTGGAGCGGGTTCAATGTGCCAGTACTCACACGCTCACGAAAGTATCCGCTCATGCGGTAACCGATGGGCGGAGTGATGTCGGCAACCGCAATGCCTGCGGTCAGGTCAGCAGTGGCCATAGGCGCCCCAGGGGAAGCTGAGGTCTTCTGCTCGGTGAGTTCCTCCAGAAACCGTCGGGCCTTCTTGGCCTCGGCGAGCGTTTGCTTTAGGTCTCCTCGCTCAAGGCATTCTACGACGAGCGGGCCGCGGGTGAAGCCCCCTTTCTTGAGGCGCGCGAATACCGCCGGGAAGTCCACCTTGCCTGTCCCTGGTGTTACTAAGACGTTCCTGGGGTGCCTGTAATCCTTGACGCACATACCGGCTACGAGGCCGTCCACGGTGGCGGCATCGGCGACCGGGTCGAGTTCGCCGTTCGAGTAGTAGAGGATGTTGCCCGGGTCGTACCAGATGCGGAAGTTCCTGTGGCCGACCATCTCGACGGTCTTGCGGCACTGGGGCCCTGTGGCATTCAGGCCGCCGTGCGGCTTGATGCTGATGCCGATGCCTTTCTCGGCGGCGTAGTCGCAGCATTCGGCGATGGCCTTGTAATACACCTCGTAGAGCTTTTCGTTGCCGGTTCCGCCCATCAGCAGGTTCTTCGCAGTCGCCGTGGCGCAGTTGTCGATGAGCTTTTTGAGGTCCTCGATGCCAGCCTTGAGTGACTTCGCTACCGGGATGCCGCCGCCGTATATCGACGCGGCCACCAAGCCGCGTTTCTTCACCTCTTCGCCGACCCGCTGTGCCTCTTCGAGCGTGGTGGAGACCGAAATCACGAGCCCCGTCTTGGAGCTGGTGGTCATCAGGCCGGCATACTTGAACCCCGCCTCAGCGATGGCATCAAGTGCCACGCGGTAATCATACCGGTCCCAGGGGCGCGTGTAGCAGCCGATCTGCCAGGGGCCGCCGGTCGTAGGTCCCGTCGTGGCCGGTGCCGGTAATGCTGCGGCACAGGAGGCCGCAAGTCCCGCCGTTCCGAGCTTTACGGTCTGGCCCAGAAAGCATCGGCGGGAAAGTTGGTCAAAAGAGTTCATCCGCGTTTCCTCCTTATTCGTTATGACATCGCTCGCGTGTCCTTAGCCCTCGCGAATCTCACGTTTCTTGGGGTCGTATATCATTCGATGGCCAGTGTCGTATGCTTGCATCGCCATTATGCAGGCTACTGCGTGCTGGTAGCCCGCGTCGATCGAGGCGTTGGGCGTCTTACGGGTCCGGAGGCACTGTAGCCAATCAAGGAAGTGGTCTGGGCGTGGGACCTCTTTGACCGGGTTCTTACCTCGTATCTGGCCCCTTCTCTTGCCTCCGCCTTCAGCTGTCAGTACCGGCGCAGTCCAGTTGACCATATCCAGCACGCCCTGGTCGCCAAAAATCTTGAAGCTATTCCCGCTCCCATTGCCGAAGTTCGTCGAATAGCTGACCATAAAGCCCTCAGGGTAAATCCACAGGGCCTGGATGTGGTCGGGGCAGGTGAACTTGCGCTCGTCCTTCCACGTGAACGTCCCGCCCAGACACACGCAGCTTGTGGGGAACTTCGCACCCGTGATGTAGTGCACCAGGTCGATGAAGTGGCTTCCCAGCCCCGGAACCGACCCATCGGAAAATTCCCGGTAACCGTACCAGCCCGAGTACAGCACGGGGTCGAACGGACGCATCGGGCGATCCATCAGAAACTCCTTCCAGTCCACGTCTTTGGCCTTGACGTCCTTTACGTACGAATACCAGTAAGGCCGTTCGCCGTTGCGGCACTGCTCGATCCGCCCCACCGTGCCGAGGATGCCCGTCTTGTAGAGTTTGCGACACCCGGTGAAACTGGGAAGGCTCCGCAACTGTGTCCCGATCTGTACAACGGTTTTGGCCTTCCTGACGGCATCGCAGGCGTCTTTGAGCCTATCGAGTCTCATCGCCAGCGGCTTTTCGCAGTAGGCATCCTTGCCGGCCCTGGCAGCGGCCTCGAGGTGCGTGGTGTGCTGATGGTCGCACGAGGCGATCATAACGGCGTCCACGTCTTTGGCGGCCAGCAGGTCACGGTACGATGAGAACTTCCGCGCGTCACGACCGTACCATTCCTTCACCTTGGCAGCGGCGGCTTCCTGACGGAGCCGCCACGGGTCGCACACAGCCGTGATTTCTATGTTTTGGCTCTCAGCGTGTTTGTGTATGCCGGGCATATGAGCGCCGACCCCACGGCTGCCGCAACCTATGATGCCGATCGAAATCCGGTCGTTGGCGCCGATGACACGGGAGTAACTCGTGGCGGAGAGGGCCAAGGCGGCGCTGCCAGCTACAGTGGTTTTTAGGAACTTCCGACGGGAGATAGACTCTTGCATCGCAGATCCTCCGAAAAGGGACGAATTGACAGGAAATTTCAGCCGATATTTCCTGTATAAACTCGCTCGGCTACGCAACCGAGCTCAGTTTGTGGCATTATATCAAATCAATCGTTGAACATACAATTATTTTGGCTACCTTGTGAAGGTTTTTATTATATAAAGGCTTGATGAACTCAAATAAACGGTGGTTTTGTGGAGCCTAAAAAGGGCAGGGCTACGTTCCAAATGGCCGCGGTAGGTTTCCTGGGACTTATAAATCGTTTTTGGAAAATGTGCGGATTTTATGAGATGGACCTTTAGGGTGTTCGACGGGATGGCTGGGCCAAGCTGAGGGCATTTGAGTCTGTTTGCGTCTTTTTCGTCATTGAGGGCAGGAAAAAAGAAGTATAGGCGCAGGCCGAACAGCTTAAGCGGAACTTCGGCATAGGTAGGAAATAGTGTCGGCCACCGGCCGCGCTTTATAACAGATGATGAAAAGGATTATGAAAGAACGGTAAAAATAATTGTCGTCAGAGGGAATTTTTAATTGACGCTGGACAGTTTTCCAAAAACGACGCTGATAGCAGCAATGACTTGAAGGCAAGTGCTTATGAATAAAACACTTACAACAAACGAGGCCGAAGGGACTCGAACCCTCAACCTTCGGATCGACAGTACGTTTCCAGCCTCTAAAGAAGCTTTGATATTGGGCCAAAAACGCGTTTTGGGGCCAATAGACGGGAATCACCCGGTCCATAAGGGATACCCAGGGATACTCAGGGGGACTGGAAGTGTTCCCCAATAATACCCGGATTTCGTAATCTCTTTGTTTGCAGTCGGATCAGACAGCGGCGTGAAAATATCATCTCGGCGACAAGTGGATGACGTGTTGTAAGGACGGGGGATTTGAGCCCTTTCCAACGCCTCGAACAAACCCTTGCAAAACCGTAACAAAACCAGCACAAAACAAGCACAAAACAAGCACAAAAGCTTGCAAAAACAGACACTTACAAAAATCGGAAAAACAGCAATTTGAACAAAACCAGTACAAGTTCCGAACAAGACCATAACAAACTTTTGCGCGAAAAGTGTGCCATATGTGTGCACCAAAATTTTGCAGCTAACGGTAACCTACCGCCCGAACTCATTGAGCTCATTCGCCTCTGGCCGAAATTAACAACGCATATAAAACAATCCATTAGAAAATTGATTAAAAAATCCAAAACAAAGAGGGCTGTCTTCTGAAGCCTTATCCTAGGACCACATTATACCTCATAACAGCGGTGTCAGAATTTGGAAGTGAGCAGCTTGTCAGAAAGGGTGGTCATCGGATTGAACATACTATTACAAAGAAATACCTCCATCACATAACTTTTTATAAGATATAGCTTTACGTTTTGTTTAATTCTAACACCTTTGTGCATGTCACCATTTTGTTACCAATTTGCTTAAATCTCAGCCCTCTTTTTGCCTTGATTCAGATCCCCATAATTACGATAGAATGAGTATTATGAAAAAGGTTTGGATTTATAAAAGAAAAGGTGTTAAGGGCTGGTGGGTTGGCTGGTATGAAAGCGGCAAGCGAAAAGCAAAAGCATTGCCGACCAGGAAACTGGCCGAACATTATTGCCAGTTAAAGTATAGCCAACTCAACTCTGACGTATTTACAGGAATCGTGACTATAGGTTGGCAGCAGATGGTCGAAGAATATAGAGAATCCAAAAAGGTTCAGGGGGTCACCGAAGCAACGCTTTATGAAATAGCTCTTACACTACGGCACTTTGAACGGTTAGCTGGAAAATGCAATTCAAAACAGATTGTACAAAATAGCATAGATAAATTCATTCTCCAAAGAGGCAGCGAAATAAAACGGTCAACGCTTAACAAAGACATCAGGAATCTGAGAACATTTATTAACTGGTGCAGGAAAAAACGTTATGTGAACAGTGGAATCGAAATCAGGGAATTGAAGGAAGATGAGCGGCCAGTAAAATCGCTGAACGATGCTCAGGTTAAAAAGTTGATGTCAGTAGCTGAGCCTTATCGGTCAATTAAGATGAGAATTTTATTGGCTTTAGGTACAGGTCTTAGGCGCGGTGATATTGAATCATTAAAAATTAGTGACATCGATTTTGTGAACAACTATATTACTACAGCGAGCAAAAAGACCAGAAAAAGTATGGGGTCGCGTCCTGTGCCAGCTGAAGTAATGGCAGAGCTTAGAAAATATGTCTCCGGGTTCAATCCTGAACAAGAAAAAGTATTCAATGACAATTTCAGCCAAAATAAATGGGAAAAGATGCGCAAAGAGGTTGGTTTGGCTGACTTGAGATTTCATGACCTACGTAAAACCTTTGGTTCTATTCTTGCCCAGAACGGCATATCCACTGCTGTCACGCAGAAATTGTTGGAACATTCTTCGCCAGATCTGACCAACAAGGTATATACGAATGTTGATCCTGTTTTGCGCCATGCGGTAGATCAAATACCGGTTGGCGACTGGCTGTAATCCCAGCTTTGTGAGTTTGGCCTGTCCTCTTTACGATATGCGGCGCGATCTCAAACTGGCCATTGCCTGTCACCCTGCTGATTGGGAACCGTAAACTTATTCGTCCAACCCATCAGGCAGCCCTAAGGATTTCCAGTGGGATTTAGGAATTCTGGCCACCGAGTTCATCTTGCTCGGTTCGGGCCCCATCATGGAACCGCCGTGTCCTTTGTCGTCGGGGTCTCCGGCTAGCTCGCTCAGATAGTCCTCGACGTTGGTGTAACCATCGCCGTCCAGGTCACCGTTTGCGTCATCGGGATTCTTCGGGTTCAGTCCCCGTGCCCGTTCCCAGGCATCTGGCATGCCATCGTGGTCAGCATCCGGAGGCGGCGTCGCAGACTTCAACGTAGGATAGCCACTACCCATACCAACACGCCCAGTCCTGGCCCTGACTTCCGCAATTACCCTGGAGTCAACTTCATCCCGCCTTGGACGCGTCGCGCCCGCGCGTGTCAGCACCAGTTCGTAAAGCCGGTCCATCGTCGTCGTTCGGACCGACGGTGTTGGGAATGGCTGCATCGCCCTGAAGACGCTCTCATCCACAGGGCGGTACTGTGGTCTGTCGTCAATGTCGCGGATTCCGATGTCCCAGCCGTTGCTTGTACCTGCAGGCCATCTGGGGGTCCAGTTCCCATCTACATAGAGGCGAGCCGGGCCCTTGATCCAAACGATGTTGTCGTCCCCTGGATTGCTGTCCGGTCCTCTGAGGTACAGGTTGTTCACGAAGTTGACCTGCGGGCCGTTGTCCGCGCTCGAATGCCCTTCTGTGTGGAATTGAGCATAGTTGTTGTTGCTCCAGTTGTAGACAACATTATTTCGGAAATCGAAGCGAGCCGCTGGCGTCCCTTGTGGATTCACGAATATCAGGGCAGGGTTGCGGCCGCCGTTGTGAGCAAAAAGGCAGTGATGCACGGTGACGGTCATGGTCTTTTGACTGCCGCTGATGAGCATTCCCATGCTGTGGGGGCCTTTCTCGTGCCCGCCCTGCAAACCCTCAGCAATGATGCACCACTGGAAAGTGACGTTGGTGACCGCGCCACAGGCGTCGGCGTTCTCGTCCGCGGCCCACATAACCGAGCAGTGGTCAATCATCACGTTGTAGGTATGTCTGCCCCCCGGACCATAGACCAGAACGCCGTCGATATCACCGCCGTTCTCTTTCGTGATGCCCCCCGGGCCGGGACGCATGCGCAGGTATCGCATTACAACGTCATGGCCGCCATAAGCCACGGCTATGGGCCAGTTCTTAATCTGGATGCCGTCACCGGGCGCCGTTTGGCCGGCGATCGTCACATAGCTATTGGCCTTGCCGATATTGATGCTGCTGGATAGCTCAATCGTCCCGCTGACGCGGAATACCACAATCCTGGGACCGGTCTGGACCTCCAGCGCATCGCGGAGGCTGCCCGGGCTTGCGTCGTTGAGGTTTGTGACCTCGATGATTCGCCCCCCACGTCCGCCGGGTGTGTGCGAACCGTAACCCTCCGCCCCCGGAAAGGCCGGCAACGTCCGCGCCGCCGTCTCTCTACCGAACGTCCCGGCGAGCCCAACCAATATAGCAAGACAACCAAGAAACGCTCTCATCTCGTTCATGTATCTTTCACGTGAATACATAATGCGATATTACCTCCAAAAATCTCTGATTCCTAAAGTATCTTCATTAATGGCTCACGGTCTGCTGAATATCTCGGAGCCTCAGAAACAACACAGCCCCACTACAGACAGGACTGAACCGGCGGGTCCCGGCGTCCGGTGTGACCCGGCCGGTTTCCAGAACACGGCCTTCCGTAGTGCTTATCCACTCGTACTGGTACTCATGGCCGGCTTGCAGGCCGTTAACTTGGAAGTCCTTTTGCTCCTCTGCATACACTATGTATTCCTCTCCTTCATTCGCCAGGCAATAGCCGGTGGAAGAGAGGTTCCCGTCGGGATTCATCAGTGCGATATCCCGGACTCTTTTAGCCAGAATAGTAATCAGATGGAGGTTCTCACGCGCCACCTGCCACGAATGACTCTCTTGCTGGGGTTGCTCAAAAGGTCCGTCGTACAGGTTGAAATGGTAGCCGCGGGTGAAGGCTTTCCAGATCAGGGCCGGTTGACACTGCCCCGGAGCGACATGGTCAAGGTCCATCACGACCGGCTTGTCAATCCGGTACACCTTGGGATTGTCTTTGTTAATCCAGCCGTTTGCCGTCGCGATGCAATCTGCCTGACTATTGACGAATAATTTCTCGGCCGGCCAGCTCCACCCGCCTGGTGTCCATCCGCCGGGCGAGAGCAGCACAAGATGTTGCCTGGGCTTCTTCGCCTCGTAGTCCTTTAAGTGCCTCAGCATTTCATACTGCCATTTGATGGCTGCAGACGGTGCTTCATTGCATATCTCCCAAATCACGTTATTCAGGTCATTCAGCGCATCTACCATCTTCTCGATATACGCCTTTTGAATTTTTACCACTGCGGGATTGTCGTCCAGGCTGAAGAATTCCTCCCCGAGACGGTTTTGATTTTGGTCCACGTCAATGCCGTTGATGTTGTTGGCGCTGTGGAACAGGTTACCCTCCCAAAGCCGCTGACCATTCACTTCTTCCCCATCCAGAAAGCCGTAGAGTTCAAAAAGCATGACCGAGATATAAATCCCTCGTCCTTGAAGGTCCCGGCAGCGGTCGTGCAGGCGACGGAAAAATACCTCGTCGAACTGCTGCAGGTCGAACTTTAATCCACCATCATTGGCTTTTCCGGGCCCAGCGCGCTTAAAGGGCATCGGAAAAGCCACCTTACGAGGTGGTGCGGCTGTCCCGGACCCCGTCGACCAGATAATCCAGCCCCTTAAATAATTAAAGCCGAGGCCCTCCACAAAATCCAGATACCGTTCCCAGTCCAGAAGCCTCGACTTCTTGTCCGGCTCTTCAGGATGCCCCATGTCCTTGACCCATTCCTTATTGAAGGAATTATCCTGAACGTCCACAAATATCTGGTGCCCGCAGAGGTAAATCCCTTTCGTTCCATTGAAGAAATAACGCGGGTTGGCTGGGTGAATCCTCAGCAGCCCCTTGGCCGGCGTTACGTCCGGCTGTGAGGCAGACAGTGATGCTCGAGCCGAAAATGATATTATAATCAGCACACTGAAAAAGCCCATCATTTGTTGAATTGTTTTCATGCTCTATTTTTCCTTCAGTAGAAGGTATGCATTACCTGGACGTCTTCTCTATGTTGAGGTAAAGTACTGCGTCTCCTTTAAAAGGCGCTTTGAATTGCTGTACGCCGCCGGGGGCCTTGACACTGTCGTTGCCGGCGCTTAATCCTTTGGTGGGATCAAACCATTCGTAACGGTACGTTCCCCTTTCTAATTCTACTGAAAAACCTTCGGTGGCCTTGGGCTGATAAATCAAATACTCCGTGCCCGGATTAGCCAGACAGTAACTCGTCGAAGCCAGCTCAGGATGCGGTATCATCGCCGCCAGGTCCATCCGATTGGCCAGGATTAGCGTCTGGCCCATAGCCCTGCGTGCGCTCCGCCGTTCCACTTCTTTGTTCGACATCCATGATTCCTGCTCCGCTGCCGGCAGGGGATCCATATAGATTGGATTCATTCCCCGCGTTAAAGTCTTCCAGACCCAGGCCTGACCTCCACCCACTCCCCATAGATGATCCGTATCGCTGATTATCACCTTCCGCCCGTCGGCGGCAGGCGGATTACCCCTATAGTCGCCTGAGGTGCCGTCGTTTTGGGGCGAGATCCAGTCCGCCGGGCTCCCCAGGAGGGCTGCCATTGAGCCTCCTCGACCGCTGTCAAAAGCGGTCATTCCAACGGGATGTTGCTTGGCTTTGGTGGTCTCGTAAGATTTAATATACTTCACCATGTGGTACTGCCAGTCCTTGGAAAAGATAGCCGTCTCATTTGTAATCTCGTAGAGCACGTTATCGAGGTCATTAATAGTATCGATGACCTTGCGAATATAGGTCTCCTGAAGCTTGTTGACGGCAGGCACTTGCAGTGTATGGACCTCTTTACCCTCTCCATTCCCGTTTGTGTCCCCATCGATGCCGTTGATGTTGTTCGCCTTATTGAAGGGATGGAGGGGCCAGGGATTGCCATAGCCGTGGCTATAAATGCTCCAGCCCTGAAAGAGCATGATGCTCACGTAAATTCCTCGCTGCCCTGCAGCAGCCACACGAGACCGCAGCCGGCCAAAGTATTCCTGATTAAATTGGTTCAGGTCGAACTTCGCCTTTCCATCCAGAGCCGTCCCCGGACCTTTTCGACGATAGACCAGAGGAGCGTAGTAATTCTCGTTGGCCCCGCCTTCCCATGCCCACATCCGCATAAAATTGTGGCCGGAAGATTGAAGCAGGTCCAGGTATGCCTCATATTTGAAGCGAACTAAAGGCTTACCGATTGTGCCTGAATCCTGGAGATTATCCCAATGATGTGATCCTGTCAGGTAAATGGCTTTACCCGACCCGTCTGTAAAGTAACGCGGGTTCGCCGGGTGAACCCGTAGCGGCCCGGCGGCTGGCGTTGACTCGTACGACCCGGTCGCCGGCGAAAACTCATACGCCCCGATGTCAACCTTGTCACCTTGCGGCCGGCGCTTTCCCTCAAAGTCCGTCTTGGGAGCGCGGTCCGCCGAACCTGCGTCAATGGCCGGTGAACCGGCCTTGAGGTGAAAGTCGAAGGAATCGGCGTCGACAAACCGCGGGTCGATCTGTTGGTTGTCGTTCGCCTCATACGCATTATCTTCGGTGGCTACGAGATTCTCACCGGGCGGATAAAAGATGTTGTTTCGTATCGGATGTCGCCGACCCTGTTGTGTGTAGAACAGGATCCCATTCACGCCTCCGTTCTTGTAGAAAATGTTGTTTTGGACGACGCAATTCTCGACACCATCCTGCCAGATCACGATACCAGCCCGATTCTTGTTGAAGGCAAGCGTGTTGTTGGCGATTAACCAGTTCTTCGCCTCCGCATATTCTGGCCCTGCCATCGAGTCTTTCTTGTAATCGTAGGCCGCCACCTGGATGCCGTAAGCCGTATTGGAATAAATCATATTGTTCGTAATTGTAAAGGCGCTTCCCGTGGCATAAATTCCGTGCATCAGGTTCTGTTGTGCGTTTTTATCCGTGCCGTTGCCGGCGATGATGTTTCGATCAATGAGCACGCGATTGCCGTTTCCCAGAATCCCTTGATTCCAGTTCTCATGGATGTGGCATTTGCGGATGACAATGTCGTGGGCATTGTAGAACTTCACGCCGTCATGCCCATAGCGAATCTCCAGCCCTTCTATCGTGATCCAGCCGATTGGCTTTTGATAGCCCTCTCGTGCCTGAAGCAGCAGGCCATGGCCGGGCGGCTGTTCGCCCGGCTCACCGGGCTGAATCACCGGCCGCTCACCAGGATAGTTCTTCAGAACGATCGGCTTACCCTCCTGCCCGGAGAAGCGCAGTACCACAGGCTCGGAGTAGACACCGCCGCGCACCAGAATCGTGTCCCCCGCGCGGGCCACGCTCGCAGCCTTCTGAATCGTCCGCAATGGCTTTGCCTCACTGCCGGGATTCTCGTCGCTTCCGTTCGTTGCCACGTAGTAAGTCCCCGCCCGTGCTGCCGTCGCCATGGTCACCGCCAATAAACTCACCCAAATGTACCATTTCATACTTTTTAACCCTTTCATTTCACATTTGTCTGCCTGGACTCCTGCGCTTTCTGCAGTAACAGCACCCAGTCTTCTGCATCCGGTGCAGTGAAAGTGCCGCCAGTGGTTCTGCCGGCATCTGCCCACTTGCCGTTTCTGGGATTGTACCACTGCGCACGTAGTCTTTTGGCCAGTGATCTTGGCTTTATGCGAGCTTGTCCACTTGCCGTGAAGTACAGCACTGCAAGGTCAGCCTCCGCTGATCGCAACCCACAGATTCGAGGCATGGTATCGTCGCCGCCTGGGGACGACAGAGCCGGTTCTCCGTTGGCTGAGGTCGACGTTGTGCGAAAGCGCACTTCGTAGGCGCCGGCTTTTTGACCGAGCGTGAAGTTCCTGCTGCCGGTATCACGCGATACTGTGACAATTCGTGCGGGCCCGCTTTGCGTGGTGTTGGCCGGTTTGATCCAGGCCTCGATGGTAATGGCGCCGGATTTGCGAACGGCGTTGCCAATCTTGGCAGCCGGCCCCTGTGAAGCAATCAGGACAGGTGATTGAACTGCCAAACCTCCTCCCTTTAACCATTTCACTGCCGAGCTATTCTCGATTCTGAGATTCAAATGGCCTGGCCTGTTGGAGCGGTCCTTTATGACTTGACCACTTCCCTCCTGAAAATCGTAAAAAACAAGTGCATCCTGTGGCCTGAGGGTAATGCCACCTCTGAATTTTCCTATTGCCTCCTGTTCGCTCAATGCACGGTCATATATGGCAACCTGATGGAACTCACCGAGCCAGGGACGATCTTTCGTCAGTTCGTTGGCCAGAGCAAGGTGATAACTGTCATCCCAGTTGGACGTCTCGCCAGTAACAGTAGTCTCGGCCTGCTTGCGACCATCGAGGTACATTTTGGCCTTGCCGGTCTTGTCCCGTGTGTATACAACGTGCATAAGCTCCGATCGAACGGATGTCATACGGGGGGTTTTGAAGAACTCATTGTTCGGCTCGAGCTTCCACCACCGAATCGATGTGAAGAAGTCCACGATGTGGCCGTAGCCTTTGAGCATGACCATTGAGCCGTCCCCTCTACCGTTGAGCCATCCACCTCCTGTATCGGGGCCCCAACCCGTTCCTGTATCTGCACGTTCGCCTGTGGTCTGGTAACAGCCAGCCATGTACATTCCCCAGGCCAGTCTGCGACGGTTATCAGCCGACCGCGCCGGGGCCTTGCGATTCCCGCCCCAGGTTGGATAATGGTCCTCATATCCGTACTCCTCGTTCACTTGTGGTATGGGCCTGCCAACCTGAGTCTGCTTGCGGCGGTTTTCGAGCATGAATTGATAACCGCCGGACTCATCCCACTGTTGATACATAGCAAAATTAGCCCAGGGTGATTTGCGAAATGGAAACTGGCCGTGCCCGTGAACAGACATTAGATGGTCGTATGGGTCACACTTCTTTATGAAGGCTCCCATTTTATTGGCCCAGGCCTCATTGCGAAACAAGTGGTATTCGTTGGTAACATCCCACATCACGTTTGAAAAGGCAGCCAGGCGGGCCACAGCGTATCTGTAGTAACGCCGTTCGTCCTCCTGCCCCATCCTTCTCTTGCCAAAAGGATCCACACCAGGCCGGGCACCGTCGACATAAAAGATGATTGAGATAATCATGTCCTCGTCGCGAGCGTGTCGGAGCATTTGTTCGATCTTCTGCCAGTGCTGGATGTTGAAGCGTTTGACGTCAAAGCCAGGCTGTTCAACGCTGTCAGGTTTCCGAGCGATCCAGGGATTGAGTCGGAAACTGAACTTGTCCATTGGAAAAACGTTTTCAAACCACGCCCGTCCATTCTTCACTCGTCCACAAATAGCGACACGCAGTCGATTGACCTTTAGCTTGTGCAGGCGGTCGATATTTGTGCGGATAGTCTCGTCGTCCCAGCCCAAGAGCCAGTAAGTTGTTGTGGCATTCCAAAAATAGTGCTCGCCAGTTCCCTCCCAAAGAAAATGCCACGGATGATTCTCATCCACTCGGACCAGTCCACGGCGTTTCCCTTTTCGAGCAGTGAATTGGCCAATATGTTTTTTTTCGTATGAACCACAGCGATATGTCACGCTGTAATCGTAGTTGCCGGGTTGTGTCGGCATGAACCGTATGCGAAAAGTCTTCCCGTCGGCAGAATCGCAGAAGCCGTCGACTCGCATTTGTTGGCCACCGTTACGCCCAAACCAACCTTCTACAACAACCTCTGTGAAAGGATTGCCGGCATCCGGTTTCTCAACTTGCAAAGTAACCTCTACAAAGTCATAAGCATCCACAGTCTGTGCTGATTGAACGAATTCGATATGCGCCGGGACACCGTAGACCGATTCAGAATGCATTGCGCCAACAACGCAGATAATCGAAAGCACGACCGTCTTAGGTACGAGCCTGTGACAGAAGTATATCCATTTCGTCTTCATCATGTTCTCCTAATCAACTATATCGTGTTCTTATTGCTGCACTCGATAGGTCATGATCGCCACGCCCGGCTTGGCCGCGATGGTTACGGACAGCCCGTCGTTGAGCAACCCATGACCACTGAGACGCTCTTGCTCGTCTGTGTCGAGGTTGGACACCAGATAGTTCGCTTCCGGATCCAGACCGAACAGCTTGAAACGTGCGGACTCATAGAAGCTGTTGTGCCGCCGGAAGACTTGGACCATGCCCTCGCTCGCTTCCGGGCGGTCAAATTGCCAGGCCATCCACACGGTGTCGTCACGAGTCCAGGCTGTGAGCGGGTAGAAATCGCCGTAGTAGTTCGGTGCAATCTGCCGCCACTGACCGATGAGGCGGCGCACCGCAGCGTAGTCGAGCTCTTTCAGGCGAACATCCAGACCAAAGCCGATACTCTGACCGGCATTACTCCAGAAGGCATAAGGCTCAACGGGTGTGTGGCCGCTGCCGTAGTAGGGTGCGTTGCGCGTGAATACCGTGCCGGTGCCGTGAAACGGCAGCCACAACGAAAGGCCGTACATCATGCACTGGTGGCCGACGGCTTCGAAGGCATAATCACTCCGCCACAAGGGCACAGCCCGACGCATCGTCTCAAGGTCGTTGCGACGGCCGCCGCTTGCGCATGAGTCGATGAGCATCTTCGGATGTCGGCGACGCAATTCGTCCCAGTAAGCGAGGTAGCCCGTGACGTGTTTGATTTCGCTGATGCCCTGACGGTCCGGTGCGTCGGCACCACGCCAGTAGCCAAGTGGGTCCATGTTGAAATCCTGACGATATAGGTCGATGCCCTGCTCGGTCAGTAGCCGGTCCACGTGCTCGGTCAACCAATTTCGCGCAGTACCATTGCCGAGATTGAGCAGGCCGCCCTTGGCGCCGCCAAGGACCCACTCCGGATGGTTCTTCGTCAGCCACGTGTCAGCAGTTACTCGCTCCGGCTCAAACCAAACCAATATCTTCAAGCCCTTGCTGTGTGCGTAATCCGAGATCGCCCGCAGTCCCCGCGGGAAACGACTGGCGTCCACTTCCCATGTACCCACACGCGGCCAGCCGCCGCCATGATGCACATACCAGCCGGCATCCATCCACCAGTAATCCAGTTTGATCTCCTCTTCCAGGTAGCGGTTAATGAACATAATCTGGTTGGTCTCGTTGGCATCGATCATCTCGTTGTATTGGCGCGAGCTTGAGGCAAGCAACTGTGGTTGGGGAAGATTGCCGCCGGGTTTGGGCATGGAGTGGGCCATCATCCAGCGGCGCCAGATGTTCTGAGCCCGAATCCAGTTACCTTTCCAGAACTGTAAGACGATCAGCGGGCTGCGGACTTCCTCTCCGGGCAGCAGCTTGAATCGCGTCAATTCCTGGCCCACGCGTAGGTTCAAGCCCCGCGCATTGTCCCGCACAAACTCCGCCGCCCACTGTCCCGGCCAGCCGACCGCTACGATGATCCCTTCGCCGGACCATTCAAGGTTGAAGTAAGAGAAGTCTGCGTTCGTAGGACGCCCGCCCGCGCCACCGAGCCGCTTTGTAGAATTGCTGCTCAACGGTGTTTCCAGCGGGCCGTAGTCGTTGCCATTGGCGGGGGAACCGACGTTATGGTGCAGCAGAAACTCACCATCACTGCCTCGCCTTAGCTCGATATCGAGCGCCTGAATCTTCTCAATGATTGGTGTGTCGTTAGGGCCGATGTTCTTGAAGTACAGCGTCCATTCCACTGTTGGGAAGTCTTGATATTCAATAGCAACACAACGAACCTGTAGGTGACCCACAGGCTCGGTATAGACCAGCGTATGCTCAGTGCGCTGTGCATTGAGCTTTTGCGTATGGCGCTTGACTTGCCAGCGCTTGAGTAGTTCCGTTGAAGGTTTGCCGTCATAGGAGAACGAGAACGGTGGTTCGGTGAGGGATAGTCTTTTTGCGCCGGTCCCCGCCAGAGGCATGTCTTGTAGTCTCACGCTGGTGCCATCCTGAAGCTTAACAACCGCATCGGCCCAGAGCGACTGGTCCCAGCTGCGGCCATCACCACCATCTTTGACGCGAATTTCGAACTTGGTTGCACCCTTGAGCAGCACGTTGACGGAATGTGCACCATCCTTCAACCCCAGCACCGGCGAGGTGAACACCTCCTTGCCTTCGATGAGTACATGGAACGTTACCGAGCCGTGGCCCATTACCGCACCGCGCCGCGTATCGTCGTTGTTCTCCAATCCCACATCGGCGACGAACTGTTCTGCGGGTCTGTCCAGAACCACCATTAGGTGCTTGGTTGAGTTAAACGCCAGACCGTTTGTATAAGTTGACTCACCGAGCTGATATGGCGTGCCGCGCCAAGATTTCCCGCGGGAGATTCCCTCAGACACATCCTCATAAAGCAGCTCCAAGTGGGGGCGAGCGGCTTGCTGTGTTTTGCCGAACAGCGTATCCATCCACTGGCTGCGAAAAGCAAACTCCTCGGCTTGTGGTCTCACTGCCTGCACCGTCGCAGAAGTAAACAAGCTCACCAGAACAATACCGAAGAAGCTGAATCGTCTTTCCACCTGCTCAAATCTCCTTTCTTATTGGCGACTGAAGCAAACCTGGATACTCCCACCCTTTCGAACCCGAGTGGGAGGAGCAAGCCAATCGCAGAACAATCTACCCTTCATCGGGAAGGGCAATCCGCAGGTTAAACGGTCTGTGCCGAATCCAGTCAAGCACTTGTACTTCGCTCAATGTCAGAGTTCTCTCTGCGTCGATCTTGAATCGAACATAACGTGCTTCTATAGGCTCCTTCGGGACCAGGTCATAAGTAAAGCCAGTTGCCGTTTCGTCGTCGGGCATCATGTGATTGACAGGTATGTCCTTCCATCTGAGATTCAGGGAAAAGAAGCCCTGGCTCACAAAAGTTTGGCCATCGAGAGATGTTAGCGCTTCAACCTTGTCTTTGACCTGTCCCTTCATAGCATCCCACCAGGGCCAGCCGGCACTGAGATGAATCCTGAACGCACCACAACGTTTTGTCTGCCCCATATCCACTTCGATTATAGGATCGTCGCCTTTATCCCAGCATAGAGAGTATCTCGGACCGATACCACCCGCATATGGCGGGCCCATGATTCCATCGGTCAGCTTCATACCCTGTGGGTCACCGGCTCCCCAATGTGTTTTGGACGGTACGGAGACCTTATAGCGCTTGCCTTCAGCCAGATTCCTGCCATACGAAACCCAGTGAGAAACATACTTAGCACCACCGGCATCGATCCCGTTGGAGTAACCGTATTTAACATTCTCCACAGACCCTTTTAGATTTACCCGCAACGAGTTAACAACCGGATGGTCACAACCGCCGACATTGATGGTGTACTTGAAAGGTACTTCAGTAACAAGTTGCGTATGGCTTCTCTCTATAAGGGAGTAGTCCTCCTGTACTTCACTCCAGTTGAAGGTCACCTCAATCGGCTTGAAACCTACCTCCTTCGGCCTGTAATTCGCTTCCATTCGAACGCTGTAGATGCTGCACGCGTTTGTTCCCACTGCAGAGCTGTTCAGGAGGTATTTGAAAAGTACAGAGCGTGTGTTCTCAGGGATATCCGCAACGGTCTCGTAGTGAATTATGTCCCAGGGCGGTTCCGTTTTCGTCAGGGAGTAGCTCTTACGCCATGTCAATCCGTTATCGAAGGAATGCAGCAGGTCGATGTGTGATTTCGGCGCGCGGTTGTAGAAACGACCGCCATAGCTAATCCTGCCAATATCCCGAGGAGCGTCAATTCTAAATACGACGTATGCATCTTTATTAGGTCTTGTAGCGTGCATGACTCCCTGGTACCCGGGGTGTTTTAGCTCTGAAGTTATATTCTGTTGTTCCACAACATAGGGCTTGTAGTTTTCTGCCTGAAGATAGGGCCAGAAAACAACCGAATTGGTCTGGTCACCGATCCCGACATAGACTGTGTTCTTGCCCAACAGCAGCTTTGGCTGTGTCTTACTGTTGAGCATTGTTATTGTCTTAAAGTCAATTTCCTTCAGGCAGGCATCTTCCGGTTTCCGGCTGCCCATTAGTACCACGCGGATCAGAACTTCATAGGCACCGTTGACCTCGTCAGTGAGATCTACATTGGCAGTGGACTCTCCGAGCTTTTCGTTGGTCCAGACCGGTGTCCAGGTCAGGCCGTTCGTGGTGCTGACGGATATGGAATTCAGGTCGGCCTCTGTTGCCTTTAGTAACACAGCCTTTATGGAGATAGAGGTGATCACATTTGCGCCCTGAATTTTGAAGACAACCGAACCGGTTTTGCCTGCCTTTTCAGGAATCACACCGAACGGCTTTGTCGGCACACAATCAGAGATGCCGTGTATTGCCTTCAAGCCATCAGCATTTAGTTGGGGACGGAATATCCACACACCGTTTCCACGTATTCGATAACGCCGATTTGGCGCCTCGGGGTCTTTGTCGTTGTTGGGTACATAGAGTGAGCGCCAGTTCCCCAGGCTTTTGTAGTAACGCGTGTAGGTTTCGTTCTCCCGCAGATTCAGGATGTAACGATGCCCTCGGTCCCAGTTATAATAGTAATAGCGGTATTTGAGGCCATTCGGATTGAAACATCGGTATTCCTGCTCCAGGTCACGGGGACAATCGGCGCCGGTCAAAAACCCTCTGATGCTGTTGGCGGTGAGGCAATGATACTTTGCGATATGCCCCCGCTCGCTTTGACCGTCGGAAAGGGCGCACGCCCCTTCCTTACCGATATCCTCGACTGCCGCGATGGTTACCCCGTCGCACAACGTATAGATAGCCGACATACTGTTATCGTACATATGCCATAGACCGCCGTATTCGACCTCAGAAACCGTATGATTCGAGATGTCCCAGAACTTCACCGGATAGCCCATAGCATCCCAGATCGAGCAGTTGATCCCCGCCACTGTGCTGCACATCGTGTACCCGTAATCGTTAAACTGGCGTATAGGATCCGTGCACTCAACGCCGTGCACAATCATCGGGCTCGTCTGTCGGCGGCCGATATGATTCCAGTAAAACAACGCCCAGCATTTCTCAGCAGGTTCTTCCCATTTGCTCGTGATACTGCGGATCATGCTGTCCATATCGGAGTAATCAGGAGAGGTATCCGTGACAACCTTAAGGTTGTAAACCGAAGCCAGGACAAGCGTATCCCGCAAGCCAAGAGCCAATAAAATTGTTAAAACGGTCGTCGGAGTTATCAAACAAACTGCATGTCTCATTTGGCCCTCGATTCAACCCATACCGTGCAAGAATTTATCGGTGAGTCGATGATACTGTATTCTAATAGTACTCCTTGAAAATGCAAGGATTTCATGTAGACTGTCTGCATGGAAAGACAGAGTAACGAAAGAGAATTCTAATGTGCCCTTTTGAAATCGTATTATCAAAGGACTGCCCAGGTTCTTGAAATGTGAAGTCAATGCGGGCACAGCCTTGGATTAGTATCTGGAGGGCATGGGAAAGAACGGGATTATGATGCGACAAGAAATCAGGAAGTACGGAATCATCGGAATTGTCTTTGTATTATTTCTCGCGGAGGCGGGCTTTGCCAGGCAGAGGTCGAGAACGAGACGTTCACAGCGGGTACGGATGCAGCAGGTGGAGGTTGCCGGCCCGGATGGTAAAGTTAAGCTGACAATCCTGCCAAACGCGGAACGTCTGACCTTCACGGTTACGCTGGGCAATACCACAGTTCTCGATCCCTCTACGATCGTCATGAACGTTGACGGTTACGACCTGTCGGCTGGGGTAGTTTTTGACAAGGTGGAGCGCTACCAGATTAATGAAACTTATCCATGGCACGGCGTCCACAGCACAGCGGCGAACGACTGCAATGGCGCCCGTATTTCGCTGAAGCATGATTTGTCATTTATCAAGTACGTCTTGGATATCCGCGTCTTTAACGATGGCGTTGCCCTTCGCCACATCGTTCCGGGCGCTGAAAACGCCTCACGCCTGCCCGATGAATACACCACTTTCGTCATCCCGGCCGGTTCGACGGTCTGGTCCCACGACCTTGGGGGGCATTATGAGGCCGCGTATAAGAAGCGCGATATTTCCAACGTCCCGCCCGGACAGTGGGCCGGACCACCCTTGACATTCAAGCTGCCGGGTAACGCGGGCTATGGCTCGATCACCGAAGCCAACCTGGTGAACTATAGCGGGATGGCGTTGGAGGCCGACGGGCGCCGCGGCTGGACCACGGGCCTGGGGCATCGGCAGCCGCTGAACTATCCGTATGAGCTGCGGTTCGGCAGAGATGAAGCCAGGCGTCTGGGTAAGCCGGCGGAAATCGTCGGGACGATCACAACTCCCTGGCGCGTCGTGTTTGTCGGCGGCGATTTGAATACGCTGGTCAACAGCACTATCGTGCCCAACCTCTGCCCACCACCCGATCCCAGGTATTTCCCTGACGGTATCAAGACCTCGTGGCTCAAGCCAGGGCGGGCTGTGTGGCGCTACCTTGACGGCGGAAACCGCTCTTTCGAAGGCATGAAGGAGTTTTCGCGATTGGCAGGACAATTAGGTTTTGAATATCATGTGATCGAGGGCTTCTGGAGCAGGTGGAGTGACGAGCAGATCAAGGAGATCGTGGAGTACTCCAGGCAGCAGGGCGTTGGTCTTTGGTTCTGGCGGCACACCAACCAGCTGCGTACACCGGAGGCACGTGAGGCATTCTTCAAAAGATTGCATGACTTCGGCGTCGCCGGGGCCAAGCTGGACTTCCTCGACCACGAGGCTAAGGAAATCATCAACCTCTACGAGGCCCTGCTCGAAAAGTCCGCCGAGCATCATGTGCTGGTCAACTTCCACGGTGCCAACAAGCCGACTGGTCGTGCGCGGACCTGGCCCAACGAGCTGGTGCGCGAAGCGGTTCGAGGAATGGAAAGCAGCTCGCTGAGAGAGCGAGCGCGTCACGAGACAATCCTTCCGTTCACCCGCTACCTGGCCGGCCACGCCGATTATACGACCATGCACTTCGGCGACCGCCGTCGGGACACAACCTGGACACACCAGATTGCGAGTCTGGCCGTCTTCGCCAGTCCGCTCCTGACGATTGTCGCGCATCCGCAGAAAATTCTGGACCATCCCGCCGTGGATATGATCAAGAGCATACCAGCCGTGTGGGATGAGACCATCGTTCTGCCCGGCTCGGAGATTGGGGAGTTGGCCGTGTTCGCGCGGCGCACAGGCAGGACGTGGTTCCTGGCGGTGATGTGTGGTCCAAATGCCCAGGTGATCCGCGTGCCGCTGTCATTCTTAGGCGAAGGCCAATACAACGCTTTGCTGGTCCGCGACAACAAGGAGGACGACGCTGCGGTGGTTCTGGAAAACAGGACCGTGCGGCGAGGCGAAACGCTCAAAATCGAAATGGTCAACGGCGGCGGCTTTGTGGGCCGTTTCACCAGAGATTAAGAGCTGCCAGCCCAATTTGACTTAGCCAACGGTCTTTCTAACCGTTTTTATCGTTATGTAAGTTGGTGTTTGTAACGTAGTTATTAAATTCTCACAGAGTCTGGTTACGTTTGAGTTGCGTATTTGGTGCAAAATTCGATGCTGGAACTCTCTACCCATCTCCCAAACGAGCGTCACTCAGAGCCAAGGCCGATTCATACTGTTCTGGTAAAGTGTGCTTTTTCCCCTAATCAGCTGGAGCGCGTTATTAGGCATTATCTATACTTCCCACCACCATGTTGATGTATATATTGTAGAGTAGCCAAGTTCAGAAGCCGTGGTTTTTTGCCACATATTAGCCCCATTTTGACCAAATTTTGATTTCTCGTTTAAACAATTATAAACAGCTTCTGTAATTTGAGAATGAGGACCTGAGCGACTAGATAATTTCGCAGCATAGTTGGCAGCTCGTCCAACCCAGACTAAATCGTTTGAACCACGAATACCAGTACGAGCTACAAAAAGTGGGCTAGTATCAATCCCTACAACTTGACTAATTGAATAATTGGTTTTCGGATATTGTTTTTTTATTGCTGGATCGATAATATGTCCCCTTGCCCAATTAATTTTCAATGCTGTGCGTGCAGCATCGCTATTTTTCGAATCACCAATAAATACTGCCATAATTCTATCGCCATCATACGAAGTGATCACAGCACCCTCGTCAGTAATAATCTTTGCTACGCAATGCAGATATGCTTTATAAATTTCGGCGGCAAATGCAGGTAGATAACTGTCAACAAGATTTGTTGATTCACTCAAATCTGCATATAAGACTGTACCCTTAAGCAATACAGCATCGTTACCTAGCTTGATATCATCTGATTCTGGAACGACTTGACCATCTCTTTTTGTCCATTTACTTCTAAAGATTTCAGCAACTTTACTGTTTAAATCATCTTTTAAAGACATACAACATTGTTTCCTTATATTGTGGTTTTTATTCCATATAACAACCAAACTGCAAGTAACCATATAGGAAAGCTAATAAAAGTTAGTGCAATTGCTTTTTTAATGTGATTAAATTTTGACTGTGCAATTTCAGCATTTCTGTAGGTTTGAGTAAGAATATCCTTTAAAAAAACATCATCCTCGATATTTATCATATCATTAACATAAGAATTTTCACTTTTAGTTGTAATCCCGCCGAAATATATATATGATCCTTTTGGTCCTGATAGTCGTGGAAAAGTTACAAGTGTTAAAAAGATCATACTTGTAAGCAAAGGAATTACTGACAATGTAGTAATTATTACTCTAAAAATAGTCCAGTTAGCAATAGGTGGAATTAATGCAGCTAAAACACCGAGCATTGCGGTATTTATTGCAAACATGGGAGCAACTTTACTGTCAGCTGCAGAAATCCATGAGAGTTGTTTGGATAGGAGATCATTTGATCTTTCAATTATTTTGTTCATATTATATTTCCTTTTTATTTGTGCCTAACAATGTATATATGGTTTCCGTATAACATCCCGAACTTCTCGTCATTCAGAGGAATCCCACCCGCTGCTGTACTCTCCTAAAATACAATCAAATTATTGCTCTTTCAAGTGAAAAATGGCGAATAAATAGGTGGTTTCTTTTCGCTTAATAAAATGATTTGACTTGGGCGACGGTCTTTCTAACCGTAGTTGGTTTTATGCAATTTAGGAAAGATAATTCAGCTAACAAATTTGCCCAGAATCTGGTTGCGTCTGGGTCGCCTATTTAGTGCAAAAACGGACATTGACTAATGACCCACAAGATGCGTAGAATTACAGCTATGGAAACATGCTCTGTCTTTATCGCCTTGGAAAAAAGAGCTGGCATAAAAGGCCGCGTAGATGAAATAGCAGTTAGAATGACGTAGTTGATTAGTGCCAATGGACTCGGTATGTCAATCCAGTTCTTTGAAATTTTAATATTTTTATGCTACATGGCTTTGGTTACGTCTCTGGTTGGCCTGGTGCAGTTGCTCGTCGTAAGTAATACGGTCTTTCCATAATCTGTGGATGATTTTGAGCC
>JAUXAB010000023.1 GCA_030615025.1 Phycisphaerae bacterium | reverse complement strand
GACAAACACGGTCGTAATCGCCGGGGCGAACATCATCGGTACTTTGTTGATCACTACGAAAATGCTCTTAAACCTTCCACAATAGGGCGACCACAGCATAGCCAGCACGATCACAACGCAGGCTGTGATTCGCCCGATGAGCACGAGCGTCCCGTCTTTTGTCTGTGGGCGAATGTGCCGGACAATGTCCTCGGCGGTAACAGTGGCAGTGCTGTTGAGGGCGGCTTCGACCGTGCTCATCACCGCTGCAAGCAGACCCGCGGCAAAGAGGCCTTTGAGCCCTACCGGAAGAAGGTTGTCAATCATAACCGTCAGAGTGTCATTCGGATTACCGATTTGGTCCTTGTAAAGGACGTAGGCCAGCACGCCAGGTAAGACCATAAAGAACAACGGTAGAATCTTAAGCCAGCCGGCAAACACCGCGCCGAGCTGACCGTTGAGCATGTCTTTGGCGCCAAGCGTTTTCTGTACAATCGTCTGGTCGGTACACCAGTACCAGATGCCCAGCACGTGATAGCCTATCATCAAGGTAAGCCAGGAGTACTCATTGAAATTGCCGTTCGCATCTCTGAGCGAGTGGGCCATGCTGAGCTGGTCCGGCTTGACCGCCTCCTTGAGCTCAGCAAAAGAGTGGATTCCTGCGTCTGGAAGTTTTGTAACGGCAAAAACCGTTAGCAGAATACAGCCACCAAGAAGGAGAACCGCCTGGATCGTGTCCGTGACGACGATTGCCTTGAGGCCGCCTATAATCGTGTAGATTGCCGTTACAACTGCGATGATAATGATCGAGTAGAGGACTGGAATGCCAAAGAAGTAATCGAACACCTTTGCGCCGGCATAAAGGCTGACGCCGATGTGTAGTAGAAGCGCGGACCAGATGGCAATGAATGCCATGATCATTCTGCAGGTAGTGCTGTATCGTTTCTCAAGGAATTCAGGCAGCGTATTAATCTTCGTGCGAAGGTAGAACGGCACGAATATCAGGCCCAGTACAATCAAGCAGAACGAGGCCATCCATTCGAAATTGCCAACGACAATGCCCTCACTAAATCCTGAGGCGGCCAGGCCCACCAGGTGGATTGTCGAGATGTTGGCGGTAAACAACGCCGCCCCGATCATCGGCCACTTCAACGACTTGCCTGCCAGGAAGAACTGCGTAGTTGAGGCCTTTTTCCTGTAGCCGGCCCAGATACCAAGAGCCATTATCCCGATTAGATAAGTAATAATAATTACCAAATCGGTTTTGGGAATTGCTATTTGTGCTGCAATTATATGCATACATTCGGCCTTTACTGTTCACTTTAACAGAGTCGCTGAGGTTGAGTTTATCATGGCAACGGGCGTTCAGGCATTATCGCACCGGATTCGGCAAGCCAGGCGTCGAGTTTGCGTTTAAGTCCGGCGGCCTTTTCGGGCATTTTTGTGGATAGGTCTTGCTCTTCGCTGAGGTCATTGGTGAGGTTGTACAATTCGACTGAACCGTCGTCATACCACTTGATGAGCTTGTAATCACCCTCGCGGATCGCACCACCCAGTTGGTTGGAGCCGTGCCAGGCGTAGTTGGGGTAATGGAAGTAAATCGCCTTGCGTTTGAGCGGGCCGGTCTGCTTGAGCAGCGGCATGATGCTTTCGCCGTCGAGCGTCTTGTCGGCTCTGGGCACCAGACCGGCTGCATCGAGCAGCGTGGGATAGAAGTCGGTGCTGATAACAGGCATCCGGCAGATCGTATTGGCCGGGACCATGCCTGGCCAGCGTACAATCAACGGTACGCGGATGCCACCCTCGTAAAGGTGGCCTTTGCTGGCCCGCAGCGGGCGATTGTCGGAGACGCCGGCGAAACCACCGTTGTCGGACGTGAAGATCACCAGCGTGCTGTCCGAGAGCTTTAGCTTGTCGAGTGCCGCCAGAATGCGCCCCACCGTCTTGTCCATTGCCTCGATCATAGCCCCGTATCGCGGGTCTTTCAGACCAGGCCCGACGCGCTTTTCGTACTTGTCGATCAACTTCTGCGGTGCCTGCATCGGCCAGTGCACCGTGTAATTCCACAGCGCCACGAAGAACGGCTCGTCGCGGTGTGCCCGAATGAAAGTTAGCGCCTCGTCGGCCAGGCGGTCCGGCAGGTACTCGCCCTCGCGGCGGGACTTGATGGTGGGGTTCCGATACGGATCGAAGTAGCTCGGTGGTCCGCCGAACGAGCAGCCGCCGATGTTTAAATCGAAGCCCTGGTACTCGGGCCGGAGTTCCTGTTCACTTAAGCCCTTTTCGGCCGACGCACGCGACAGGTGCCACTTACCAAAAAACGCCGTGGCATAGCCAGCCTCTTTGAGCCGCTCAGCGATCGTCACGTGCTCCAGCGACAGATAGTCAAGCGTCTTTGCCGAAAGCAGCGTTGCGTCTTTCGGAGCAAACTGCGGACGGTCGGGGATGTGCGTGGTCAGACCCAACCGCGCCGGCGACTGGCCTGTCATGATTGCCGCCCGTGTTGGTGAACAAACCGGAGCGGCCGAGTAGGCGTCGGTAAAACGCATCCCCTGCGACGCCAGCCGGTCGATGTTCGGCGTGTCGAGCCGCTCGTTGCCCTGGCAGTGCAGGTCCATCCAGCCGAGATCGTCGATCATAATCAGGATGATGTTCCTTCGCTTCTTCGAGGCCGGAGTGGTCGAACCCGAGCCGTTGATCCTGCACCCCGGCAGGGCCACAGCGGCCGTACCAAGAGTGAGCATCTTGAGAAAATCCCGCCTGTTTTGCATATTCATGAGCTATCCCTTCAAGCGATAAGATTCTTGGCGTTAGGTACATTTACTCATACCAGAAACCCACAAAGTAAAGCGATATGATTTCTGTGTTAGGCACTTGCTAAGACAGCAACTTATGGTATCCTCTGAGGTTCAATAGTTCAAGAAGGTTTTGCGCAGGTTCCAACCACAATAGAACCCGTTGAATGGCAGAGACAATCACAAACGTGTGACAGAAAAGTGTAATCGGTTAGTCTCTCAATCATCAATCCATAGCCTCACGGTCGACATTAACGTCGCCGCGGCCGGTGAGCTAAAGTGCCTAAAGTGAGGTAATCCGGCGGCGCTGGACCACAACCTTAGGCAATTTAGGCACTCCACACTTTAGGCACTTTTAACTGTTGGGCAGACGACTGCAGGTCAGTTGGTAAAAGGTGGGTGAATAAACATGATACACCTCCAAATCAATGCCTTTTTCAGGCATCCTGGAAGGCATAAATGACCCACTTAACGAATTCAGATGGGGGTAAATTGTGGTCTGCTGGCTAAAGAAGAGGTGGAATACAGGATTGGGGTCACGACCTGCTTCCTACTTGTTTGCATGTCATAATTTCTTTAGTATAGTATTTTACACCATGAGCCCACACCCTCGCGCTTAGATAATAAGAGCTTATCCGAATAACCGGGTCGTTATGAGGCCGAGCGAAAAGTTCAAGGCCAAGGCGGCAGGCCAAAAATGCTCGCCAGAAGTGGTTTTCTCCACGTTGAGAACGTTTTTTCACCGACAACGCAGGCATCGGGCTTTGCAGCCGGCCGCAATAGAGCGGGTTATTTGGATAGGCTCTAAGAACGAAGAGCCGCTTATCGGCAATAACTGCTCTTCTCATTTGCAGCGAGCTGAACGTAAGCTACCCCGCACATAAGTGTGGGGAATCAAGTAAAATTCAGTAATATAGCGAAATTGAGAGATTTGGCGGTGTTGCTAAGTGTTTTAGATAGGAAATGCCGGTCAATAAATGAAACTTTGGGACTTCTTTAACTTGATAATTCCCTGTGGCAAGCCACAGGGAATTATCAAGTTAATCGATCCCACAATTCTTGTTTGTGTTCCCGCCTTGCGGGGTCCCTCTATTTTGCTTAGCCGATACCTCTGAGCCCGCCGTTTTGCTTCGCAAAATCGCAGCAGCGGGGGGTGTTCCAAAGGGGGTTGCAAGAGCGATTCGCTGCTGGTACTATGGTGTGGTGGCACGGGCTTGAAGCCCGTGTAATCACGGCCAGGATGGCCGTGTCACCCACCCATGAAGGACGTTATGGGCGGCTGGTATTTGGTAAATTTCACTGGAAAGAGGAACGACTCATGACACGACATCCTCTATCGACGAGCTTGATTATGGGATTAGTGGCCTATGCTGCGCTGGCTCTCCTGGGGAGCCCTTACGGACTGACTTGCCCGCTTCCTGTCGCGACTTGGCTCCGCCAAGCGAGCCACGGCGGGCAGGCCGATGAGCCTTTTGACTACTTTCGCAATTCGTGGAACGTCATTGGGCTCAAAGACTATGCTCGTGGGACGCGTATCACACCTAAAAACAAGCTTGTGATTGGTGACAGCACCCAAAAAAGTGCAACAGTCCAGATACGATTCGGACGACAGTTGACCCCCTTAAGCCGCAAGCATACCAAGACACTGCTGGACGGTTGGCTGCCCGTCATTCTAATCACGGCCAAAGACGGGTACGTGCAGTATGAGTTTACACTCTGGGCCACACCGCTACCCACTGTGAAAGACTGGGAAAAGGCGTTCGACTGGCCTACTGAAGGTGAGAACTTTCTGAACTGGATCCTGGCCGAGGTCACCAACACGGGCGACACGGTGACAGAGGCAAAGGTTCAGGTCGAAAGAAGCGGATCCCGCCAAAAGGCGGGCTCAGGGTCGAATGATTTCACCTGGTCCCTGCCCCCCGGCAAAAGCATGACAGCCGTGGTGCGGATACCGTTCTTTCCGGTCAAAGACGCATCGGACGCGGCCTGCGAAGACGCTAAGCTGTGGCTGGACCGGACTGTCCGGTACTGGCGAGGCATTATGACAAAAGGCACCCATATTGAAGTACCCTGTGAGAAAGCGACACAGGCTTATCTGGCCTCGCATGTGTGTCAGTTAATCGCCAGCGACCATGGCGAAATACATGCTGGGGAAGGATTCTATGATGAATTCTATATCCGTGATGGGGCGTACCAGGTAATGGAGCTTGAAGAGGCCGGCCTGATAGGGGCTGCCCGAAGGGCCTTAGACAGCTATCTGAACCACCAAAGGTCCGATGGTCGGTTCGAGTCCCAGAAAAACCAGTTCGATGCCAATGGCCAAGCCTTGTGGGTCCTCTGGCAATTCTATAAGATCACCGGTGATCGCCAATGGCTCATAAAAGTGTATCCTCAGATGCGCCGAGCTGTAGAATGGATGATGAAGGCTCGCCGCCGGGCGCCCGCTGATTCGCCGTTTTTTGGCTTGCTGCCTAACGCCCCAGCCGACGGAGAATATCTGTGGGGTGGCAAGCACCACATCGTAGGTTACGACTTCTGGAACTTGCGCGGGTTGTTATGCGCTGCTGATGCGGCGCAGGCACTGGGTAGAATCGACGAGGCTGAAGAGTTGCTCCGAGAAGCCGGGTTTTATCGCGACGCCATCGACTCGGCCTGGAAGCAGACCGGTCTTGCTCACTTCCCCCCGAGCTGGGAAAAGGCCGGCACCCACTGGGGCAATACCGAGACTCTCTGGCCTACTGAGCTTTTTGACCGGGACGACCCGCGTATTGCCGCACTAATCGCCGAAGTGCGAGAAAATTTCGGCGCCGGTTTCATCGAGGGTACTATTCGGTGGCTTGGTCATGCGGATGCTATCCACCCCTACATGTCCGCCTACACCACTATGGCTTCCCTCGTGCGCGGAGAGCATGAGCACGTAGTCGAAGACTTCTACTGGTATCTTCTGCACTCCACCGCGACACATGCATTCCCCGAAGGTATCTATTACAAGCGTCGTTTTGCGTGGAGCGATACCATTCCCCATCCCACGGGAGCGTCTAATTATGCGATTATGCTTCGGCACATGCTCGTTCATGAGCGCGGCGACGAACTGCATCTGTTAATGGCTGTGCCCGACTGGTGGTTGGCCGAGGGTAAGGAAATCCGTATCGAGCGTGCACCTACGCATTTTGGCCTGATGAGTCTGCAAGTGACCGGCACAGAAAAGGGCGTACAGGTGAAACTTGACCCGCCCCGTCGACAGCCACCTAAGCGGATCTTCGTGTATCTACCCAGGTCGCGCCAACTCGTGGAATCGGTAAAAGGCATCGAAGTTGTAGTGCGGTCCGATCAGAAAAACCACTGGGACTTTCCAAAGGTTGTCAGGATATACCGTGAGAGTGCTGCGCCATTGTTTAAGCAAATCCCCGGGTTAGTTAGTCTGCCTTAAGCGAAGCCGCGAGTCGGAGAAGTCAAACATTGAGGACATCGAGCGGTTCGAACTGTCTGTCGAGCACGGTCCGGCTTTCAAAGCCAAGCCATTGGTCCAACACGGTTGCATAGACCCGGCGGAAGTCGGTGTGGAACTTCGGGGCGCCGTTATCCAGATCAGTGAGGCTGGGGCGTGGGCCTATGAGACCACCTTTTAGCTTGCCCCCGGCCAGGAACACAGGGGCAGCGGCGCCGTGCCCGGTGCCGCGCCGGCCATTTTCCTTGACGGTTCGGCCGAATTCCGAGAACGTCATCAGCAGGACCCGATCCAGCAGCTTGTCCCGCTTCAAATCGTGGACAAAGGCTGCTACTGACTCGGACAACTGGTGCAGCAAGGCGCAATGGTTGCCTAATTGATTGGCGTGGTTATCAAAGCCGCCTATCCCGCCACCACTGAATTCCATGAAGAAGATCCGGATACCGACATCGGCCCGGATAAGCTGGGCGACCGTACGGAAGCTCCCGGCAAGCGCCAGCGACGGGTATTCGGCCGTGTTGGCTGCCGTTTTGGCCACCGCCTCGATTCGCCGGCTGTTAGTGTAGGCGTTCAGCGTGGAATGCTGTAAGAAACCCAACAGTGGGTTCCCCTTATCTGCACGGGGAAGTTCGGCCGCGTGTTTCTTTTGAGATTGGTCGTTTGAATAGCCGGGCATTTGGCCGGTCATGAGGTCGCGAAGCGAGCGGATGGACGGGACGATTGCGTTCTCTGCGTTCAGGCCGAACGGCCGGGCGGTCGGCCCGACAAATACGGCGGGTGCGTTTGTTTTGTTCGGATTCCAGACGCTGTCGATAGCCCGGCCCAGCCAACCGGTTTGGCGATTTGGCTGGTCGGGATCGGCGGTGTGCCATATCCGCATCGCACCCTCATGAGAGCGATCTGAATTCGGGTAGCCCACGCCCTGGACGATACTTAGGTGTCCCTCCTTGTACAACCGCGCGAACGCTCCCATCCGTGGGTGCAAGCCCATTTCCGAGTCGATTTTGTGCAGCTCTTTTGTCGGCAGGCGCAGGGTGGGGCGGTTTCGGGCGTACTCATCGTCTTCGTAGGGGACGACGGTATTCAGACCGTCGTTTCCGCCGGAGAGCTGGACCACCACGAGGACTGTGTCACGTTCTTTGCGCCGCGGTGCGGCAGCCATAACTGAGCGAACCAGGAAGTTCGGTGCGGCGGACGCAAACGATAGCAGGGTCGAGGTCCCTAAAGCAGCCTTTAAAAAATCGCGTCGTGTATAAAACATGGTATTTTCTCCCAAATTCAGGCCAAGTGAAAATCAGGCAGTGTTACTATCTCATGTGCAAAACGACGTAACGTTCCTGCCGGGTCATCACCGTCGGCAGCTGCAGGTGTTTGGATTTTTTTTAGCAGGGCGTCACGAACATCAGGCCCCAGGTCACCCTGCAGGAACAGGTCAAGCAGGAAACGAGCGGCGGATTCAGGTGTTGAGCACCCGTGTTTTTTGGCGACGGCCCAGGGATTGAGTTTGTTAGCATAGGGCCCCGAGCCTCGCAGCAATGCCATGGCCAGGTTGTGGCGTCTTACCAGTGTAGCGCTATTGATCCAGTGCCGCCCTCCGGTCCAGCCTTTCACCGTCGGTGGGCTGTATAGATTCTGACCGAGGTCGGCCAGGTCTTGCGCAAGCTGCGTTGTGGAGACCACCCCTTCCAGACCTTTTACGATGCCCAGAGCGAACTCGACCGGGCATTTAATCCGCCGGCGATATGCCACTCGGGAGAAGAACAGGTTGGACCGGAGCATCGTCTCAACGAGTTTTAGTACATCGTAGTCTTTTGCGAAGGATTGAGCCAGCGGGGCAATCAGCTTCGGGTCGGGTTCGGCGGTCTCACAAATAAGCCAGCGGTACAGCTTACGGACCAGCGTCCGCGATGTGGCCGGCTGTTCGAGCACGATCCGCACCACATCATCGCTCGTGAAGTTGCCTTTTTGACCGAGGATCTGCTTGACATTCCCGTCGTGTTCGCGAGAGATATAGCGAAGCTGGCCCCTCAACACAAACCAGCCGGTAAAGGCCCTGGCAGCTTCGCGGACGTCCTTTTTCGTGTAGTGACCGGCTCCCAGGGTGAAGGCTTCCATGAGCGACCGGGCGAAGTTCTCATTCGGAAGTGCTTTGCGATTGGCCTCAGCCCCGAGCCAGATTAGAACTGCGGGGTCACGCGAAATAGCTTTCAGCAGGGCCCTGAACGAATTCAGGGCTTGACTTCGCAGAAGTTGGACGTGTCGTTGCATCAACCGGGCGTTCTTGACCTTCGCACCATTGGCGGCGAAATGGCTGTGCCAGAACAGCGTCATCTTCTCCAGAAGCGGATGCGGCGTCTGGATAATCCTCCGCAGCCACCAAGCCCGTAGGCTGTCGGTGGAACTGGCGGTCGAGCTTTCATATTCGTCATGCTCGCGGTTAAACGCTGCTATGTTGGCTTGCGGCCGCAACAGCTTATCAATGGTTCGTTGCGGCCCATCAGAGAGCGCCTGCTGCAGTTGGTCCCAGTCGGCCCCGAAAGCTGCGCGTCGGAACAGGTGCCCGGCTTGAGCAAGATTCCAGGGCTGCCAAGCGTCCGGTTGATACGCAGCCCAGGCCCACCCCGGATCACCGAGCTTTTCAGATGCTGCCGGGCCGGCTTGCCCTGATTGATATTGGCCCGGCGGTTTGTCGATTTGCACAGCCATGAGAGACTCCCTTTCGGTATTGCCAACCAACGTACCACATAGTTTGAGCTCGTGGTTGACGTTAGCGCATATCCGCAGTTATTGCAAGTTCAGCTTCAGCTCCAGGCGAAATCGGGTTAGACCCTCGTGCACTCCAATACCCAACTTTGCGCGGTCCAAAAACTTCAGCAGGCTGATGAGCATATCGGTGGCAGATTCGGCCTGCTCTTGTGTGTTGCCTTTGTTGACCATGTTCTGCCGGATCAACGTCTTGCGGTTGGCTTCAAGTATCGAGGCCAATTGGCCTCCTTCGATTTCAACCAGGCTGTGGGTTCCGGCCAATGGTTTGGGAGTCTGTTCGGTCTCTTGATGTAGGGCATCGATCAGGTCTCGGGCCAAACCATCGGTCGAGCTGAGGATCAGGTATTCGCCCGGCATGGCCAAAGCGGGACGGACATTGAATCGCGAGTCCAGATTGGTCTTGTCTTCGATCCCGGAGGTCGAGAAGTAGGCTACTGTATACTTTGTTTTTCCCTGGAAGGGACGGTCGATGATGAGTCCCGGCATGGCTTGCTGGCCACGGGTGAAGTTGATCAGACCTACCGCCTTCTGCCACGCCTCCTCAGCTACTTCCTTGAACTGCTCCGGGTGGCGAAGCCGAAAGATTGCGGCAAAGGCGGGAAACTTAATCTGCGGCGTGCCGATCGCGGGGTCGTACTCCTGCTCAGCCACTACGAGACGGATTTCAGGTTGAGTCTCTATCAGAACCTCGTTGGTCAGGTCACGGCCACTGAAGAAGATACCCATCATGTTCTCGAAGAATATCAGGCCGGACGTGCGTTCCGGGAAGAGGTCATCCTTCGCGGCGTAGAACTGATGCAGGTCACGATACAGACTTAACGCGGCAATGCGACGGGGTACCGACAGGTTCGGCAGGGCACCATCACCGACCTTGCTGGGCAAGGCAAAGGCAACGGGACTTGTCGGAGCTACCGTCTTGCCGTCTACCGACGCCCGAAAGAGAAGCGTGTTGTCTTCGATATGCAGTCCCAATGCCAGCCAGCTCGAATCGCGCACCGCTTCGACAATTCCGGCGAAGAACAGCGCCGCCAGTGGACTGTTGCTCGACTGTTCCAGAAGCCCGGCAATCTCCGGGATGTTTTTCAAAATTAACAAATCGGCAAAGACTGTGGCCACCGAATCGGGGCCCGCCGCTCGCTTGGCCGCCTGGTAAGTGGCTTTCGATGTCAGGTTTTCGCTCGCGCCATTGGCGCGTAGTTCCAGAACGGCTTTGAGCCCTTCCGGGCGGTTGGCGATGACCAGCCGCTTGCCGATGATCGCATGCGCTTCCTTGCCGTTGAACGTCCATGTTGTGACATCCTCGTACTGCGTGGACTCCACTCGGTTCGGCTGACCTTGTTTCTCAGCCTCACCTCGGGCTATGTTGAGGAATATCTCGTGAGTCTGCTCCAGCATGTGCTCATCTTCGGCGTCGATTATCAGAATCAGCGTATCCTCGGGACATATAGCAAACGTGATGCCTCCGCCGGTCAGCTTCGACAGGCCGGTTCGCCAATCTGTATCTAAAGTGATCTCCAGGAACTCGATCACATTGAGGAACTCTTTGAACTGAGGTGTCGATGCCTGCTTCTGGTAGACCGGCAGCGCAGTGACAGCCGCGGTCGCTTTCTCGCCCGCGAATAATTCGAGCAACGCTTTCGGCTGTGACAGCTCCAGCGAAATCACCGCATCTTGCGGAATCCACTGGTTGGCGGGGGGCAAAGTTTGTGCCGCCATCGTACTTTGTGCCGCAAATACAGCCAATAACAGAACCAATGCAACCTTCTCCAACGTCATGCTCTTCTGGGGTTTGTTATTACAAAACATTTATTTCTCCTGACCAATAAAACATAAGGTTCATTCTTCGCCGGTCGCGGCGAACGGTACTCTTTACGTCGTGTCAAGTAAGGGCTGGATCTGGGCGGTCCACACACGCTCTCTGGTCAATCAACCCTCATCGCCTTGATAGGGTCGCTGTCGAGTGCTTTTGCGCAGAACTCCGCAAGAAGCGCCCGATCGTCCAAGGTGTACGTTGCATCGCCCGAAAGCGTCTTGATGTTGGCATCTACCTCTTCCCTCAGACGCATTCCGATCGTCAGCAGATGAATCCGCTTGTCTTGCAGCACATAGCGGATTGCGGCCGCGGGCAGTTGCTCGAGGCGTTTGGCGTCGAATCCCGGCACAACGTATCCTGACCATGCACCGAGAACGCCGGCGCCGACGGCCTTCATGGAGACGATGCCCATGTCGCGTTCGTGGGCCTTAGCGATGCACGCATTGCGCAGCTCGACCATCCTGGCCGAAAATATTTGATCGTGCCCTCTCGGGATATAGCCGTACGACAACATACACTGGTCGAACCCGCCGGAGGAAATCAAGGCCAGCGCCTTATCGAAGTAGGAGTGCGCCGAGAACCCGATGAACCGGACGACGCGTTCGTCGCGAAGTTTGACCAGCTCGCCGTGGATCTTCATCACTTGCTCGACGGTCATTTGCTCGATACCCGGCGTGCCGTGGATCAGGATGGCGTCAAGGTAATCGGTCTGCAGTTCTTTGAGCGATTTCTCAACCGCCATGCGCACCCAGCCCGGAACGGTCGTCTCGACCTTCGAGACCAGATAGACGTTGTCGCGTACGTCCTTCAGCGCCTCGCCGAGAATCGCCTGGCCTTCCATGTAGTTGCCCCCCGTATCGTAGTAGCGCACACCTCGATCGTAGGCGTAGCGAACCAGCTTCACACGGTCCTCAGGCGAAAGAGGACTGCCCCAAACCTTGACAACCCCGGCGCCGCCGTAGCCGAGGATCGGCAGTTTCACTCCGGTTTTGCCGAGCACGCGGGTTGGAATCGTATCGGCCAGATCGATCTTCTTTTCCTTCGGCACGGCCCCGGATGCAATGCCCGTTGAAATCACACCGGCCGCGGCGACTTGAGTGGCCCTCTTAAGAAACTCACGTCGTCCCAGTTCATCGCTCATTCTGTTGCTCTTGTTCATTTTGTTCGTCCTGTTCATTCTGGCGACTCCTTAAACGATCTGCTCCAATTAGCGCCCGCCTACTTGGGAGATTCTTCGCCGGTCGCGGCCAACGGTACTCTTTACGTCGTGTCAAGTAAGGGCTGGATCTGGGTGATCCACACACGCTCTCTGGTCAATCAACCCTCATCGCCTGCCGCAGCGCTTGCTTCTTCGTTTCTGTAATCACCTTCGATTTTCACGATACCAATGGGCACGCATTTTTTCAGCACCGATTTTAAGCTATTCGGCAGTTCATCTCCTTCCATCAAAGTCGCCTCGGGATTGCCGATGCCAAGTGCTTTCGCCGTGTCACTGCCTTCTTCATACTCGGTGAGCATCATTTCGCCATAGAGAAACCTGTCGCCCAGGATCCGTCCGTTCAAAACGCTTAACATCGGATTGTCGCCATATTCGTTGAACATAAGAACAATGACGATATTCCTTGTGAAGAAGCCGGGCCAATCATATTGCTTCTTTTCGGTATAGAAGACATGCTTTATTTTCGAGGATCCGTCTTCATTGCTTGCTTTTCCGTCAACCATCCCCTGTTCGTCAATCGACATTTCGAATTGAAAATCGAATTCTTCAATTCCACCTTCGCTGATCAACGACGCCGTCCCTTTCCCTTCCCACGTAAAAGGCGGCTCCACGTCCTGAGCCATGCAAGGCATTGCCATCATCACGGCTGCAACAAATGCCAGAACAAGTTTTTTTGTCGAGTTTGTCATAATTTTTCTCCTAAATCTGAATGAATGTTGAATCGGCATTAACCATTTTAATGCCTATTATACATATTCCCGGTTTTTGAGCAACTGATAGCTGGATCTCCAAACTGATTCATCGGAGGGCAGCTGCCTGCAGGCGTCTCAAGTCGGCCAGATCTATCTTCTTATCTTTCGGCACTGCCCCGGATGCAATGCCCGTTGAAATCACACCGGCCGCGGCGACTTGAGTGGCCTTCTTGAGAAACTCACGCCGTCCCAGTCCCTCGTTAGATCCGTTCATTCTGTCAGCTCCTTTATATAACGACCTCTTTCGACCCCCATTAAATACAAGGGTAGCCTACTTCGGCGTCGCCTCGCCGTGGGGGTACCGGTAGTCGGCACCCGCGTTCGTCGACACTTGCTTGGTGGACCCGTCCTTCAATGTGTATAGGTAGAGTTTGCCGCTGGCGTGGTAGACGATCGCTGTCTCGTCCTTGGTCCAGCGCGGGTAGGCAAACCAGGGAGACGGATCCGCCTCCTCGTTGGCAAACGGCTTGGCGTTTGTAATGGTGCGCTTCTTCGCGTCGAAGTCGGCGATGTAGAGCGTGCGTCCCGTGTCTTTGTAGTCGAATCCCGTCTGGTACTCGAAGCAAACCCTTTTCTCGCTCGGCGAGACACTGACACGATCCAGCAGCCCCTTCTTCGCCAGCTCGCAGTCGATGCGTTCGAAGCGGGGGTTCCCGCCGGCATTGCGCGTCATCAGGAAATAGCCGTGCCCTTGCTTCGGGTGTGCGGACTGTACGAGAATTCTGCCGTCCTTGAGGCACGTGTATGCCCAACTGTGATAGCGCTTGTCAGTGAGGGCGACCTCCTGGCCGGGGCGATTGCCCACCTTGCTCTGCATCACGTAGAAGCTGCCCGTCTCCGGGTTTTTCCGGTTCCAAATGGGCGTGTTGGACCCGTCACGCGTCCAGGTTTGATTGAAATCCGTGTGTGTGCCGTCGGTCAGCTTGTGGAAGCCCGTGCCGTCAACCTTGATAACACAGATCGCGGTTTTCCACATCACCGTGACGGGGTGATTCTTCAATCGGCGAAAGAAGACGAGCATGTCGCCGGTCTTCGACCAGGACGGCTTGAAGTCCGAGTGGCCGGTTGTGAGCGGCTTACCTTCCGGCGTGCCGTACGTGTTAACGTGAATTTCGCCGTTAACGTAATAAGATCCCCTAAAGGTGGTCGCCGTCGCCGCCTTTGACGGCCCTCCGGTCTTGCCCCCGGATCTACGGAGGAGAGCGGCGATTTTCGGCCTGGTGGCCTTTATTCTTTCAAGATCCAGTTGAAGCTGCAGAATCTCCGCTATCCACTTGTAAAGTCCTTCCAACTCCTGGCTCCACTCGCCGGCGACTGAATCAAGCGGCGTCTCCGCCCTGATGTTTTTCGCATTCACCTCTGCGTCTTTGCCCAGGAGCAACTTCACAGTCTCGGTGCGGCAGAAGAATGCCGCTGCAAGCAGAGCGGTAGCTCCATCGTTGTTTCGGGCATTTACATCCGCCCCTTTTTCGACCAACAGCTTGGCCGCTTCGGTTTGGCCGTAAACAGCCGCCACCATCAAGGGGGTGCTGCCCCCGGTTGGCTCCTTGGCATTTAGGTCTGTGCCGGCTGCCAAGTGCTGCTTGATGGCTTCAATGTTACCTGTCGCTGCAGCCGTCCATATATCGATGGTTGGCGCGTCAACCGTCGATTGTGCTGCAGTCTGCCCACACACTCCGAGAAATGCGATTACTAAAATCCATACGGCAACCTTTTTCATTGTAAGTCTCCTGATTCGATAAGTACACCAATTCTGGGAATCAAAGGTGTCCGGTACATTTTTCTTGTTATTTAATGTAAGCAAATTGACTCTGCACAATGATCTCCAGAAGCTCTATACTATCAAATTACAGCCCATTTGTCACCCACTACTTGGGGAATCCGGGATAAGAAGGTGAAACAGCATATGCTGATCGAAATTCGGTACCAAATCCCGTAACATAGCGGCCATTAGCCGTCTTCTCATACTCTTATACGCTTATGCGGCCTTAAAGGTTACAGTCCGGGCGGCAGGAACGATATGTTTTTCATTGCGGCAAAAAGAACACTGAAAAATTGGGAAATCTGACTACTGAACACATTCATATTGTGCTGTCTGGCGGGGCATTTCTAACGCAGCGAAAGCCATAGATATCGTATCCAAAGCAGGCGTCAACATAACCGGGGTCTTCATTGTAACGATAACCGGAGCGACAGCTCTCGGCGCTGAATTTCCATGCGCCGCCGCGTACCACCTTTGTTTCGCCGGTCTTCGGTCCTTTCGGGTTTTCTTCAGGACTCTCCTGATAATAGTCCACTTTATAAAAGTCGTTGCACCATTCCCAGACATTACCGTACATATCATACAATCCCCAGGGATTGGGCCGCTTTTGACCTACGGGCTTAGGTTTTTTGCCGGAGTTTTCGTCAAACCAGGCATAACTGGCCAATTTTGACGGACTATTCCCAAAGAAGAAAGTTGTTTTGGTTCCCGCCCGGCAGGCATATTCCCATTCTGCTTCCGTAGGCAGTCTGTATCCATTTGCATTAAAATTACATTCCCATGTTTGTAAATCGTAGCAAGGTTGAAGCCCTTCCAGCCGAGAACGGGCATTACAGTATCTTACAGCGTCGGACCAGCGCACCTGCTCTACAGGATTCCTGCCTGCCTTCCAACGGGAAGGATTCTTTCCACAAACTGTTTGGTATTCGGCCTGAGTAACCGGATACTTATCTATGTAGAATGAGCTTACGACAACCTGATGTGGTTTTGCATCTATCTCATTCTCATCTCCCATTGTAAAGCGGCCGCCCGGAAGCAGAACCATCTCTACGCCGGATTCAGTCTTTGTTTCGCCTGGAGCATTGTTTGGAGCTTTGCGGTTACAGCCTTGAAGCAGAGCTAAGGTCCCGGGTAAGAGAAGTGCAGCTATAATAAAGTGTTTCATGATTTCGGTTTCCGATTTGCAAACTTCGACTTGACATTACGTGTTCAATAATCCGCCCATATTTCATAGCCGTCAGGATTTCTAAGGCACTTTCTGCAACGCTTTCTGATATCCTGGGCTATTTCAAGTGCCCGGGGTTGATTTACGCAACTATAGCCTGCCTCCTGAAATAATTTCCTGGTTATACTATGAAACTTTGCAATTAGCTCGTCTTGAGCTCCTCCCATTGCTCTCCATTTTTCGCTAAGGCCTGAAAAGGTTGGCAGGTTTTGCGGGCTTTTCTTGTGAGTAAGAGCTTTAGTCTTGCGGGCCAGTTCAGCGGCATATTCCAGGGTTTTTATATTCTCTTTCTGCCTGTTATGTTCCTGGGGTATCTCCTGTGTTATTGTCTCTATACTATCAAGAAATTGTTTTAAATCAGGGTTGGATTTGCTTTTAAGATTTAGAAAGCTCATCATGTCACGGGCAAAATCCTGATATTCGCCGATTCTCTCGACATGCCGGGTAACGAAGTAAACCATATCATCCACCGCTTCGGCGACATACTCTTTCTTCTCTACTTCTTGGCCTGCCTTAAAAACTACTTCTATTGCTGCAGTACACCCACACGTGGCAGCACGACGAATGCCCTGGCTTGCTCTTCTATGATGGCTGCGCAGCTTGCGACCTGCAAGGTCAAGTATAGTATCACATACCTGCCTGCCTAAGGTCTCCTTCATAATATCAACAGGAGCAGAAACCGAGACGGGAGTACCTTTTCTCTCCAGAAAATAGATGATGGATTCTCCCTTAGGGGGTATTTTTTTACCAAGACGATAGAAAGTATTCTCTCCTTCGAACCAGACGGGATAGGTATAGTTACCTGTTATAGCCCGCCAGATTTTGTCTTTAGATTCTCTGAATTTATAAGTAGTTTTCACCCCGGCTTCAAGTAATTGTGTCTTCCATTTTGCAGGAAAAGGTCTTTTCCAGTTGACAGCTACATCCTTTTCCAGATAAGAAGGCTTTAACTCTTCCTTATGCCAGATACCCGGCGCATGCAACAGGGTAAGATAAATGCTCTTGCCGTCATTGTCAAAGTCAACAGATTCGATGAGACGCCGCTTACGTTTTTTGTTATCCAGGACAAGCCTCATTAGTTGCTTTCCCCTGGGCCAGGTGATAACCAGCATATTGTTTTGGCCCTTGAGTAATCCCAGGAAAAGATTATCCGAAGGAATGTGAAGTGTAGTCATCGAAGGATGTTCTCTTGGGTTAAATATGAGATCATCACCTATGAAACTGGGTACGACACCATACTCGATTGGACTGAGAAGACTTATCCCTTTCATATTCTCAGCAGGTTTAATCTCGACAATCTGCTTCTTGTCGAACGAGAAGATGGCAGAGTAATTATCTTCTGTTTCCTTAGCAGAAAAAGTGACTTCCAAGGCTGCCTGGTCACCCGTATTTTGCAATATCCTGCTATCAGTAATGCTCGCCGGCTTTCCTTTTAGTTGAAGAGGGATTAATTCCAATTTTTTTTGACTCGAATCAGCTCTGGAGTAGATAACCACACAACCTTTTTTTGACAAAAACACGGTGGTTAGGTGCTCATTCTCTATGACTGCATCTCCTTTGAAAGAGTATTCTCTCCCATAGTAAGCCGGGTCTGAAATGGCAGCGGATGGGTTGGTTTCAAACGCAAGAAGGTCACTCGGAACAATTTTCCAGTTAGCTCTGTTTCGGAGGTCAACTTTATTGACAAAAGGTGACTGTGTATCCCATACTAAGGTACTTGCTAACGGCCTTTCCGTATTTCTTTTCCCTGAAAATGTCGGCCCCACAGAAGAGGCCGTAGTGCCTGCATGTGCGGCATCCAGGTGAAATTCGAGATGCAGAACGGCGGCTAATATTATCCAACACATGAAGACGCGAATCGTTGACCTCATTATGGCACATCCTCCTTTTAATGAAAAAACCATAGGAATAACTTTTTTTCAAAGATAATATATTAAATGGAAAATGAGCACATGTCAATTAGTTCACAACCAACTGTCTTCTCGCACTCTTATGCGTTTATGCAGCGTTAAAGTTTATAGTCATGGGGCAGGAACGATATGTTTTTCGTTTCGGCAATATGTCACAAATCGCGCCAATAGAAGCACAGGGTCGCCAGGATAACCGCCACCAGGGTCGGCAGCCCGTACCCCAAAGTCACCCACCCCAACGAAAAATCCTCGAACTTCTTGCTTTCGAAGAATTCGGGATTGGATGCCTTTGGCTTTGGCTTGGTGCCGGAAAGAACGCTGAAAAAGTGGGAAAACTGATTAGTGAACGTGTTCATATCCTCTTTAGCGACGTTTGTCTCTGATTTTCCTTCGACCTCTCGCCAGGACTGGCGAAGTTGTGTCGGCAGTGCCTGGACCAAGCTGATGGGTGAGAACTCCTCTAACGAAAAGATGCTCAGAATAAGGCTGATCGGGTACCATACGAAGATGAGCACGACTACAGCCAACAGTGGCTTTCGCAGCAGCGTCCCCATGAGAAATCCCAGTGACACGAGAAAAGTGAGTACGAGTCCCACCACGCCCAGGGCAGTGACGATTCCATAGACGGTCACCGCATCTTCGGGTACCGGGCGTTTAGCTAAGGTAACCAGCGCGATCACCGGGATTACCACGACCAGGTAGACGCCCCACACAAGCAATACTCGGGCCGACCAGGCGGCAAGCAAGTACCCGCAGCGGCTTACGGGTCGGCTCAAGATTCCATCGGCCAACGCTTCGGCTTGCGAACCCGACACGGGATTGACTCCGAGCACGACGACCACAAAAAACCAGGGAAACACCAGGTACGGAAACAAGAGCGATGCAATCAGCACTGCATCTTGAAATTTCGTCCAGTTCGCCAGGGCCAGCATCAACGTCAAAAGCGCCGTGGCCGCCAGCCAAAGACGGACCAGGCGACTTGCCCACAAGGTTCTCAGGTCATACCGGAGAATCGCCAGGTAGGGCATCATCCGTGTGCCAAGCTTCGAGATTTTAGCGCTGGAATCCATGGGCTTCGTCCTCCTGCAGTAATTGGAGATAAGCATTTTCGGTCACATTCTGTCCTGAATTGATCGCCTGCAGCGAGAGATTGCTCGCGTCGACAAGTTTGAGAACTTCGGCCAACGCACGGGAGCGGCTGCGATCGTCGGTAATCCGCACGAGCAATATCTGGCCAGCGCCAAGGTGTGCATCGATGCCCTTCAGGCTGGTGACCTCGTGGGCCAGACGCCGGATGTCCTCGGCGTCGCCTTCAAGCTCAAGGCGGAAGTCGCTGCGGCGAAGACGCCGCTTCATATCTTGCATTGAACCGGTGAAGATCATACGCCCTTCGTGCATCACCCCTATGTGGTCACAGATCTGATCGATGTCGCTGAGAATATGCGTGGCGACGACGACGGTCTTGGTCTTTCCTAATTCGCGGATGAGGTCCAGCGTGAATCGCCGGGCCGTAGGGTCCAGGCCGGCGGTGGGCTCGTCCCAGAGCAGCAGAGGCGGGTCGGCGACAAGCGAGGCGGCTAATCCCAGCCGAGTGCACATCCCGGTGGAGAAGGTCTGGATCCGCTGCTCAGTGGCCGTAAGCAACCCCACGGCGCGAAGCAACGCGGATATCCGCGGCTTGCGAACCTGGCGCGGCAGACGAGACAGCTTGCCGAGAAGGTCCAGGTATTCGATGGGCCGTAAGTTGCCGGGCAGCTTCGGATTTGTAGGCAGATAGCCAATCTGAGAACGGACACCAACCGCGTTGGGCCCGCACGACTTGCCGAAGACTTCCGCGTGCCCGGCAGTGGGGCGTTGCAACCCCAGCAGCAGACGCAGCGTCGTTGTCTTGCCCGCACCATTAGGACCCAGCAGTCCAAAGACCGAGCCTTGCGGCACTTCCAGATTCATGTCGTTGACCGCAATCAGCCGCTGACTGTAAATCTTCGTCAGATGTTCTGTGCGAATCGCCAGTTCCATTCTAAGTTCCTCACCCATGCTTGGCCGCATGGGCATCTGATTTATTTCCTCTTTTAATTATAACCGGGCTTCTTCGGTTTTTGAGCGGTTCTAAACAAACTCGCCCCGGATACCATCATTGTACGGGCTTATTCGCCACGGTCAAGCAAATCTTGACAAGAGTTTTATCCGATGTCTCCGATTTCTTCACCCAGTCCCCAAAAAAAGCTGATAGGACGACCAATATCTTGTTAACTTGCCACATTGCGAGCAAATACTTTGGTAGGGTGGGGCTCGCCCCACCATTTTTCTGTCATTCCTGCGCAGGCAGGAATCTATTTTTTGAAAATTTGAATTTCGTAATTTTGAATTTGTTTAGGATTTCGTGCTTAGAATTTAGAGTTTTCACGTAAACCGTCCCCCCGCCTGCGCATTTGCACTTCGACATTGGACATTCGCATTCGATATTGGATATTCACTCCCTCTCGCCCCCGAACCCTGACAACTGACCCCCCATCCCGCGCATCTGCACTTCGACATTGGACATTCAGATTCGATACCTGTCCTCGTGAAACCTGTCCTCGACACGATCGGGGAACGGGGATTCGATATTCTTTTTCCCCTTTTTCCCTTTGACTTTTACTTATCTTTACCCTATTTTATCTAACTAAATAAGGAAACACCAAGGGGCGCAATACTTCTTTGAATCGTCCGTTTGTCATCCTGAGCGAAGCGCAGCGGAGTCGAAGGATCCCAGCCACGAGATACGCTTCAAGATATAAGTTTACCCTGAGTTCAGCCTGCCCGGAGCCTTGTCGAATGGGCCGAAGGGAGATACGAGTTTAATTGGCGGGAATTGAGGGTTTGGGTGCCTCGCCAGTCCCGATAAATCGGGACGAGAGAGTTGTCTTAAATCTAACAATTAAATTTGAGGATGATTTGGGTTTCTTTGGTTTTCACGGTGAAAATTAAACCAAGTCCTTAATATTCACTAATCTCTTTTTGGAAGTTGTTATGTATTCGGATTATATTCGTAATGTAGCGATAATTGCTCATGTCGACCACGGCAAAACGACGCTGGTGGACCAGCTTCTGTACCAGTCGGGAATGTTTCGCCAGGAGGAGCTTGATAAACTCGCTGGCGGCGAGCATGGATTAATTATGGATTCCAATCCGCTGGAACAGGAACGGGGCATAACAATTCTCAGTAAAAACTGCGCGATTAACTATACGGATTCTCAAGGCAATGAATATAAAATCAATATAATCGATACGCCTGGGCACGCCGATTTTGGCGGAGAGGTTGAGCGCGTCTTAAAAATGGCAGACGGCGTGCTTCTTTTGGTCGATGCGTTTGAAGGACCTATGCCGCAGACAAGATTTGTATTGAGCAAGGCGCTCGAGCATAAGCTAAGGCCAATAGTCGTAATCAACAAAGTGGACCGCAAAAACAGCAGGCCGGATGATGTTGTCAACGAAGTTTTCGATTTGCTTGGGTCACTTCGAGCCGAAGATGAGGCACTCGATTTTCCGATTGTTTACGCATCGGCAAGACAAGGATGGGCTACAACGGACCTTGAGAAAAAAACTGATAATATGCAGGTAATGTTCGAAGCAATCATAAAGAATGTTCCTCCGCCGAAGATTGTTAAGGATGCTCCGTTGCAAATGCTGGTGACGAGTCAGGAATATTCGGATTATGTAGGGCGAATTGCGATAGGCAGGGTTTTTGCCGGACAGATAAGTGAAGGTCAGAAAGTCACTGTAATTGACAACGAAGGCCTGCATACACAGCAAAAGGTTATGCAGATTCATCAGTTTTATGGTCTCGGAAGAAAGCAGGTTTCAAACGTTCAGGCCGGTGACATATGTGCGATATCGGGACTTGACCCTGTTGATATCGGTAACACTATTGCCTGCGCGGATAATCCTTCGAAGCTTGCGGTTATACCTATTGATGAACCGACGATGTCAATGACATTCAGGATTAATGACGGACCTTTTTCAGGCAGAGACGGCAAATATGTCACGAGCAGACAGATTGGAGATAGACTTGAGAAGGAACTACAGCAAAATGTTGCATTGAGAGTTGAAGCTGGGCAGAGCAATGATGAATTCACTGTTTCAGGCAGAGGACTGATGCATCTTGGTATTTTGCTGGAGAATATGCGGCGAGAAGGGTATGAGGTTTGCGTGGGCAAGCCGAATGTAATTTTGAGAATGGTCGAGGGAAAGCGTCATGAGCCTATAGAAATACTTGCGGTGGATTGCCCGTTGGATTGTCAGAGTTCTGTGATGAGTCTTCTGGGCGACCGGCGAAGTGAAATAATGAAAATAGACGCCAAAAGCGGTACGAGCGATTTTGTCCATATGGAATTTTTGATACCATCTCGCGGCTTATTCGGACTTCATGCCAGAATGATGAACGCTACGCAAGGCAGAGCGGTTATGCATCATGCCTTTGAAAGATATGAGCCGATGCGCGGAGCGATACCACAACGCAAAGCCGGCGTTATGATTGCGACCACTACCGGGCAAGTGACAGCTTATGCGCTTGATGCTTTATATGACCGGGGCTTTTTCTTTGTTGAGCCCGGAGAAAACGTACATGAAGGACAGGTAGTCGGGGAGCACTGCAAGGAAAGGGACATAACTGTAAACGTAGCAAGAAGCAAGCAGCTTACCAACGTTCGGGCATCAGGCAAAGACGACGCAGCTAAGGTCAGGACTGCAAGAAAGATGAGTCTTGAGGCGGCGATGGAATATATTCAGGAAGATGAGCTTGTTGAGATTTGTCCTAATTCCATTCGAATCCGCAAACACCTGCTGAAAGAAGTCGACAGGCAGCGCCACGCCCGCAAAACCTCTAAGTAATAATGAAATTCGAGAGCCTCGCCAGAATGCTTTCGGCTTAGCTAACTTGGTCGCAGCTTAGGGCGAGAGAGTTGGGGTTGAAATGACTTTTTTTTCTTTTGATGGATTAGAGTATAATAAGAAAGGCCTGCCGGCTTCACCCTTCAGAACCGACGATTAATATTTACCCCCCTTGTCCCCGCGCACCTTTCTCTTCGCTTTACTTCGGCGTTTACGGTGTTGTTTCTGTTTACGAATCTTCTCCGCCTTTAATGCCGCAGGACTCTTACTGCCCATTCTCTCCTGTTCGACCAGTTCACACAATCGTTTTCGCGCATAATAACGGTTCAGCCCCTGCGACCGCTCCCGCTGCATCTTAACTTCCAGCCCGCTCCGAATGTGCTTCAGATAAACGCAGCTTGCGGTCTTATTAACATTTTGTCCTCCCGGCCCTGATGAACGAACATATTTTTCCTCCAGGTCTGCTTCGCGCAGCCCCAGCGCAGCCATCCTCGCCTCAAGCTCTTCTTGTTTCTTCCGCGTCACTCCAAAGTTCATCTTCATCTCCGAATTCTACACCCAAACCGCTGCCCTTGCCAGTGGCACATTTCTCCTTTATATTTATAAATTTACCACCGCAATCTATTGCGTTTCCGCTTTGAAAAGCCCCCGCGGCGTTGCTCGTGCTGAACTTTGTTGTGCAATCAGCTTGTATTTTCAACATAGGCTTGGTATTCTATATGCAAACTTGGCTTGCCGGAAAAGCCATGCCGGCTATGACTCTGATAGGATTATTTAATGCCATTTAAGACTTTTGGTCTTTCCGACCCGCTGGTCCAGGGTATTCTTGCTGCCGGCTACATCGCACCAACCGAAGTTCAGTCGCAGGTGATTCCGGCCGCAATCGCCGGCAAAGACATCATCGGCTGCGCCCAGACCGGAACCGGAAAAACCGCCGCCTTTGTCCTGCCAATCTTGAACCGCCTCTCACACGAGCATCCGCCAAAAAAAAGATTTGTCCGCTCCCTTATCCTTACGCCGACACGTGAGCTGGCTGTGCAAATCGAAAAGTTCATTCTCCGCTATGGCCGTTTCCTGAATTTACGAACCCTTGCCGTTTATGGCGGCGTAAATATCAAACCTCAGTTTACCGCGCTTCGTCGCGGCATTGACATCGTTGTTGCAACTCCGGGCAGGCTCCTCGACCATATGAGGCAGCGGACAATAGACCTCAGGCGTGTCGAGGTCTTCATTCTCGATGAGGCAGACAGAATGTTAGATATGGGTTTCATCAGGGACGTCCGGAAAATCATCGCTGCTCTGCCCAAAAATCGACAGACTATGCTCTTCTCCGCCACCGTAACTCCGGAAATAAGCTCACTCGCCGCGGGCGTCCAGAAATCACCTCTGATGATTCAAATTGGCAGGCCCAGAAACCCCATCGAAACAATCACCCAGAATATCTATCTCGTCGAGAAAGAGCGGAAAATCGGCTTTCTCTTGCACCTACTCCAGGATGGCCAACTCTCCAGCGTCCTGGTCTTCTCTCGAACCAAGCGCGGCGCAGACAGAATTCAACGACACCTTGAACGGACAGGCGTCGTCTCGGTGGCTATCCACTCAAGTCGAAACCAAAGCCAGCGGGAACGTGCAATGGATGGCTTCAAAGGCGGAAAATACCGCGTTATGGTTGCTACAGATATCGCCGCTCGAGGAATCCATGTCACAGACATCTCCCACGTTATCAATTTCGATGTCCCTACCTTCCCCGAAGACTACATTCATCGCATCGGCCGAACAGGAAGGGCCGAGGCCACTGGAGATGCGATTACATTTGTTTCACGAGATGAGCACAAGTACCTTCGTCGGATTGAAAAATTCATTGGGCGCGATTTTACTCCCGTGGAATGCCCCGGCTTTACATACGTCAAACCACATACCCCAAAACCGCTCTTGGGGATGCACAGGGGAAAGTTTTCAAAGACCGGCAGAAAGTCTCGCTCTACTTCTCGCCGCACACCGCGACGAAGACGTTAATCACGCAATCCGCCGCAGCGGGCCAGCACGCTTTTGGCTTAGCATCTTGGCCGCAGCTTAGTGCGAGAGAGTTGTCGTTTTCCTCCCCCTCCCCCGAAGCCAGATTATTATTATAAAAAAAGATTGACAAAGTATTACAATTAGATATGATTATGCCAAAGCTAACGGAGAACGGCAGCGGATAGTACATTCAATAGCTTAAAGATAATTGATTATTGGTATTCCGCCGAAGAGCTGAAATAACTCTCGTTGACCAGCAGAAAGGAAGTGAACAGTATGAACATTTATGTAGGGAGTCTACCGTTTGACGTCACCGAAGGCGAATTAAAAGAGCTTTTTGTGCCGTTCGGCCAAGTCACAGAGGTCCGCATGATAATGGACAAGTTCAGCGGCAAATCAAAGGGGTTCGGATTCGTTGAAATGCCCTCTAAAGAGGAAGCAGAAAAAGCTATCAATGCACTGAACGGCAAAGACATGAAGGGACGGGCTATGACTGTTAACGAGGCAAAGCCGAAGACCGACCGCGGTGGCGGAGGACGAGGCGGTTCTGGCGGCGGAGGCGGACGAGGCGGTTCTGGCGGCGGCAGGCGATACTGACAGCCGGCATTGCCGAAAGAGTAAATACGCCACTCAAACCCGCACTTGCCGTCAAAGCTTTTAATGAAATTCGAGGGTTATTTGCCGTCACGTTTTTCAATCTGTTCTCCGGCATTCACTGGTGATTCAAAGTAAATCAGATCATTGGTTCTTCAATACTTCGGCTGCGGTCTTGCTTGCAAATTCCATTACTACATTGTAAGCAACCGTCCCATATTTATCACAAATCCGTTTTATTCTCATTGCCGAAGGCTTAGCTTGTGGTATATCCTTAGCAATATTATGCATATCTTCATCGATTGTACTTTCTTCATTTTCGTCAATACCTAATTCTGCAAACATTTGGATGGCTGCCACAATCGTGTTTTCTCTCCAAGGATAAGGCTTGCCGCAATTAGAACAGTAGTCAGGAACACCAACGGGGCTCCCAGGGACTATTCCTGAATGGCCAGATCTTCCGCCACTATAATCTGGACGAGCTTTAATCTGAGTACCTTCTATTGCTTCACCACAACTTGGGCAAGCAATTATGGTGGTCTCACCGCATTCTTGACAAAAATCCTTTCGCTTATCCGGGCGAATATTATAACTACCAGTTATTTGGTGACCATTCTTACAAACTTGTTGAACATCGTAATTTCCTGACATTTTTAGTTCTCACTTTCTTTTTTCAACTCTTCTACATAAGCATCGAACACCCCACTGTTACCGTAAGAAATATGCCCACATTCAGTTGCTACAAATGCACAATGCTTATCTAAAAGATCAATCGGAATATCTCTACCGGTTTTTAGCATAAGCAAATCAGATTCTCTCGATTCAAGTTTTAGTGGCCAGCAGTTCTTTTTTTTCATGACTGTAGGAAATTGAATGCCAATGCCATCCTTGAGCAATTTGAATTTGCCAAATCCAACTTGTTGAATAGTAACTGCAAAACTGCTTAAGTTCGTCACCTCAACACATAATCGGTGTTGTTTTTCTTTTACAGCATTCATTATATCCGGAAAAGGAAAGGCAGAGGACGCCCAAATACCTTTTTCTTTTTCGTAAGTAATCTTCGGAACTACCCTCAGCTTAACCCTATTGTTGCTAAACTGCGCCAATGTGTTTACAATACTAAGCGTTAGGGCTCCAATCCCCGTACCTGCACCTACTATGGCAGTGACTAAGGTTGCGATCTCGATACCTGTCAATTCATAGCTCCTTTCCTCTTTTTTAGCCTAACTCTATTAACATACACGACTACAAACCGTTTTTGCCCCAATCAGTTAGCAGCGTTGCAAAACGAACAATCTTTCACTGGCAACCCTGTGCTATTAGCATATTGTAACGCATCTTTATATGTCAGATGGTTTTCGTATTTTCCTTGGTTATTTACATGCTTGCCACCATGCTTTCTGAGTTGATTACAGCTTTCTTTGTGGATAGTCACATGAGGGTTTGCACGATTTTCGTAAGTTATAAAAGACATTGTAGATTTCCCCTTTTTCCAAAATAACTGTTAATATTCAACTAACCTTCGGAAACCGGCCTGACGTGGAAAGCGGTGTGTTGCGAGTTTGAGCCCCCGACGTCTGCTCAAGCCCACCCCGACGATCCATCATCAAGATGACCGTCCTTGTATTTCGCTAATTATAAACCAAAAACCAGTTAAATCAAGGAATTCCCGTTATTCCGAACAAAATCCGCGTTAATCTGCGGTTAAAAAAAGCACTTTTTGGTCATTTTTTGGTCATTTTTGTGCATTTTGCGCCTTTTTGTGGCTAATAAAACACACTTTTCGCCAGCTTCCCAAAGGCCGACCATCGGCCTCCTCTCACGACATACGATATACGACATATTTATCCGCCTCTGGCGGACGCAATACGAACCAAATCCGCGTCTAAAAAATTCGTGCCAATTCGTGTTAATTCGTGGCCAAACAACTACGAACTACGAACTGAATTTTTTCAACCAAAAGCGCACATAGTAACCGGCCAAATCTGAAAAAATAAAAAAATTTTAACTCCTTTGCCCACAACAAGTTAATCCTGTAAATCCTGTCAAAAACAAGCCATTTTTCATATCAAACGCGCACATTCGTGCAATTATAGAGGGAGCGTTTAGCGGATAGCGAATGGTCGTTAAATCAGAAAGGGGTATTAATGGCTAATAAAACACTTTTTTGGTCATTTTATGTTAGCTTTTGTGCATTTTGTGCATCTTTACGGCTAACAAGAACCGTTTTTAGCCGGCTACTGAAAAAGGCCATTTCAATGGCCTTGTGGGTGAAGGCAAGCCTCTGTGGCAAAAGCTCGCTTTTAGAGCAGAGTATGCCGAGAACACCAAGCCGGCCAAAAACCTCTGTGGCCTCTGTGGCCAAAAATCCCTTTAATCAGCGTAATCCGCGATTAATAAACGACTTACATGCCTGTAAGGTGCTCTACAACTGTAGAGATATCATTACATTTGTCGTGAGTCCTCTACAAATCAGACCTTTTATGCAAAACAAAGCCAATTTCCGAAAAAGTCAAATGAACGTAAATAAAGTATTAACAAAGGATTATGAAAAAAGGACACTTGGTGAACGCGGGAAAAAACAAAGCCAAACAAACCCAAACAAAGCCAATCTCAAAAAGGCCAAAATGAACGTAAATAAAGTATTAACAAAGGATTATGAAAAAATATCAAATTGGGCAATTTGTGAAAACAAACCCAATTCAAACCCAAAACGAACCCAATCAAACCCAATTTCAGAGGCAAAAAAATGACTGTGATCGATTTCAACTCGCTTATAAACTTTGGCCAAAATTTCTCGGACCGGGCCTGTCAAAACGGATGGCACGCAGCGTGTTTTCGGTGATGGTGTCCGTAAAATCCATATCAGGGTCACTCATGAATTCTGCACCCAAAAGCACAGCCTGTATTATTTGCTATGACAGATTCGTTGCTTCCAGAATCTTAATTGACATCTACTACCTTGCCTGTTCTGGCGGACTCATAGCAGGCGGCCAGTACTTTCTGACTTCGAAGACCCATCTCACCACCTATGAGTGGCTCACGGTCATCTATGATCGCCTGGCTAAACTCTTCGATCTCAGCTTGATAAGTATTTACTGGCTCAGGAGCAATAATCATCTCCTGAGCTTCTGTTCGTACCTGCCGTGCGTCGTAATCCTTGCTATCTTGTTCCAGAAATGCCACCATCTCGCCGGCAGGCGCTTGGCCTATGGTTCCCTTAGCTAAGATTGAGCCCTTTGAACCGTAAAGTTCGAGTGCGTTCTTGCTGCTGTTGTCGGGGATGCAGAAAAAGGTATCAATGGTACCCAGTGCTCCATTTTCAAAAAATAGCATAGCTATTGCGCTGTCTTCAGATTTGTAATCATGTACGGTATTGTTGATGAAGCAGCTAACCCTGGCAACTTTTCCGAAGAACATCTCCAGCAGGTCGATGCAGTGCCCTCCCATATCAATCAGCGACCCGCCGCCGCCAGCTGCAGGGTCCTGGCGCCAGGCGCCTTCGATGGGAGGATACCAGCAGGAAAGCTGGACCCGTGCATAGGTTGGCTGACCGAGCTTGCCCTCATTAATGAGCTTGAGTGCTTCGGCATGTTGGGCAACAAGGCGCATCATAAACGCACAGCCAAGCTTAACGCCCCTTTGTTGGCACAGCTCAATCATTTCTTGCACCTCGGCCACTGTCATACCCAGAGGTTTCTCGCAAAGGACGTGCTTTCCGGCTTTGGCGGAGGCTCGAACCTGGTCGCCGTGAAGGTGGGCTGGGGTTGCAACATAAACAGCATCGACATCCGTATCCAGCAGGGCCTCGATACTCGCTGCTTGTTTGGCGTCAAAGTCTTTGGCCACCTCAGCATTCACTTGCGCATTGATATCGAAGACGACGGACAATTCAGCATTACATGCTTTTGAAATACCTTCCGGAATCGTTCTTCTTCTGGCAATTCCGCCCGATCCAATCACACCCCATTTGATCTTTGTGGACATAATAACAATCCTTTCCTCTCACTTTTTTAACCACGGATTGCACGGATTTCACAGATTTTAGTTTTGGTTTTTTTCTTTTTCCGCGCAATCCGCGCAATCCGCGGTTTCTTTATCCTTTCTTCTTATCTATTTTGAATAGGCCTTTATAACCTTAGCCAGCGCATTACCTATCTGCGTGCAATCTTCTTCGGTGTAGGTTGGAAATGCGAAACAAGTAAATGTGTGGCTCTGGTGCCAGATAGCGGCGGGAACGTTCACCTTGGTGTAGTCGACACTGGCGGGATTTGCGTACTCTTTAGACTTGAATGGAAAACCGCTCTTGCCGAAAGAATTGTGTTCCTGGTATGCCCGCTCCGTGTGGCACTGGGGCCAGAAGACCCTCCAACATGGAGCGCCCTCCGCACTGCCCGCAGTGACAAATTGATTTATGTCACAGTTCATATTCTCAATATTCAGAGAAAATGCCAAAGCGTACCAGCCATTCCGACGCTCCTCTGTATCGATTGGGGTACAGATGACCTGGGACAATTTTTTTATTGAATCGATTATGATATGAGCGTTGCGTCTGCGCCTCGGCAGATTCCACGTGTCAATCCGTTCGAGCTCGGCAAGACCGATGGCCGACTGCATCTCGGTCATACGATAGTTCCATCCGACCATATTATGGATATAAGGCAGTTTTTGTTCGAGCTCCAGCAGGCCCAGGCGTTGTTTGACGTCATAGCCGTGGTCACGAAAGCTCCTTGCCTGCCAGGCCAGTTCCTCGTCATCGGTGGTTACCATGCCGCCCTCGCCGCCGGTGGTAAAGGTCTTGTTCTGGCAGAAGCTGCAGGCCGCAATGTGACCGATAGTGCCGGTTTTTCTGCCTTTATAGACACCACCAAAGGCCTCGGCATTGTCCTCGATGACAAACAGATTATGCCTTTTCGCAAAGGCCAGCACCTTATCCATATCGCAGACATTGCCGTAAAGATGCACCGCCATAATCGCCTTGGTCCGCTTGTTGACGAGCTTCTCGGCCGACTCGACGCTGATACAATGGTCGTCGATATTCACATCGGCAAAACGTGGTATTGCCCCGGCCTGAACCACGGAGAAGCTGCTGCCAATGAAGGTGTAGCTGGGTACAATGACTTCATCACCTGGACCAATTCCCAGGACGCTGAGCGCGATGTGCAGGGCCGCGGTGCCGCTTGAGGCGCTGATGGCATATTTACTGCCTTGCCAGGCCGCAAATTTCTTCTCGAATTCCATTCCCTTCGGACCAGTCCAGTAATTGACTTTGCCGGACTTGAGGACCTTTTCTACAGCCTTGATTGCATTTTTGTCGAATTGCGGCCAGCCGGCCAAGTCGTTAGTTACGGCCTTGGGACCTCCGTCGATCGCCAATTTATCCGTCATTTTAGCGCCCTTTCCAAATTTTTTATCACGGATTTCACAGATTTCACGGATTTCGCGGTTTTATTTTTTATTTTATCCGCCTAATCCGCGATTAGTAGTCCCTTTCGAATTATTTCCCCACAGACACCTGTGCCTGCGTCACCTGTGCAGGCAGCCACAGGTGCAGGCATCGGGGCCAATGCTTAAGCTTGAGCCCCGCTTTGATGTCATTTATCTCAATTCCACTACTTAGTCAAGAGTTTATGACCAACGTCGACCAAAAATCACTATATATGAGCGGCTTGGCAGATAGGAGGGCTGGCTCTGGCCTCGTTGTTTTTTCTGATTTGTGTATGTGCTGGGGGGATGCACAGTGCCAGCGGGGAGTTCCGCCTCGGCGCTGCGGGCTGGCGTCGCTGCGATCCCGATACATCGGGATCACGCCGAATGTGGGCGACGTACACTATCGTGGACCCGGCAGCGGTGTGCTTGACCCGCTCTTGGCCAAGGTCATTGTGTTTCGCCAGGGGTGAGAGCAGGCCGCCCTGGTCTTCTGCGGTTTGATTGGAATTTCAATTTGCTTCAGGGAACTGGTAATTCGTAACTGGTAACTGGTAACTGGTAACTGGTAACTGGTAACTGGTAACTGGTAACTGGTAACTGGTAACTCGTATCTGGTAAATGGTAACTGGTAATTGGTAAATGGTAACTGGTAACTGGTAAATGATCAAATCAACAATAACCAATAACCAATAACCAATAACCAATAACCAATAACCAGTCACCACCCGGTTACCCGTTCTACTTTTGTTGGTGTTATCGTGCTCCAAAGACATGCAACACTGAAACAAGTGAGCGTGCCGATAGCACCGTATAACAGACTATTAAGATCTGTTGCTAATTTCACATACAACAACATGCCTGTGCTCGCGATGGCCCCAATCCACGCATGAGTGGCACCAACCCTTTGCGTGAAGATACCGAGCATAAACAAGCCGGCGAGGGTCCCTCCCAGCAGTCCCATGAACCCAAGAAAAAAGTCCCAGAGGTACTGGATTTCAATACTGGCCATCAACATAGCGGTTGCTGTGCCGGATAGGCCCAGAGCTATAATTAAACATCTTGCAAAAAGAAGATAGGTGCTTTCAGCGAGGTTTGGTCTAAATCGCCGAACAAAATCCGTCGTCACTGCGGTTGAAATCGAGTGCATGCTGCTGTCGAGCGAAGACATGGCGGCTGCGAATACACCGGCAATAACAAGCCCGGCTAAACCGGCTGGCATCTGCCGGGCGATGAACAAGGCAAAGATCTGGTCGGTCGCCTCCAGAGGAGCTAAACGCTGTGGATTGGCTTTATAGAAGACAAATAGTCCCGTGCCGACCGACAGGAAAAGTACGCCTGCGAAGATGGCCAGGAAGCCATTAAGCCAGATGGCCTTGGCTGCCTGCCTCTCATCCGGCGTAGTCAGGTAACGCTGAATGACCGCCTGGTCGGTCGTGTACGGCACCAAGGAATTAGTGAAGATGGCACCGAGGATAACTACGATTAGAGCATCTGAAGTCCAGTCCCAATTTAGATGTGCAGGATTGAACTTGCTGTTCTCGATGCCAACAGAGACAAGTTGGCTAAAACCTCCGTCCAAATCCCCTACGATAATCCACAGCGCGACAAAAGCTCCACCTACGAGGACAGCTCCTTGCAAAACGTCCGTCCAGATTACGGCTTCAATGCCACCGAAGACAGTATAGACTGTGCTCAAGATACCCATCAAGGCAATGCACAGATAGACATTCAAACCTGTTACGGCTGACATGGCTAAGGCCGGGAGCAGGACAACGATTCCCATTCGACCTAATTGAAATGCAACGAACGACAGACTCCCAAGGAGTCGAATGCTTACGTGAAAACGCTTCTCCAGATACTCGTAAGCAGTCGTGATGTTGAGTCGCCGCAGGATTGGAAGATAGAAGTAAATAACGAAAGGGGCTATAGCAAATATGCCCATATTCAATATCAACAGTGCCCAGTCGGTAGCGTATGACCTTGCGGGCATGGCTAAGTAAGTGATTGCGCTTAATTGGGTGCCGAAAATACTCAAGCCCGCCGCCCACCAGGGAATTCGCCTGCCCGCTAAGAAGAAATCATCGGTTGTTTTTTCCCGCCTGGCAAAGTAGAAACCCATGGCAATCAATGCTGTCAGATAGATTCCTAATACTGCGTAATTCACTCCCCCGAAACTCCCGCCTAAAGCGGTTGGTTTAGCCCAGAATACATTTGGCGTGCGAACGCCGGGCCTGACCTCGCCGGTAGGGACTACATATCGTCCCTTCCATTTTGTGATGGTGGTTGTTACCGGTGGCCATGTCCCTGCATTGCGATATTTACCGAGGTCACCTGGGATTCTCTTCGGAAACTCCCCCATCTTCGTCCAGGTGTCAGTGACGGTATGGTAGACGAATAGTTCAGGGGCGAAGCCGGGGTGTCTGTCCTTCAATTCCGCTGCTCGAAAGAAGTTCTCACCGTCGTCTCCACTCATAAACAGTATATGTGCGTGGCCAAGCGGGATACCCGGGTTTGGAGCGGCCACGATGGGGCGGGGCGAATCAGCTATTCTTTTCCATCGCTTGCTTTGTGGGTTGTAACAGTAGCAGTCGGTTAGAAACTCGCGTGTTGCCTTCCCGTCGGCTCCTTTATAAAGCCGGGCGCCGCTAATGAGAAATATATTCCCTTCCTGCGCAGCCATGACCGGCAATATTCGCGCTTTGCCCGGCCAGGGCTCTAATTGTTCCCATTTCAGATTCTGGGTCGTCCCGGACAGGTCCAGCGACCAGAAATTCCGAAGCGCTTCCGTGCCGGATGGCGATTCCTGGCCGCCGGCTACATAAACAATGTTGTCCACCAGAACACCCGCCGAAAAAGCACAGGACCTGGGCATTGGCGGCAGGCCAATGGTTTCGAGCTTATCTCCGGTCCAGTCTAACATGAAGACATCGGCGTAGTGCCGGTCTTTATCACCGCCGCCCAAGCAGACAATCTTCTCATTCCACGTCACCGAAACTCCATATCCCAATGGTCGTGACAGCTTGAAATCACTTATCCACTCGCCTTGCGGCTCAGTGAGTACGAAGACCCGGTCATACCAGACTTTGGCGTGACCCTCCCAGAAAGGGCCATCCGGAAAATTGGCGCCACCTGCAATTATAAGGACATCGTTTGAAACACCTGCGAACGGACCAGCCAAACCAATAGGGTCGGGCAAAGGTGGAAGCTGTGACCATTCCAACAGGCCGGGCACTTCTCTGGTACCGGCCATCACCGCTGCGATTTGCGACAAGACCAGAAGAACCACCAAAAGCAGGCGGCCATAGCTCATGCCTTTTACAGGGAGTTTATGCTCATAATTACATTTATGTTCAGTCTTATTCATCGCTCAAGTGGGGGCGGTTCGCGAACACCCCTACTCCATTGACCACGTTCTGGGGCTTGCCCGCAAGGAATGAGGCCACATTATCGACGACCACTTTCAGTAGTCTTTGGCGTGCCGCACGCGTGGCCCAGGCGATGTGAGGTGTGATGAAGCAGTTTTTGGCCTTGAGAAGAGGATTGTCCTTCTCGGGCGGCTCCGAAGATAAGACGTCTAAACCGGCGCCGGCGATTACCTCATTATTCAGCGCTTCTGCTAAAGCCCGCTCATCTACTAACGGCCCACGACCGGCATTGATAAGAAACGCTGTCTTCTTCATCAGCTCCAAGCGCTCCCTGTTGATGATATTCTGTGTCTGAGGTGTCAGTGGGCAGTGCAAAGTAACAACGTCACTAACCCGAAAAATATCATCCAGCTCTACGAATTGACATCCTTCCGGCATGCTTGATGGTTTGACAACATCATAAACGATAACTTTCATACCGAAAGCTAAAGCCAGCTTTGTGGTGGCTTGGCCGATTCTTCCAAACCCGATTATACCCATAGTCAGTCCTGCTAACTCAATCAGAGGCGTGTCCCAATAGCAGAAATCAGGGTTGGAAGCCCACCGTCCGCTTCTTACAGTTTCGCCGTGTGCACCGACATGTTGAGCAAGATTCAGCAAATGAGCAAAGACCATTTGCGCCACTGACTGTGTACTGTAGGCTGGAACGTTAGTCACTGGGATGCCTCTATCACGGGCCGCTTCAATATCTACTACGTTATAACCGGTAGCCAGCACTCCGATGTATTTCAGCTTTGGAAGTTGTTTAATTACATCAGAGGATAATATGGTTTTGTTCGTTAGCGCGATTTCAGCATCTTTAGCGCGCGGCACGACTTCTTTGGGGCCTGTACGGTCATAAACTGTGCACTCCGTAAGGAGTCCATAGGACTGACCTAAGGACTCTAAGTCTTTCCAGGTTAAATCTCCCGGGTTTAGTGTATAGCCATCTAATACGACGATATTCATTATCAATCTCCCAAACGTCGCCGGGCTCATATACCCGGGCGAACTATGTCCGGCAATGACCCCGATATATCGGGGGAGTAACGATTATAATCCATCCGCGAATGATCTACAATATACCTTAGCTCATCGATACGCAAAAAGAGGGAATCAGCCGATCAGGATACCCGGTTATCAGGTTGCCTGATTGCCTGATTTCCTATCTTGCTTTCGCCTGCCCCCGCGTCTCCCGATGCAAGACGGGGCGGCGGGTCGAAGGCAATAGAGTATTGACTACAAAGTACATTCTAAGGTACCATTTGTTTCATCCAATAGCCTTTTAGCCCGTTACTTTGAGCAAGGAAACGTATTACGAGTCAGGCCATGACAAGTAAAGAACGAATGATGTGTGCCTTGGAACGCGGCAAGCCTGATCGCTTGCCCGTTTCAGTTCATCAATGGCAGCCATACCACCTTGACAAGTTCCTGGGTGGGATAAGCGATATCGAGGCGTTCGAAAAGTTCGGTATGGACGCACAAATCCAGTATTTTGCCGATATGGGCCAGTTCTGGGTAACAAAGGCAGACTTCTCCAAGGCCTCCACCAGCGAATGGAGGGACGAGACGCAAATTATCAATGATGACCCCGACGACCGGATTGTAAATCATATTGTAAATCATACCATTGTTACACCCCAAGGTACTCTGACTTATAAAACCGGCGGCAACTGCAAAACCACATGGATCACCGAATATATGATCAAACGTGACGAGGACATCGAACTGATTCGAAAATATATGCCTGTACCCAGGCTTGACCCGAAGCCGGTCAGTGAGCTGTATGATAAGATCAGGGACCGCGGTATTCTGCGTGGATTCGTATGGGGTGACCAGGCCGGCTGCTGGCAGCATGCGTGCTGTCTGAAAGACGTGAGCGAGCTGATAATGGCCTGCTATGACAAGCCGGAGTGGGTACACGCGCTTTTGCAGATTCTGCTGGATAAGAAGCTGCAGTTTATCGAAGGGATGAAGGGGTCGAAGTTTGACCTGATCGAAACAGGTGGCGGCGCGGCATCTTCAACTCTTATTTCGCCGAAGATTCACGAGGAGTTTTGTCTGCCATACGACCGGAAGCTACATGATGCACTTGGCGAATTAGGTTTTAAGATTACCTACCACACCTGCGGCGGCACACTGGGAATTGAAGAGATGATCGTCGCCAATGGATGCGATGTGTCGGAAACGTTAGCCACCCCAAGCATCGGAGGAAACCAGGAGCCGTGGGAATTCAAGGAAAAGATAAGGAATCGACTCGCTCTAATCGGCGGGATAGACCAATTTAACGTGGTGACGGAGGGCACGGAGCAGCAAATCCGCGATAAAGTGTTCGAGTTATTTGAGAAGGTCGGTTATGAAGGTGGATACATCTGCTCGATGACCGACCACTTCTTTGAGACACCTCCGGAGAAATTAAAGATTTTTGCCAATGCTGTGCATGAATGTATATATTAGTCTGCGTGGACATTTGTGTTTCAAAAGGAGATGGCTGATATGAAGAAGTTAGTGTTAACTGTAATGTTGGCAATGATAGTCTTAGCCAGCACGGGCTGTAAACAGCGGAAGGTACAGCAGAAGGTTCGGCGGTATGGAATGGTGATTGGCGTCAAAGAAGAGAAGTTGGACGAGTACAAGAAACTGCACGCAGCCGTTTGGCCGGGTGTCCTCAAGACGATCAAAGATTGCAAAATCCGTAACTACTCGATATACCTGTATCAACTTGACGATGGCAATTACTATTTGTTCAGTTACTTCGAGTACACCGGCGACGATTTCAAGGCCGATATGGACAAAATGGCCGCCGACCCTGTCACGCAAAGATGGTGGGAGTTGTGCGAGCCGTGTCAAATACCACTGTCAAACCGAAAGGAAGGCGAGTGGTGGGCGAGTATGGAAGAAGTATTTCACCTTAATTAGGTGCTCATATGAGCGACGGTCGGTTAAAAACTGAACGGGTGACAGCGGCACTTGAACATCGCGAGGCAGACCGCGTTCCGGTTGGTGAGTTCTTCTGGACGAACTTTCTGCGCAGGGCAAGGATAGAACTGGATGCCGGTGATGATTTCGACCCGTATCGTTACTGGGACCTCGACATGATAGTCATCACTCCGAATATGGACCCACATATCACGGGTATCCTGGTTCTGGAACAAACAGAAGACCGCAAGGTTGTCAAGACTGGTTTTGGAGCCACCATCGAGCGGCGCGGCACCTGCCCGATGCCGCGCTTTATAGACTTTGAAACGAAAACCTATGAGCAGATGGAAGCCTTTGAATTCGATGACCCGAAGGACAAGAGACGGTACTTTGAAGCAATTGACGACCAGATCAACTCGGTTGCGGATGAGCTAAATCTTGGGCTGCCATCTTATGTTGCTCGAGTGAATGCCTACGCGGACGATTTCTGCATCTTCGGAAGCGTTTGTGACCCGCATGAGATGATATGGCGCATCATGGGCACCGAAAATGTCATGATAAAGCTTGCAGAGGCACCTGACCGAATGGCTAAGTTTATCGAGAGGTTGGGCGACTTTCTGGTCGGCATTGTCCAGGGCCAGGTTGCAGCAGCCAATGGCAGGCTTTCGGGAATGTATATCTGGGGCGACATCGCCTATGACAAAGGAATGTTCTTTCAGCCGGATTACTGGCGGAAGGTGTATAAACCACAACTGAAACGCATTTGCGATACCATCCATGCCGCCGGATTGAAAACCATCTATCACGGCTGCGGTGATGCTTCCGTGCTTTTTGAGGATATGATTGAAGTCGGCGTCGATGCCTATAATCCGCTGGAAGCAAAAGCCGGTTTGGACGTGGTCGATTTGAAACGTCGATTCGGCCGGCGATGGGCGTTTAACGGCAATATCGACGTACGCGTGCTGGCCACAAATGATCGCAGCAAGGTCAGGCGTGAGGTTCTTAGCAAGCTCAATGCCGCCAAGGGCGGCGGCTTTATCCTGCAGTCGGACCATTCGGTGCCAGACAATGTTAATCCGAAGACTTACGACTATGTCATTGAGCTTGTCCGCCAGTATGGTAATTACCCGTTGGACCTGGGCGAGTTTGATCAGGATATCTGAAATCACCAATACGGAGGCAAATTATGCAGAGATATGGAATGGTTATCAGGGTAAAACCTGAGAAATTTGAAGAATACAAACAACTGCACACGCAGGTTTGGCCGGACGTGCTTAAGATGATCAAAGAATGCAATATTCGTAACTATTCGATTTACCACAAGGACGGCTACCTCTTCAGTTACTTCGAGTATACCGGCGACGACTTCGACGCCGATATGTCCAAAATGGCGGCTGACCCGACGACTCAGAAGTGGTGGGATGTGTGCAAGCCGTGTCAGGAGCCGCTCGAAAGGCGGGCCAAAGGTGAATGGTGGGCGGGTATGGAGGAGCTATTCCATTGCGATTGACTTCGAGAGAACGTGTGCTTACTGCTTTCGCGCACGAGCAGCCCGACCGGGTGCCGTGCTGGTGTGGGGCATCGGAGGAATTCTGGGCAAAGGCCAAGCGAGAGTCGGACCTCGATGATGAAGGCCTGCGGATGAGTTTCGGAGATGATTTCAGGCGGGTTTACGCCAAGTATAACGGGCCTGAGTTTGTATTATCCGAAGGTGCTACGTCCCGCACGGTATTCGGGGTAGAGCGTCGCGGCCTGGGATATGGTCAACCGATAAATCATCCGCTGGCCGACGCCTCGCTCAAAGAAATCCACGATTATCCGTGGCCCGACCCGGCGTGGATGGACGTCTCAAATATTAAAGCTGAGGCAAACTTCTACAATGGCGAATATGCCATACTCGGCGGTGATTGGTCGCCGTTCTGGCACGATGCAATCGACCTGCTGGGTATGGAAAATCTATATATAAAAATGTATTCTCAGCCTGAAGTTGTTGATGCGGTCTTGCAGCACCTGGTCGACTATTATGCAACTTCAGGTGAGCGTATTTTCGATGCTGCCGCCGAGGCCATAGATATATTTTTCATCGGCAATGATTTTGGCAGCCAGACCGGACCGTTGCTGGGGCCGGACCTCTTTGGCCGTTTCATACTGCCCCATTTTGCGAGGCTGATTGACCTCGGTCATGCTTATCGCCTTAAAGTCCAACTGCACTGTTGTGGCGGCTTTGCTCCACTGATTCCGTTGATGATAGAAGCCGGCCTCGACGGCCTGCACGCGGTCCAGCCAAACTGTCAGGGTATGGACCTGCGAATGCTTAAAGCTGAGTTCGGCGACAAAATCCTTTTCAACGGCGCCATCGACTCACATAATGTACTAATTGACGGAACACCGGAAACCGTTCGTCAGAAGACCCGAGAGGTTCTTCAGATCATGATGCCGGGCGGTGGCTATGTCGCCGGTGCAAGTCACGATACTATTCTCGAAGAAACTCCCCTCGAGAATGTTATCGCGATGTTCGATGCCATCCGTGAATTCGGTGATTATACCAAAAGGTAAAGGATACGGAATTCCGTGTTTGCGAACGATAATTTGATATTACAGATGCAGGGGATTGTGAAGGAGTTTTCCGGAACGCGGGCGCTCGATAAAGTAGATTTCGATGTCCGCTGTGGTGAGGTCCATGCATTGATCGGAGAAAACGGCGCGGGCAAATCGACGCTGATGAACGTGCTGGCCGGCCGGTTTAACAACTACCACGGCCGGATTACCTTCGACGGTCATCAGGTCAGAATCACCAATCCTCGCCAGGCCCGTGACATGGGCATCGCCATAATTTATCAGGAGCTGAGTGTGCTGGCCAATTTTACGGTGGCCGAGAACATCATGCTCGGTGACGAGAAAGCGGGACGCTGGACACGGAAACTGGACCGCGCGTTCATCAACGCCGGGGCACGTGATATCATTGACTACCTGCGTTTCGACCTGGACCCCGATGAGCCGGTCGAACGTCTCAGCAAAGCCCGACAGTGCCTCGTCGAGATAGCTTGTGCAGTGCGCCGCAAGGTTAAATTGCTCGTATTTGACGAACCCACCGCCTCTCTGGGCAGTGAAGACGTCGATAAGCTGTTCGAAGTAATCAAGGACCTCAAGAGCAGGGGGCTGGCGATAGTGTACATCTCACACCGTTTGGCGGAACTGCCCATTATCGCCGATCGCGTCACCGTGCTGCGCGACGGCGGAAAGACGGGCACCATGGAGATACCTGAGTGTCGGATATCGGATCTGACCCGCATGATGCTTGGACACGACCTGGCCGAGGTCTTTCCTGAAAAAACGAACCAGCCGGGCAAGGTCATCCTCAAAGTGGACGGCTTGAGCCGGCCGGGGGCGTTTGAGAACATCTCCTTCGAACTGCGCGAGGGCGAGATTCTGGGCATCGCAGGCCTGGTCGGCTCAGGACGCACCGAAATCATCCGCGCCATCTTCGGGGCCGACAAAGCTCACGGAAAAGTGGTGTTCCAGGGTAGACCCATCGTTGGCCGGTCTCCTTATCTATGCCGTGCCCTGGGCATCGGAATGGTTCCGGAGAATCGCAAACAGCAGGGCAGCATCACAGGCAGGCCGGTCTCCGAGAACCTTAACATCAGTATTCTTGGTCGGCTCTCCGGTGTGCTCGGATTTCAATCATCCCGGCGCCTTACCAGCCAGGCCAGACTAATGATTGAACAGATGAAAATCCATCCGCCTCTCCCGGACATTGACATTGAGAATCTCAGCGGCGGAAACCAGCAGAAGGTGATTGTCGGACGCTGGCTGGCAGCGGAATCGAAGGTGATTATCTTCGACGAGCCCACACAGGGTATCGACGTCGGTACCAAGTCGCAGATGTACAGACTGATTGTGGAGCTGGCCTGCCAGGGCCGGGCGATAATCTTGATCTCATCCGAGCTGATCGAGATTACAAAGCTGGCCGACCGCATCCTGGTCATCCGAGACGGTCGGCTTGTGCGGGAAATGCAGGGACCAGGAACCGACGAGGACGCACTTTTCGCCGAATGCGTAAGAAAGGATAATCCCGAATGAGAACCGAGGCCAAGAAATCCGATGCCGGAAGGACCAAAAGCCCTCTTTCCTTTCGGAAGCTGCAAAAGGCCTCCATCCTGCTCCTCCTGGTGGGTCTGTGCGCCTTTGCCTCTTTCAGAAGTCCTACGTTTTTCAGCTGGACCAATCTCGTAGACAATCTCCTCACCAACGCCGCAGCACTGGGGGTTATCGCCATCGGCATGACCTTCGTGATGATTGCCGGCGGATTTGACTTGTCCGTGGCCTCCACCACCGCTGTCTGCAGCGTGGTTCTGGTATTGACCATGGATGCCCTTTCGCCCTACGGCGCAGCGCTGGCAATTCCAGCGGCGCTGCTATTGACAAGCTTGGTTGGAATAGGCCTGGGCACGATTAATGGCATGCTTATTGCCGGAGTAGGGGTCAATCCCTTTGTGGTGACCCTCAGCACCATGCTGGTCTTCCGCGGCATAGCGCTTATCTTAACTGGTGGAGGTCAGGCGAAACAGGTCGCTGACATTAACCTCCGCAATCAGTTTAACTGGGTCTACGATGCACAGCTCCCGCTTTTCGGGCAAGACTATCAGGTTTCCATGCCAATCGTGATATTTCTGGTGGTCTTCTGTCTCGGCATCTACCTGCTGCGGTTCACACGCTTCGGGCATTATGTCTTTGCCATCGGCGGCAACGAGGAAGCTGCCTGGCTGGCAGGTGTAAACACGCACCGAATAAAGGCGGCCACCTACGTGCTGTGCGGTTTCACGTGCGCCATTGCAGCGGCCATTTTCGTGGCTATGACGGCAACCGCCCAGGCTGAGAGCCACGTGGGCAAGGAGCTGGTCGTCATCGCCAGCGTGATTGTAGGCGGCACACCTCTGGGCGGCGGCAGCGGCGGCTTGACCTCGACGCTGATCGGGTTGCTATTGCTGCGGGTAATCGATAACCTATTGGCGCAGTTCAGCGTGGGAGCCGAATACCGAAAGGTTGTTACCGGTATGATCATTATTGTCGTGGTGACGGTTGACGTGCTGGCCAAGAGGCGCAGCAGGAAATAGTATTCCTCAAGAGTGTGAGGAAGAAAGGAAAACTAAAGATGAATTCCGGGAAGATAATAAAGACTGGTATCGTGGTTGTGGTCGCGGCCACCCTGGCTGTAGTAGCGGCCGGTTGCAGAGACCAGAGCCCGACGAGACGCCAGATTGGATTCCTGATGACGCTCGACCATCCCTACTGGCAGAACATGCGCCTGGGGGCAAAAGATGAGGCGCGGAAGCTCGGCGTCGAAGTAACCATCCTCAACGCCAAGGAGGACCCCGTCCTCCAGATTGAGCAAATCAAGGAAATAATAGCCAAGCGTGTAGACCTGGTCTGCCTCGTGCCCATGAAGGAGGAACCGCTGGTGCGGGGCGTGCAGATGCTCAACCGGGCCCAAATTCCCGTTATTATTGTCAACCGCCAAATTGGTGGGAGCGGTGGGGGCCCCTGTGAATATGTCTGCTACACCGGCACCGACACCTATGCCGGCGCGGTGGTTGCTGCGAAAATTCTGGCCGAAGCGATGGGTGGGAAAGGCCAAATCATTGAGTTTCATCAACACCTCGGGACAGGTCCTGAAGTCGCCCGAAGTCAAGCGTTGCGCGATGTGCTCAAAGATTATCCCGATATCAAGCCCGTAGCGCGCATCCCTCATAAAGGTGAGCGTGACATCGTGAAAACCGAGATGCAGACGCTGCTGCAAAAGTATCCTAATCTGGCCGGCGTTTACGCCCACGGCGACAATTTCGCCATCGCAGCAGCGCAGGTGTGTAAGAAGGCGGCACGCACGGACATTAAAGTTGTGGGCATGGGTGGCAGCCGGGAGGCCATCGAGGCAATCAAGGCCGGAGTGCTCACCGGAACCAGCTACCAGCAGCCTGAGGAAGAAGGCCGTAGTGCAATTCGACTTGCAGTCAGGTATCTTGACGGTGAAAAGCTTGAAAAGTCCTATCTGATTGAATGCCCTCCCATCACGAAGGAAAATGTAGACAAATTCAAGGGACAGTTCTGAAAAATGATTTTAACTGTATAAACAACTGAACTTAACGGGAAAAGTCAGAAAACAATAATTCTAACAAGATTATAGAAAGGAAGAGAAAGATGAAACGCGATAAGTTGATGAAATTGTTGGCTCAAACAGTAACTGCCAGAAGAACTGCTGCCCTTGTATTGATAGTATTGCTTGCAGGGATCGTGTCGGTGTCCACCACTGCCGAGGCCAAAAGCAAGCCCAACGAGTTGGTCATTCGCGCTGATGAAGGCAGGGACACAATCAACAGAAACATTTACGGCCACTTCTCAGAGCACCTGGGTAGATGTATCTATGGCGGTTTTTGGGTTGGTGAGGATTCCCCAATCCCGAACACCCGTGGCATTCGTAATGATGTGGTCGAGGCGTTGAAACGAACTAAGATACCGGTGCTGCGCTGGCCGGGCGGCTGCTTCGCCGATGAGTACCACTGGAAAGACGGCATAGGTCCCCGCGAAAAACGTCCCAGCATGGTCAATACTCATTGGGGAAAAGTTACCGAAAACAACCATTTCGGTACCCACGAGTTCCTTGACCTGTGCGAGCAGTTGGGATGCGAGCCATACATCTGCGGGAACGTTGGCAGCGGGCAGGTTTGCGAGATGCAGGAGTGGGTGGAGTACATAACATTTGACGGTAAGAGCCCCATGGCTGACCTACGCCGCAAAAACGGACGCCAAAAACCTTGGAAGGTAAAATACTGGGGCGTTGGCAACGAAAACTGGGGCTGCGGCGGCCAAATGCGGCCGGAATACTACGCCGACCTCTACCGCCGGTACAGCACATACCTTCGCAATTTCTCCGGGAACCGCCTATATAAGATAGCGTGCGGACCCAGCGGTGCAAATTACCATTGGACGGAGGTGCTGATGCGCGAGGCAGGAAGACGTATGAACGGTCTGACTCCCCATTATTACTGCGGGTCTGGCAAAAAAAGTCGTTCCGCAACAAAGTTTGATGAAGAAGACTGGTTCGCACAGCTCAAAAGGGCGCTCTATATGGAGGAGCTCATTGCCAAGCACTCAGCCATTATGGATAAGTACGACCCTAAGAAACGGGTGGGAATGCTCGTGGACGAATGGGGCGCGTGGCACAAGGTCGAACCGGGTACCAATCCGAGATTTCTCTACCAGCAGAACTCACTGCGCGATGCGCTTGTGGCAGCACTTACCCTCAACATTTTCAACAACCACTGCGACCGGGTAAAGATGGCTAATATCGCTCAGACCATTAATGTCCTGCAGGCGATGATTCTTACCAAAGGCGAGAAAATGATTCTGACGCCAACTTACCATGTCTTTGAAATGTACAAGGTCCATCATGATGCCACCATGTTGCCTGTTGACCTTAAATGCGCCGACTATCAATTTGGAAACGAAAAAATTCCGACACTCAATATTTCGGCATCCAGGGACAAATCAGGCAAAATTCATATATCGCTCTGCAATCTGGACCCCAAAAACTCCGCCGAGCTTATTTGCAAATTTCGTGGAGCCGAGGGTCAAAGCGCCTCCGGTTCTGTATTAACCGCTGATGCCGTGACTTGCCACAACACTTTCGACAATCCGGAAGCAATCAGTCCTGCCGCTTACTATAACTTCAAGCTAAAGGGTGATATTTTGACAGCAACGCTGCCGTCTAAGTCCGTGGTCGTTTTGGAAATCGAGTAATCTCATATTAGGCCGTGACAAGCTTTATATTTTTGCGAATTTAGACAGGATAACAGGATAAAAAATTGGCCACAAAAAGGCACAAAAAACACAAAAAATATATCTTTTTTCCTTTTGAGCCTTTTCGTGGCCGTTTTTTCTTAAAAGCTGCAATAAAGTCCCTGTTTGAACTCGTCTATATGTATGCGAATCCGGCGTAGCAGAACAACAAGAAGTCATTATTTGGAAAGGAGCAGGAAATGTTAAAGAAGATTATGCTGGTTATTGCGGTAGTGGTTTTATCAGTGGGGGTTGGAGGTGCAGGCAGGTCAGAGCGTGGCCAGATACCCTGGAAGGACCCTGCGCCCATAGCAAGTAACGACGCAGAGGAAAAGATTTTAGATGTACTTGCGGATATGTACCTGAACCAGCGCAGAGGAATGATGAACGTCCAGCCGGAAGACGGCAGGGTGCTGCGGCTGCTCGCCGAGGCAGTAGGCGCCAAACATATTGTCGAGATCGGTACCTCCAATGGATACTCAGGTATATGGTTTTGCCTTGCCCTGCGGACCACAGGCGGTAAGCTAACCACCTATGAGATCGATGCCCGCCGGGCCTCGCTTGCCCGTAAGAACTTCAAACGAGCCGGTGTTGACCATATCGTAACGCTTATCGAGGGCGACGCCCACAAGGAAATCACCAAGCTCAAAGAGCCTATCGACATCCTTTTCCTTGACGCCGACAAGGCTGGATACATCGACTACCTCAACAAGCTGCTTCCACTGGTGCGTCCGGGCGGACTGATTCTGGCACATAACACAACCAACGTGAGAGGCCCTATGGAGGACTACATCAAGGCCGTCACCACCAACCCGAAGCTCGAGACGAAATTCATACACAAGCATGACCAGGGCATCGGCATTACACTAAAGAAACGATAAACCCGGACCCAGGTTGCCGTACGCGGGCGGTTGCGAATCGCCGCAACCCGCCCGTGAGCTAACCGCTGAAGCACTGCGAAGACAATGAAAACGCAAAACCACCAGTTGCACCGAGGTTTCGGGTTGTCGACTTCGACCTACGTGGTGATCGCCAGCATGGTCGGGACAGGAATTCTTGTCTCGCCCGGGTACATGATGGCTTCGCTCAACAACTACACCGCCATCTTTGGGCTCTGGATTCTTGGTGGGTTGCTTGCCTTATGTGGTGCTCTTTGCGTGGCGGAGTTAGCAGCCGCTTTGCCACGGGCAGGGGGGGAGTATGTTTATCTTCGCGAAGCGTACGGCCCAATGCCCGCTTTCCTCTCCGGCTGGACGTCGTTTTTTGTCGGCTTTTCGGCGCCGCTGGCTGTTGCCAGCTATATCGCGGCTCTATATCTTTTGACGCCTTTCGGATTAGTTGGGAAGGAAACGGGCCACCTTGTGCAGGCCACGGCCGCTGCCATTATCGTCGCGGTTACCTTGCCCAACCTCATTGGTCACCGTCAGTCTGCCTGGACACAGAATCTCACCACGATTCTTAAGCTCGGTCTGTTTGTGGCCCTTGTGGTGCTGGCCTTTCTGTTTGGTGAAGGGCGATTGGCAAATTTTGCACAGGGACAAGCGATACGGGAAGTCAAACTTGGGACCGCGGCTACGCAGTTGTTCTACGTTATGTTCGCCTACAGCGGCTGGAACGCTGCCAGCTATCTGGCCGGTGAAGTAAAGAATCCAGGCAGAATTCTCCCGCGCTCTCTGCTGCTCGGAACCGGGCTTGTCATCGTCTTGTATCTGGCCCTTAATCTTGTTTTCGCCTATGCCGTACCTCTCGCGGACGTGGGATTTGACAACGCAGAGCAGGTTCCCCAGCTCGCGGTCAAAAATCTGTTTGGAGCACGGGCTTCCAGCATCTTCTCCGTCGCGGTCGGATTGGCATTTCTGGCTACAGTGAGCGCTTTTATTATCACCGGCCCGCGGGTCTACTATGCAATGGCAAAGGATAGGTTGTTCCCGTCTATAGCCGGGCGTATCAGTGAGAAGGGACAGGTCCCCATTTATGCAATGATCGCGCAGAGCGTGTGCGCGATCGTTATTCTGTTCGTGACGGACTTTCAGAACTTATATAAATATGCCTCAGTGGGATTGTCGATCTTCGCGATGCTCTTCATCGCTGCTGTGTATGTCCTTCGATGGCGCCGGCCGGATATGGAAAGACCATTTCGCGTAATAGGATACCCGGTTGTTCCGGCAATTTTCCTGTCCGTAACCCTCTTTATGACTGTGTTTGCTTTTACGCAGTGGTGGAAACCTTCGGTATACAGCCTCGGCAGCATCCTCGCCGGCATCCCGGTTTATTATGTCTGGTCGTTGTTCCGGCGTCGGGGAGAGGCTTAGAGCCTATCCAAATAACCCGCTCTATTGCGGCCGGCTGCAAAGCCCGATGCCTGTGTTGTCGGCCAAAAACGTTCTCAACGTGGAGAAAACCACGCCTCCGAGCATTTTTGGCCTGCCGCCTTGGCCTCGAACTTTTCGCTCG
>JAUXAB010000086.1 GCA_030615025.1 Phycisphaerae bacterium | reverse complement strand
TGATGACCAGACCGGAATAGTCCATCTCAATATTGGAAGCGACGACCGCGTTTATCGAGGCTTAACATTTCCCGTTTACGACAAAAATATGCCTATCCCCAAGGACGGCAAGGGAAAGGCCGAAATCGAAGTATTCGACGTCAGGAAAACCATTTCGGCGGCACGCATCATACCCGCAAAAATGAAAAGGCCCATCATACTCGGTGATATTATTGCAAATCTAATCTGGGACAGTGACAAAACGAACGTATTTGTGGTAGCAGGTGAATTCGACCTTGATGGCGACAAAAGTATTGATTACGACGCTGTCGACAAGATAAAAGCACTCATTGAAAAATGGGGCGGCAGAGTGGCCAATACCGTTTCCATCGACACGGATTTCCTTGTTCTCGGCAAAGCCCCGAAAGTTCTTAGAAAGCCGACTTTTGAAGCAATGGAAGTGGACCCAATGGCAATGGTAAAATACCAGGCATCGCTACAAAAAGCTGCTCACTACAAGCAAGTGCAAAACCGGGCACAGGCCTTCTCGATTCCCGTATTTAACTACGAAAGATTCCTCTATTTCATAGGCTACAAAACACAGGCACGCAGGGCCGGCGCATTTTAATTTGATGTATCGCCGGCTGGTTTGGCACCAATTGAGGCAACAAAAATTTCGCCTGTGTACTGAGTTATGGCCTTTCCAGATGTAAAGCCCTTTTTCACCGCAGCAAAAGTTACGGTCCAGCTTGCTTTGACGACCGCACCGAGCGGCTCACCCGTATCGCAATCCAGCCCGGATGGAATATCCACCGCCAGGATAGGGCAATCCTGGGCATTTATGCTTTCTATCAACTGTTTATACTCGTCGCTCAGTTGCCCGCTCAATCCCGTTCCGAAAAGACCGTCAACGAGCATATCAGCACCGGCGGCAAAACCTTTGACCCGGCCCGGAATATCGCTATCACTCAGGTTTAACCGTTCAATTGGCTGGCTCAGCCGCTCTAAAATATCGAGGTTTATCTTTGCATCGCCTTTGATTTTGTTCCGGTCGCCGATTATGACCACGACAACACTGAAGCCGCTGTTTAAGAGATGCCTGGCAATTACGTACCCATCGCCGCCGTTATTTCCCGTCCCGCAGAATATACAGACCTTCGGAGTCGTAACGTCAGCTAATTTGTCTTTAATCAATTCGGCACAACTGCGACCGGCGTTTTCCATCAGAACCACACCCGGTATTCCAAGCTCATTTATCGCCCACCGGTCAAACGCCCGAACCTCATCCCTGCTCATCACAACACACTTTTTATCCGGCGAATATTTTTCCATAATGACCTATTCTACATTCTAAAACTTGTCCCTTCAACTGTGCTCACTCGTGATGCCCCATTTTAACAAGGTAACGTTTGAATCCGCCAGAGGCGGACAAGATTGGCTTTGTTTGGGTTTGTATTGGGTTTGTATTGGGTTTGTTTTCACAAAGTGTCCAATTAGATATATTTTCATAATCCTTTGTTAAGAAAGAAGATACGTTCATTTGACTTTTTCGGAAATTGGCTTTGTTTTGCATAAAAAGTCTGATTTGTAGAGACATCTTTACAAGTGTAAAGATGCCGAAGGCATGTAAATAGTTCATTAATCGCGGATTGCGCTGATTAAATAGATTTTTTAGCCACAAAAATGCACAAAATGCACAAAGAAACAGAGTAATAGAGGGAATCTCAAAAAGCTTGTGCATGAATAGGGCCCTTTCTTACTGATTATTGATATTTGATTTGGGCGGCTTGCCCTACTCGTGCGGTTCTCCGCTAAATACCTGCCATCTCTATGGCTGTTTGTATTATACCAAACCTGCCCATAATGTTCAATAAAAATCTAATTTTTTTTAAAAAAAAATTAGCCACTAAGACATCCGCCTTCGCTAAAGCTACGGCGGACAGGCTCCGGCACAAAGAAAAATTAGCCACAGATTTCGCCCCATTAGAAAAAGAGAAGGCACGTTTCTAACGGGGTAAACAGATTTCACGGATTTTGTTTTTGCCACTAATTTACACGAATAAACACGAAATATATAGCAACCACAGATTTACACAGATTCACACCGATTTTGTTTTTTCCAGCTTTGGCGTCTTCGGCCATACCTTTCCTCGAAGCAAGCTTCTGCGAAAGGCCCGGCCTTATCCGCCGGGTTCCCAATAAGATGGAACCCTATTTTTGAAGCTGGCTAAAACGAGTATTTATTAGACACAGAGAGCGCTGAGTTTTTTGCCAGCCGATGCAGACTTGTCAGCGGCTTTCTCGATACAAGCATCTGCGAAGCCTGCGGACAGAGAACGCAACTTAGATGCAATTAGTTTGTCGAATTGCCCAAAATTAAGTGATAATCCAAGGATTAAAACGGTTGAGTACGCCGTTGCCTAAGCCAGAAAGAAACCACCTATTTATTCGCCATTTTTCACTTGAAAGAGCAATAATTTGATTGTATTTTAGGAGAGTACAACAGCGAGTGGGATTACTCTGAACAACGAGAAGTTCGGGATGTTATACGGAAACCATATAAACATTGTTAGTAGCAATGGTGTCGTATATTTTCATGGTAAAAGGATGCGTTTGAATGAAGATCAGGATATCTACCGATTCGTCTTGATCCGCTGTAGTGAGTGAAAACCATGAAGAAGACGCAAAACGGCGATGATGCCGACCAGCTTTCGGAACTTAGCTATCCAGTTCACGTGTTCATCGATACATCGACATTGGAGAAAATGAAGTTCCCATTTGGACTCCCTCACCTTCAATCACTCATGGATCGACTGGATGCGGGTGACATTCGAGTTGTTATTCCTGACGTTATAGCTTGCGAGATCCGCGAGCACGTGTCTAAAGATGTGACCAAGGCAAAAAGGGCTCATGCAACGTTCCGAAAAGACGCAGCTATCCTGAGAATGAGCAACGATCCAGATATTGCGGTCCTAATCACTAAAGTAGATTGGGAGGCCGTTCGGAAAGCGACATTGACGGCTGTAGACGGATTTTTCAAGGCTCCCGGCGTTGAGGTAATTCCGATTCACGGGGACGATGCAGAGGGGGTTTTCGCCGACTACTTTGCTCGTAGGGCACCGTTTGGCGAAGGGAAGAAGAAGAGCGAATTCCCGGATTCATTTGCGATGAAGGGGCTTTTGAGGTATGCACAAGCTAAGGGGTGCAGGATTGGTGTTGTCTCTGAAGACGGAGACTGGCAGGCTGCTTGCAAGAATCATGATGAACTGATCCATTGCTCATCACTCGAACAAGTGGTTGACCACAGTCAGACCGCAGAAGCTGAGCTCCATAGCGAGATTCGAAAACTGCTTGATCACCATTCTGCCAAACTCGAGTTAGCCGTCGTGAACTCTTTCTTGGATCGAGGATTCTTTTGGAACTCTGATGAGGGGTACGATGCTGACGTTGTGGAAATATACGACGCAGAACTGGAGTCGTGGCCCAGGTCGGTGATTGCGACGGAGGAGGGTTGGGCAGATATCGCCGGATATGCTGACATTCATTTCCGCGCAACAGCCAGCTATCCAGATCCGGACTCGTGCTTCCGTGATCCTGACACAAAGGAACTCGTATTCTTTGGCCATGTGCATGCGACGCTGGTCTCACGAGTTACGGTCCAGGTAAGGGTCAGGGTAAATGTTGAATCGCTCCGACGAAATGAGCTCAAGTTTAAGGAGCTAATCGTCGAAGACGACGGCGACATCTGGTTTAGCGAGGATGAGATAGAGGAGATAGACACCGACAATGAGGATTATGATACAAACTAGGAAATCAGGGGACACCTTACTTATTTCGCCCTCTCATTGGGGAATTAAAGGTGTCCGGTACATTTTTCGATGAGTTGTGCTTGCTAATGATAGGTTTTGATAGAGGACAGCGGGTGGGCTGAATTACTGCGGAGCTTTGGGATGCAGACATCGGCTGGAATTAGGTATGCTGTCCCCGGAATTAGTAAGTCGTTTCCAAGGGATTACTTATGGACTTTGGGCAAAGTGGTGTTATACTGACACTCGGAGAGGTCAGGAGTTTTATACGGAAACCATATATACATAGTTATGTGTAAATACGAAATAATCAATAAATATAGATAAACGTTTGGCAAACATTTAGAAATTTGCATAGATTCAAAACTGTTATTTTATTGAAAGGTATACTATGAAAAAATTAACATTACGATTATTGTTATTTTTAACTATTTTTTATGGACTGATTTTATATCTTGTCTCATGTGTTCAAACAAAAGATTTCTACTCGCCAGTTGACAATTGGAGGGTTTCAATACCAGAAGAACAAGGGGTTAATTCTAAAATACTATTAAAAATGCTCAAAAATATACAATCTTCTACATTAGACTTCCATAGCATTTTGGTAATAAGAAATGGGTATATAATCACAGAGGCATATTGGGCACCATACAACAAAAATACTACTCATAATATCAAATCCGCATCTAAAAGCATAATATCAGCTCTAGCAGGTATAGCTTTGGAGAATAATTATTTGGATAATTTAGACCAGAAAGTCTCAGAATTCTATCCTGAATATGTTAATGAACCCCTAAAACAAGATATTTCTTTAGAAGATCTATTAACGATGACTGGTGGTTTTGATTGGATGGAAGATTCTGGTCCATCGCCTTATGATTTAGATAACTGGAATAAAATACCAATGCGTGATAAACCAGGAGAAAAATTTGAATACAACACAATGATGACGCACATGATGTCCGCAATATTGACAAAAACAAGTGGTGAATGTACTAAAGAATTTGCAGATAAATGGCTTTTTAAGCCATTAGGTATAAAAGACTATCAATGGAGAAAAAGTGAAGATGGAATTTATCATGGTGGATCTGATATATTTTTAACGCCACGTGATATGGCTAAATTCGGCTATTTATTTTTACATAATGGTCAATGGGGCAGACAAGAGATTGTCCCAAAAGAATGGGTAAAGGAATCAATAACGCCAAAAATAACAATACCTTCTGAGGCTATTTTTGGTACAGGTTTGGAATATGGTTATTGGTGGTGGATTAAAGAAGATACCTATTTTGCATGGGGCGCTGGAGGTCAGTATATTTTTATAAGACCTGATTTGGATTTAGTTGTTGTAATCACAGCCAATGGATTTAATGATATTAATCGCTACAACGGTTTTATGAAGGCATTTTTAGATGAAAATATTTATCAAGCGATAAAAAGTGACAACGCTCTTCCTGCTAACCCACAGGCTTTTCAAGACCTAAATCAAATTGTAAAAGAAATAGAAAATCCTAAAGAGAAGCCCATTCAGACAATACCAGAAATAACAACCACAGTCTCCAATAACAAGTATATTTTTGAACCCAATGCAGTTGGTTTTCAATCAACCACACTTTCATTTAAAAATAATGCTGTATGCTTGTGGACATATTATATAGGTGAAAAAGAGGTCAATTTACTAATTGGTTTAAATGGTAATTTTTTAATCAACACAATAGAATTTTCTATGGGGGTTAATCCGGATAGTGAGAAAATTGCATGTAAAGGATATTGGGACAGCAATGCATTTATTATTGAGCATCATATTATTGGAGATCCATCAAAACAAATTTTTACATTTAGTTTTGATGGAGACAAAATAAATATGAACTTAACTACTATCGGGATGGATGTTGCCATCAAAGGGACAAAAGAAAAGTAAAACGGTTAATAATGTTTACCAACAATGGATAAATGAATGCGTTTATATGGTAATCTATTGAGTTCATTGTGAAATAATAACTATAAAGCAATTTTATTGGCGAACACGTGCTCATTTTATCAAGGACGTTGAAAACATAAAACACATAACCAAATAATGAACCGGATTGAAAAACGCACCCATTTTTCATTGTTTTAGTTTTGTGGAATTACATTTTCAATAACCATATCTCTTGGTTTTTCAACCGGTTATTATTGCCGTTACGCGCGGTTCAACGGAATTCAATAGAATACACGAAGTTCCCTGCTGATTAGGGGAAAAAGCACACTTTACCAGAACAGTATGAATCGGCCTTGGCTCTGAGTGACGCTCGTTTGGGAGATGGGTAGAGAGTTTTAGCATCGAATTTTGCACCAAAGAGGCCGTTAAGAATACTTTGAAGACATTGAACCTGGCAGAATCACCTTCATTATGGTATCATTTTCGGTGGCGAAACAGGAGTTGGCGATTGTAGATAGGCCCTTGTGAATAAACAAGGGCCGAATGTTCGGCAGGGACAACCATTCGAATGGTTAGGGTGTGCCGCCACGGATAGTCATATTACAGAGAAACCCCTGCCCCTGTTGGGGCAGAGGCCCCGATTGGTGGGTGAGATAGTAAAGGAAGGACATCGACATGCATAAGAACATTACACATTGTACACGGCGCGAGTTTGTGGCGGCAGCTTCTGTGACGCTGGCCGGTACGGCATTAGGAAGCACTACCACCAGAATGAAGGACAAGGCTATGATGAGAATCGGTTTTCATACTGATGCGTTCAATTCGTCTTACTGGAGTTTCGAGAAATGTCTCAAATGGGCCCAGGCCAACGGTGTCCACTTTATCGAATGCGGGCTGATTGATGGGGTCAGCTGGATTCACGGTCTCGGATATCAACCGCATGTTGCGCTTTACGAAGATCCCCTTTTATTACGCAGGAAAATGGAGAAGTATGGCGTGCGATTCTCACAGGTGGACGCTGCATTCCCGCTATCAGGCAAGGACGGGCCGATGTATGGTGTGCCTTATGTTCTCAAGAGCATTCCCTGGGCCAAGCTGGCCGGGTGTGAGCGGATTGCCACAACCGACGGTCTGCACAAGCCCGAAGGCCTGTCCGATGACCAGGCTATGGACGTGATGAAACGCAGCTATGGCCAAATCATTGAGGTTGCCGAGGCCTATGAGATGATCATCAGCATCGAGGTGCACGGGTATTTCACGACCAATCCGGACATGATGGAGAAAATGCTGTCGTTCTGTGATTCACCTTATCTGCGCATGAACATGGATACGGGCAACACATACATTGCCGGACAGAATCCGGTGTCCTTTTGTGACCGGTTCAAGAAGAAGGTCACCCATGTGCATGTCAAGGATGTCAGCAAGTCTCTGGCCGCGGCGGTCCTGGGTAAGCAGACAGGGATCGCAGTAAGTAACTGTGCCATCGGCGACGGCGTCAATGCAGGTAACATCCGGAAGGTTTTGACCATCCTGCGGGATATTGGATATGACGGCGTACTCAGCATGGAGTGTGAGGGGGCCGGTGGTCCCATGATAGAGAAGTCACTGGCCTGGCTGCGCCGGACGCTTCGCGAATTGAACATTTCCACGGATGGGTGAGAGGGCACCGCAAGAACGTGGACATGCAGGAGACTGTGGCAATTAGAGATGGAGTTTCAGGAATGAGTAATTGTATAGGATAAATCCGAAAACAGGGCGCCGTCTCCGTCGAGATCGACCAGGTGCATTTTTCAATGCCCCATTTTTGAAGCCGGCGAAAACGGTGTTTTATTAGCCACGGATACCCGCCTGCGCTGGCACAGGTTTACACGGATTTAACGGATAAGAAGCATAATAATTCTGTCTTTCTTAGCAAAGTCGAAGGAGCGAAGAATCTCCAAAACATTTAAATATCCTCAAACAAAAGACAACAAAAAAATAAAAAAATTCACCGCGGAGAACCCGCCAAACGGCGTGGCGGGCAAGCGCAGAGAAACGAGCAAAGTCAACTGATTTTGATTGCAATTTTTGTGGTTTTGTGAGCTATTTGGGCTTTTAGTTGCACTTTGGTTTTATGGATTTCGGGTGAGAATGAAATACTAAAAATGGCTGTAAGCGTCATTCTCGTTGAATTTGGTAAAATCATTAGTATCGAAAGGACTGAATTATGTTTTTTAAACGTGCAAATGGGAAATATGAATTAAGATATGTTGCAGATCGCCGGCGTATGGATTATAACCATTAGGCGTACTCGGACAGGGCACACCGGAATGTCTTGAAGCGTCAGGCCGACGTCGCCATGCAGACCCGACTCGCGGCTGCCGCTGAGCGCCCATAAATGCCTACACCGAGGAACGATCGCAATAGTCTACGTACCACAGATCTTCCGAAGTGATGACCTGGTATTCACCGATGTTGGTTTAGGACTCAGGGGAATGGAGAATAGAACAAAAGGCCTGTATAGTTCACACGATCAAAGTGGCCGGGTCTGCAAAAGAAAGGAAGCAATTGAATGAGAACGAGTATGTTCTTTGTGTGTTGCACTCTTGTCTGTATTGTTGGTATCGTCGCCGTACCTGACGTTCGTAGTCAGACCGTCAAAGAAGTAATTCCTAAAGAAGCCGAGTCGAGACTGCGTGCCATCTACGAGCGGGAGGAGTTCCGCGCCAAGAGATTTCGTGCAGACTGGCTCGACGATAGTTCGGGCTACACGGTTCTGGAGTCGGTTCCAGGGGGGCACGAAAAGGTGCTGGCACGTTACGATGCCGCCAGCGGCAAACGCACGGTGCTGGACTCACCTAAGAGGAAGGAGGCCAGCAGGTCTGACAAAATCTCCCCGGACGGTCAGAGCGTTCTCTACTCCGAACAGGGGAATCTGTACGTGCGCGATCTGAGCAGCGACAGGAAGATTCCCCTCACGAAGAATGCAGCCGACAGCTCGGTTTCGAACGGTCGGGCAGTCTGGAGCCCTGATGGAAAATGGATCGCCTTCGTGCAATCGGACGCCTCCGCAGTGAAACTAAGGTCGGTCCTTGTTCCGGGCGACCCAACGTATCCGAAAGTAAAGGAAGTCCGATTTGCCAGGGTGGGCGGGACCATAGAGACGCTTCGTGTCGGTGTTGTCGACACCCGAGGAAGGGAGACACGCTGGCTCTCTATTGCCATACCGGAAGAAGGTTTCTATCTGGGGCAGGTCGACTGGGCTGGAAATTCGGATGAACTGCTGGTGGAAAAGCTGAGCCGATTCCGAGACGAGCGCGAGTTTTTCATCGCCGAAGTCGGCACGGGTGCAATCAGGCGCATCTTCCACGAATCCGATCCGGCTTGGGTCATCGCCAGTTATGGCAAGAATGCCGGGCTAACGTGGATTCGCGACGGCCAGGCATTCATTGTTCTGAGCGAAAAAGACGGTTGGCGGCACGCCTATGTCTACTCGCGCGACGGCAAGGAACTGGATCTCCTGACACCCGGTCAGTACGACATTATCGAACGCGGCGTGGTGGACGAGGCGGGAGGTTGGTTTTACTACTACGCGTCACCTGACAATGCCACTCAGAAGTATCTCTACCGTGTACGTCTGGATGGTACCGGAGAGCCCAAACGAGTTACCCCCAGGGGCCAACCCGGTACCCATGACTACGACTTCTCCCCTGATGCCAAGTGGGCGTTCCATACCTACTCGACTTTCGACACTCCCCCCGTCACCGAGCTTGTACAACTGCCCGAGCACCGGGTCGTACGCGTACTCGAAGACAATAAAGAACTACGCCAAAAAATGGAGTCGCTCATCTCTCAGCCAACAGAGTTCTTTCAACTCGAAATTGGCGGTGGCGTTGTTATGGACGCGTGGATGATCAAGCCCCGCGACTTCGACCCTTCGCGAAAATATCCCGTTTTCGTATACGTGTACGGAGAGCCGCACGGACAAACCGTGTTGGATGCCTGGGGACGCAGCCACACCGACTACCATCGCGTGATCGCGGACCTCGGTTATCTTGTGGTGTCCTTCGACAACCGGGGCACACCGGCGCCGAAGGGGGCTGCGTGGCGTCGGTCGGTGTTCGGCAGCCTGGGCCCACTCTCGACCGAAGAGCAGGCGGCGGCTCTGAAGGAGCTGGGCCGCACACGTTCCTACGTCGACTTGTCCCGGGTTGGTATCTGGGGTTGGAGCGGCGGCGGATCGAACACCTTGAACGCGATGTTTCGTAAGCCGGATGTCTATCACCTGGGGATTGCCGTTGCGCCCAAGCCACAGCCACATCTCTACAATGCGTGGTTCCAGGAGATTTACATGGAAACCCCCGAGTTAAATCCGGAAGGATACAGCCGGTCCGCCCCGATCAACTTCGCCGAGGGCCTGAAGGGGGACCTGCTGATCATTCACGGTACGGGCGAGACCAACACCCATCTTCAGATTACCGAAGGGCTAGTAGATCGCCTCATCGAACTTGGCAAGCAGTTTGACTACATGGCGTATCCCAATCGCAACCATGGACTTCGCGAAGGTAGCGGCACGGCGATACACCTGCGAATGCTCATGACGCGGTATCTCATCGAACACCTACCTTCTGGTCCGCAGTAGGCATTCGGCAGTCCCATATAACGAATGACAGATGTGCAGGATAATGCCTTCCTTTAATCAGCCGAATACCATGTGACGATTCTGGGATTCTTATAAAGCTCATATGCCTTGAATTCTTTTGTCTTGTCCTACCCCCTTCTAATTAAGGAAGCGAATTTTTTTCTTAGACGGCTTTGTATTTTCCTGAGCCTTTGAGGTTCAACAGACAGTATAGTCACGACGAAATGTTTGTAGACGGTCTGCTGGGAAAAACTGCCTTATGATAACTATACTTTCAGGCGTGCAAACGTATGTTCAAAACGTTCACCTTTTCCTGAGAATTTTTTAAGTCTTTGATATTACAGGTCCTATGGATTTGCAAATTTTGTGGTTTTGTGAGCTATTTGGCCTTTTAGTTGTAGGTTGATTGTAGGGGATTTTCCTCACTTTTTACAACCAAAAGGTCATAAGGAAAGAGTAAATAAAAAAGGTTGATTTTCAAGACAGACTTAATATGTTGTTGAAAATGAGGTTCGTTGGTATAACTGAGAAAGTATAAATGGGAAGGTTCAGTTCAATGTTTCATCGTCATGGCAAAACATTCTTTGAATTTTTTAAAGCATTCTTACTCCCATGTGATAAAGCATATGATCTAATTGCGTCCAAATTCAACTATACTCCATTTCGGACACCTGATTTAATACTTTCGTCTATAGCTCCACATATTGGTGAAACAGAAACAATAGGAGCAGCGTTGGACATATGTTGCGGGACAGGTGCAGGGATGCAAATGCTTCGTCCACTTTGCAGGGACCGGCTTGTAGGTATTGATATCAGTCAGGGATTACTTGATATTGCTCGAAAGCAAAATTCTGATAAAACAAATGGAGTATCACTTGAGTATATTCATGGTAATGCTCTTGAGATGACATTTGACTCAGAGTTTGATGTTGCCGTTTGTTTTGGTGCAATGAGTCATGTCACAACGAAATATCAAGATAAATTTCTAAGAGCAGTAGCTCGAGCCTTAAGACCAGGGGGACGGTTTTTATTCGTAAGCTACTATCGACCGAAGATCTGGTCATTGAGATATTGGTATTATCGAATATTCAATATGTTTTTTTTCTTGCGTAATTTATTTCTGCGTCCTCCTTGGATTGTGGGCAAACTGCATTATTGCCTACCCAGGATAAAGAATCTTTTGGAATATCATGGTTTTGAAGTACAGATCATCGATGCATTTGAAGGCGATTTGGCTTGGGCAAAATTGGTTTCGGCAAGGAAAAAGTAAAATATTCCTATAGCACAAAATCAACTAAAAAAGGTGCTTTATAAGCACATAAATAGCGCCATCGAAAGAATCAATTATCAATTGAAATACGGCAAGTGCGGGGTGGGGCTTTTTCATTTTCAATTTACGATTTTCGATTTTCGATTGTAACTACCAACGATTAAATTTGCCGCGGATTTACACAGATTAACACAGATTTGATATTATCCCGGATTTCCCAAGTAATAGGTGACAGAAGAACAGGAATTTGATAGTATGGAGCTTATGGAGACCACTCAAAGAAGTCCCGAAAATCCTGCTTGACAGATGTCCATTGTCTGCTGTATGCTTTTAGAGTTCTACGTTAGACGCTGCAAATAAAGAAAGAAAAATAGTTGCCGGAGGTTCCCTTATGTTGAAAAAAAGGTTTTTTACGTTGTTCACTTCCTGCCTGGCCCTCGTGTTCGTCTTGCCCCTGGTGCCCCTGATTGGCGCCACTAATCAGATTAAGAAGGGAGAGATGGCCGGATACCTGCTCGTCCCTCACGATAAAGTTCCAGAGACGTATAACGCCGGGTTCTCCATGTATGTAGCAGCCTGGCCTTTGTTGCAGGAATATCCGGGGCGTCGTTTTCAAACAGGTCTGTTCGGCACCTGGATGCACGCTCAGTATGACAAACCTAAGCCTTCTGGTAGACTGTATTCCGATATCGAGGGCGGCCTGGGCTGGTGGCGTGACACGCGGTTTGCCACGGAAACGCCGAAGTTCATTATGGGCGGGGTGGCCCTGAATTTCAGTGCATGGGCCAACGGCCCCGGGGCCGGCAAAGGAAGGAGCTGGGATAAACCGCAAGGCAAGTACGGTGTGGCACAACTCAGTCCCTGGGTGCTGTGGCCCCCCGATGGCCTGAATCTGAAACAAGGCACCTGCGGTGAACTGTTCGGCTATGGATACCTGCCGCTTCCGCTGACCAAGGCCAAATCCACCACCGCCGGGAAAAACGTTCCTACCGGAAATAACTGTTGGACCTTGTTTCTGAACACGGGAAACTTCAAAGGCCCGGTTGCTTTCTTCACCCCCTATTTCTGGTCCCGCGTGACTGTGGACGACCCCCGCCTGGGTGGATTGTTTCTGGATACCCGTCCCTCCGGGCCCAATAGGGCTTTGCAGATGGAAACCCAGTATGTCCCCAGCGTCCAGTCCACTGACGAAAAGGGGGAGACCTACGCCCGAATAGCCCCAACCTCGTTCCCACGAGGGCCGAAGGGCGAATCGGTGGTAGTGCACCGCGTTACCGCCTACAACAAGAAGGCTCTCTGGGATTCCGTGAAGGCCTGGTTCGAGGGCGGGGGCCCGGCCAGCGGCGTCATCGACCCCAAGGAGGCCGCTGTGCACAGCTTTCGCGGAGGCGGTCGGGCAACCTGGAGGATATCTGTCCCCAGGGGCAAAAGGGTGCCTCTGGCTTGGAGTTCTTTTGCGAGTCCCACGGTACCTGACCCAAGTACCTTCGGGTTCCGGTGGAACGATGAACTGGTGACGAGAAAAGATACCAAGGATGGCCCACTGGTGATGCTCCCCGAATACTATCACCTGGCGAAAGATAATAATAAAAGGGCCCAGTGGGTTGTGGTACAACCCAAAGACGTTCCGGTTGAAACAGGACTGGCCAAGGTTAGCTTTAGTCGGCCAATCGAGCGTCCCTCCCAACCCTACGTCACGCCTGACGATCCTGAGAGCTGCTGGAAGAAGCCTGGCCCCGTGGCAGGACCTTTCAAGGCGCATCCGGGGGACGGTACCGTGGTGACGTACTACTGGTATCGATTCGCCGACCAGCCTGCATTACTCAACGCCGATTTAACCGATATTGAGCGCCAGAGCCTGCAGAAACGGGTGGAAAAACTCCACCGGAAATGGAAAAAAGACCGCGAATACCTGCCGCCACCCAAGATTGGAAAACTGGCGGATATTGACCCGGCCTTGATTCTAACACCGCCGACGGGCTTGGAGGCAGGCTATGTACCAATCGCCACAAGACAAGAGGCGGGAAAATAGGTTAGCTTCGGACCAATGTCGTTCGCAGCCTCGGCTAAGAAGGGTTGAAAGGAGTTATGACAACAGCATGTGAGTGAACCGCCAAAAAGCGGGCTGGTATTCCATGCTGTCGTCGTGGCGGGTTGCAACCTAAAGGGGTCGTCCCGTAATTATTAACATTGTAACATGTGACATTACAGTAACATGTGCTATCGGGATAGGGAGCCCCATCACTGAGGCCCCGCCCACACCACCGAATAACTAGGGACGGTGTGCGAGAAGTTTTTCTGGCGTTTCAGTAATCGACTTGAAGACCAACGAGGAAATGGTCCGGATTCCAGCTAAAAACCCTCTGCAGCCGCCAAACATTAGTCATGATACCAGATTGGCTCCCAGAGCCAGTTTTCAGCAAGCCGAGCCCAATCGCTAAAGTTCACATTGCTGTCTTGATTAAAGTCAGCTTCTAACGAACCAGATTGGAGCCATTGGTTAGTAAATACCACCACGTCGAGTATATTAACAATGCCATCGCCGTTTAGATTAGCACTTTCCTTTTCACCGGCAAAAGGCGCAACGATGGTATCCACATCAGCAGGTACACCATCAACTACTTCTACCGTTGTCGATGCATTAAGGTACTTGCTGTGCACAGCGGTAGCGGTGTATTCTCCCGCTGGAACATTATAAATAACATACTCACCGTTGGTGTCGGTATCAGCAAAACCTGCAAAGTTCCCTGTAGCCGAGTCGCTAAGTAATACGATAGCTCCCATAACAGCCAGGCCGTTAGTATTTTTTACGCTCCCGCTAACAGTGCTTCCTGCTGAATTGTAATTCAGATTGATGCCGGTTGTTCCAACGGGAACATTTAACACGAAATCCTGCACGGAGAGAGACTCTATTTCGTCCAGCGTCTCGCTCATTACACAGAGAGCAACATCGTAGTTGGCGTCCGGTGGTAATGGGGTGATAGCAAATGGCCCCGCCTGTGTCAATTCGGCTTCGCCGACCGGCCAGACAGTATACCAGCTATTGGCGTCAATTTCAGTCCCTGCTTCAAAAACTATGACGACAAATTCGCCGGTCTTGGAGTGACCACCCGGATTATTAACGGTGCCGGAGATTTGACCGCCGGTCTCCTCGGAGTAAACAATCATATCATTAACATCAACAGGCTGGTTTATATCAGTTATTGTGACTTTCAAAAGCAAGCTGCAAAGGTCATCTTCATCCATGCTGATTACATAGGTCCCAGGCGGAAGGTTTATTTGGTAATGCCCGTTTACGTCGGCTTCGTCCCAACCTTCAGACATTCGCCCGCCATATTCGTATTCCATGCCACTGGCCGGGTCGCCATTAGCATCCTTTATATACCCGCTGACCGGAGCGCCTTTTTGCAATGCAATGATGCGGTTTGAGCGGTGCTCGCCTTCGGCCAGACAGACCAAGTTGCTTCCCCACGTCAAAGACCACGCATAGCCGGTATCAACATCAGGTCTGGCCTTTATTTCTCCAATACCCGGCGGAAGATTTGTAAGGGTAAATGTCCCATCCGCATCGGTGTAACCATTTTTCCAAACCGCGTACCTATCGCTCGAATACGTTACCTCAACGCCCGCCACCGGCTCGGCTGTGTCTGCATCCGATACTTTGCCTGAAAGGATAGCTTCCGGCGACAGTGCGAAATCGACGCCGTTCACGTCTGCCGTCAGCTCGAATTCAACTCCTATACAAGCATAATAGGTATCCGGCTCAGCCCTGATTTCGACTTCTCCCGGCGGAAGGTTGGTTATCTCATACATTCCGTTTATATCTGTCCGCGTCTCAGTCCAAAAATCCTCGTCATCATGCCAGCAGAATACCCGAATATTTTCCAAAGCTTGGGAAGTTGCTTTATCAGTA
>JAUXAB010000045.1 GCA_030615025.1 Phycisphaerae bacterium | reverse complement strand
CTTTTTTGTCATTTTTGCTAAGAAAGACAGAATTATTATGCTTTTTATCCGTTAAACTTGTGCCCGCGCAGGCGGGTATCCGTGTCTAATTTCTCTTCGTGCCTTTTCGCGGCTAATTTTTTTCCAAAAAAAGTTAGATTTTTATTGAACATTATGGGCAGGTTTGGTATAATACAAACAGCCATAGAAATGGCAGGTATTTCGCGGAGAACCGCACGAATCGGGCAAGCCGCCCAAGTCTTAGTATCAGCAGATACACGAATCCCTGCATGCCTTAGCGTGCCCCTGCAATTCTTAGGCAGGGGGCAGGGAGCCATTTAACCAATAACCAGTTATCAGTTAACCAATTAACCAATTTGGCAAGAAAGCCAGGATTTTAAACATTTGGGTGTATTAATGGCTTATAAAGCACTTTTTTGGTCATTTTTTGTTAGCTTTTGTGCTTTTTGTGCATTTTTGTGGCTAAAAAATCCCTTTAATCAGCGTAATCCGCGATTAATAAACGACTTACGTCTCTTTAAGGCACTCTACATCTGTAGAGAAACATTTACAGATGTAATGAGTCCTTTACAAATCAGACTTTTTATGCAAAACAAAGCCAAATTTCCGAAAAGTCAAATGAACGTAATTAATGTAATAACAAAGGAATATGAAAAAAAGGACACTTGGTGGAGTGGGAAAAAACAAAGCCAAACAAAGCCAAACAAAGCCAATTTGCTAAATGCCCAAACTAACGTAAATAAAGTATCAACAAAGAATTATGAACATATATTAAATTGGGTAATTTGTGAAAACAAAGCCAATTTTAACCCAAAACAAAGCCAAACAAAGCCAATTTCAGAGGCAAAAAAATGCTGATGCGTTTGACGATTAACGGCTGGCGTAAGTCGTTTGGTTACCGGATGCTGTTGCGTGCTTTTTAAAGCGTGCGATTGAGGCTGACACCCGTCGCTTTGCTCAGGATGACGTGGTCTCAATTAGTGCTGCTCCAATTGTTGGGTGAGGAGGCGGATGTGCTGCTTTTCTTCGTCAATAATCTTATCGATTGCGTCTTCGCCGGCTGGGTCGCGGGCAAAGTCCTTCAAACCTTCGTAAAATGCGATGACCTCATCTGCTCTTCTGACAGCGTCGTTAAGTATCTCTTCTCTGCTTTCCCGGCCGGTCAGCTCTTTGGCGGGGTCCGGTTTGCTGCCAAGCCAGGTAAGACTTGCCATCACCTCGGGATTGGACAATACATAATCATCAGGGTCGAAAGTTCCCAATTCGCCGGTCTTCTCAGAATAGTCCTTTCTTCTCTGTGTGAGAATCTTCTCGTGTTTAGCCCTCCAGTTAGCCAGCTTATAATATATATCACGAAGCTGGGGGTCATCGAACAGTTCCGCCGCCTTGAGGAAAAATTTGGCGGCGTTGTGTTCGATTCTTTCAGCTATTTCCAAAACCTCAAAGATACTGAATTTTTTCTCCATTGCCGTGCCTTCTCAAAAAAGCTTAGCCGTTTTTTTCCTGAAAAACACCGCACTCAAGCAAGCAGTATATTGAATTTAGTGAAATTCTATGCCATCCAGGCTAAAAAATCAAGAACAAATCGGCGAAAATATGGCAACTTTATGATGCCCCCAACCAACTCAAATTTCCTATTCATATATTCTTACGGCGGCGCGGTCTTGCGTCTGCTTTGGTGCCAGTAGTATTTCGATTGACCTCATTTTGAGATTTCCTGCTTTAGCTGGTTTTCGAAGAGCTTGTAACTTTCCTGCCCGAAGAGAGCAAAGATGACCTTTTCCAGGCCGGTTTGGCCCTTTAGATACTCGATAGTTGTTTTGAGCATTATTTCGGCACATCTCTGGATAGGAAAGCCAAAAATACCCGTGCTGATTGCCGGAAAAGAGATGCTCTTTAAGTGATTCTCGTCGGCTAATTTGAGTGAATTCAGCGTCGCATTTTTTAACTTTTCATCTTCATTTCCTTCGCCCATCCGAGGCCCAACGGCGTGAATTACGTATTTCGCCTTCAAATTGCCGCCGGTGGTTATCACGGCACCGCCAACGAAGGTCCCCCCAATTTTGTTGCATTCTTCCTGGATTTTGGGGCCGCCTTTTCTTTTAATCGCTCCTGCGACACCGCCTCCCAAAATCAATCGGTCATTGGCGGCGTTGACGATGGCGTCAGTCTCCATTTCGGTAATATCGCCATCGAGCAGTTCCAGAACGTGATTTTCGATATTTACTTTCATAACATCGGCCTCCTTAATTAGTTCTCACTTATTATAGATTATCTTTTCCGGGGCTGATTGAAAGCAAAATTTGGCCGGAACAAATAAAAAGGGCTGCAAGCTGTGAACGTACAGCCCTGAGCCTGTAAGAAAAGGCTGTTATCTTGCGTTTTCAGGTTCGGCCGGGTAAGAAGGCTCTCCAAGCTTTGAGAGCTTTTTTAAGCGCCTTTTTAGACTTCACCGCCTCCTTAAATTCACCACTTTGTTCACTATCAGCTGGGCGACATAATCAGTATGCAAACCGATGCGATGTTCGCGAATCATCACTTGTACTCCCAGTGTTTATGATCTTGCTTTGTCCATGCCTCTATCAGATCGCTTCCTGATATTGTATTTGGAGCCTCACCGAGCGATATTTCAATTTCCAGCTCCTCCGGTGATGATTCGGAACCTTGAGGAAACGACACTGAATCAAAAGCACTTACTAGTTTAAATTTGACAAAACCTTCCTCGTAGTCATCTGCCACGGCAATACTTAGCTCCACTGCCCCGCTGACCTCTATCGTCATATCAGAAGTCAACTGGAAAGGCAGGGGGAAGTGGACATGCGTGTTGTCGTCCTTCTGTGGCTCATACTCTACACCTGTTGTAATGATTCTCTCCTCGTTGTATGCTATCGTGGTTCCGTTGACGCTAACGGTAAAAGCCCCTGAAATATGATCACAATGGATGCAGAGAGTCGTCTCAGTTCCGCCGATGAAGTGGGTATGGATGTGCAGTCCCTCGTCACCTTTGTAGTCGAACTTGGCTCCCTTCCAGTCTATCTTGAACTCCTTGATAGGCCCATCGATATTCTCTTTGTCCTTGTACTCCCACTTATCATCTTTCTTCCCCTTGATCTCAAATTCTACACTCTGGTTCGCAACTTTAACTCCAGCAAGTGTAGTCACTCCACACCCGACAGGCTCCAGAGTATCCATCCAGAAACCTTGCGGTAGGTACAACTTACCATCCACGTGGATGTCGCTATGATCCCAGGAGACCTTTGCCTTTTCTATATTTACGGTAATACTCTCACCACCAGCGGTATTCACCAGATTAATGGTTATGCTGTACGAGCTGTCGAACGTAAGTGTAGTAAATGTGTTATCCGAATAAGTTACGAACAACAAATTGGTGCCAGCATCGAAGGTTACCTGATTTGGGATCGGGTCGAGGGGCATACCGTTCTTCTCAAAGTACTTACCATATACGGTGATGTTCGCATATTGGTTCATTACTGCTATCCACCATCCGACCTGACCTCCTTTGATATTTACTACGCTGCTGCTGTCCCAAGCGTACAACATATAAGTAATATTGGCGCCGGTAAGAAGGTTAACCGTACCGCCTGCGTTTACGTTAAGATTACCACTAATTGTGTAGTCGATATCGCAGGGACTGGGATGTGTACTACTGGGTACAGTTACATCTTGAGCCAGGACACCCTGTGCGGCACATAGCAAAATCGCCAAAACACCACATAAAATTGTTGAGAATCCTACCCTAACATGTTTGTTCTTTTTTTCCATAACTCTGCTCCTTGAAGAAAATTGAAAAATAATGATTTTAGCCCTTACTCTTGCAAGGCACTGGAGACATATATTATAGGACTAAGCTCATTATGTCAAATACTTTTTCTCTTAGAAAACGAAATTTTAAGTCACCGTATTTTCCCAAAAAACTCAATTGCCTGACAAAGTAGGCCTTAATAATGGCCGATATTAGGAATACATTGCGCAAATTTTATATTTTTGGGGCTTAAAGAAACGAAAAAGAACGCTTTTACACTCATCGAAGTTATATTGGTTGTAACTATTCTGGGCATCCTTGGCGCACTGATTCTGCCCACATTTCGGGGTCATATTGTATCTGCTCGGGAGTCAGCCGCCAAAGATAGTCTCAGGACAATGCGAACTCAGATCGAACTGTACAAGATGCAGCATGGAGGAACCCTGCCAGGATATGCAAATGGCAACCCGGTCGGTGAGGCAATGCTGGAGTTGCAGTTCACTGCGACCACCACTGTAGATGGCGCAGTTTCTCCATCTACTGTCCCTTCCGGCGCCTACGTAAATGGGCCTTATGTATTGAAACTACCCGAAAATCCCTTCAACGATTTATCGACCATTGCCTATGTAGCCGCTGCGACCGCCTTTGCCGACGCTGTAGATGGAACCTCGAGTGGGTGGTTATATAAGAAAGAGACAGGCGAGTTCAGGATTAACTGGACCGGTGCCGACAGTAAAGGCGTTGCCTTTATCGATTATTAAACACGTGATAATCTCCCGCGACAGGGCATACGATTTTGAATGGCTGTATGGAGTTTAGGGATACGAGCCAATTCTTTAGCCGCATTTTTGTTGTTCCCTTCTATTTAGTCTGTCAAGCTTGAATCTACCTGTCGCGCCGCCCGTTGCGACGCAACGCGGCGAATGTCCGCGACACGGCGGGTAAGTTGTCATTCACACGGTTGGGTGGCAGCCTTAAAGCCGCTCGTCTCGGCGAAGGCTAGGCCGTAGCCAGGGAAGGCTTTGGGGATGGTGAATGCCGGCGCACACGTCTATGTCGAAAAGCCCATCGGCCACACCATTATGGAAGGCCGCGCTATGGTCAATGCCGCCCGCGCTGCCGGCCGGGTGGTCCGGGTCGGAACACACCGGCGCGTTTCGCCGCACAATGTCTCCGGTATGAAGTTCCTGAAGGAAGGCAGGGCCGGCAAAATCGGTATGGTGCGGGCCTTCGGCCAGTTCCAAGACGCGATTTTCGATATTTACTTTCACAATATTGGCCTCTTTTTTTTGTCTAATAGATTGACTTTTCAAAGGCATAGTGAAAGCGAAATTCCCGCCCTGAGGCCTTAAGAAGAATAGCTCACTACATTTTTTGTGTACTTACGACTGGCTTAGAAGCGTTTCAAATGGCGATTAGATAGCGCGAAGGTGCAGGGTTCCGGCAGGTTCGACGAGCTGTTTTCTGGGTACTTTGCGGACGCGTGCGGCGAAGTCGTCAATCTCTTCGAGTTTCTCGAAGCCGACGACCATCGCATCCACACATCCCAGGCCGAGCACGTAGCGGACGGAGTTGTCGCGTTGTTCGTCGCTGTTGCGGAAGGCGCCCTCGCCGATTAGCTTCATCCCCACGACGCCCTTACCCGCCTTGTGGAGCTTCTTGACCACAGGTTCGACCTTCGCAACCGGGCCGTCCATATTCTTACCATAAGCGTTGATTCGCACGTTCACGGAATCGACCCAGGGCTCATCCGCCGCCGCCTCTAATGCCGGCAGCGAATGGCACGATACTCCATGCGCTCGGATGATGCCTTTCTTTTTGAGCTTTGCCAGAATGTCCATCTGCCTGCTCAGCTCGTCCGGCCAGTTCTCCGACACGACGCAGTGCAGCAGGATTATGTCGATGTAATCGGTGTTCAGCTCCTTGAGGAATCGCTTGACGACGATGTCGGCGTCTGGACGTTCCTTTTCGGGTATACCGCCGCCTCGCCACCAGATTTTTGAGCTAATCACGTAATCCTTGCGTGGCATCTTGCTCAGTGCCGAGGCCAGGTATGGGTGTGTGCCGTAGAGGTCGGCCAAATCAAACAGGCGCATGCCTCGCTCATACGACGTCCGGAGCAGGGCTTCAAATTTTTCTTTGCCCAAGCGGGTCTGGTTTGACTGCCGATTGCCGCCGCGCATGCCCGTGCCGAAGCCGACGCGAGAGACCTTAATCTTCGTCTTTCCCAGCGGCACGCGCTCGTAGGGGTCGAACGTTCCGGGTTTTTGGCTTGCGGCATCTATGCACCCTGACCCCAGCAGAAGTCCGCCCACCCCCGCAATCGACCTGGCTAAGAATTCACGACGTTTCATCTTCATAGTCGTTACCTCCTCATCTCACAGTACCTCTCTCCGCATCCTGTGTTCATTACGCAGCCCCTCCGGGCGAGACACCGGACTTTTCCCGGATAACCGCTGTTCAGCTACACCGCTGAGCTTATCTGCCGCCAGAATACCCGAATCTGCCGGGTGATGCAAGCCCTTTGGGTAAAATTTTTCGCCCAAACTGTGCTCTCGCGGGCCGATTTTGACTTTTCACTTGACTTATGAAGCTGTGCTGATACATTGATAGGCAAAAGCCGGCAGTATTTGTGGGCTGGCGTTATGTAAAATGATTACAGAATGACAGCTTTTAAGTCTGCCTGTATGAAGCGAAATCGGGTTTTCTAATTCAATATGAAGGAGGTATAATCATGTCTATAAACCGTCGTACTTTTCTTAAAGCTTCCGTGGCCTCCGGTATGGCCGTCGCCTTTCCCTACGTCTTGGGAGCCAGCAGAAACAAAAAGTATCGCACCGCCCTTATCGGCAGTGGGTGGTGGGGTATGAACATCGGTCGTGTTGCAATACAGTCGGGCCAGTGCAAGATGGTCGCCATGTGCGACGTTGACCGGAACCAACTGGACCCTGCCGCCAGCGAGGTCGAGCGGCTCAGCGGCGACAAACCCAGGAAGTATAAAGACTACCGAGAGCTTCTGGACCGGGAAAAGCCGGAGATTGCCATCGTGGCCACGGCCGACCACTGGCATCCGTTGATTACTATCGCGGCAGTTAAGGCGGGTGCGCACGTTTATGTCGAAAAGCCCATCGGCCACACCATTATGGAAGGCCGTGCTATGGTCAACGCCGCCCGCGCTGCCGGCAGGGTGGTTCAGGTCGGCACACACCGGCGCGTTTCGCCGCACAATGTTTCCGGCATGAAATTTCTGAAGGAAGGCAGGGCCGGCAAAATCGGTATGGTGCGTGCATTCGTGCACTATGGAGGCGGTCCGGAAACACCAAAACCAAATGAAGAACCTCGCAAGGGCCTTGATTGGGATATGTGGTGCGGGCCCGGCCCGCTGCGTCCATTTAATACGAAGATACACCCCAAAGGCTTCCGCCAGTTCCTCGACTACGGCAACGGCACATTAGGTGATTGGGGTATACACTGGATGGACCATATCCTTTGGTGGACCGAGGAAAAGTATCCGAGGCGCATATTTTCCACGGGAGGCCGTGCCATCAAAGGCCCCCCGGTTAATACAGCTCAGGCCCAGACGACGGATGCGCCGGACCACCAGGTGGCCAGTTTTGAGTTCGAAAGTTTCACAGCAGTCTGGGAACATCGCCAGTTCGCTGCAAATAATGTCGACAAAGGCGAAAATGTCGGCTGTTATTTCTACGGTACGAAGGGCATCTTCCACATGGGCTGGATAGATGGCTGGAAATTCTACCCGGTGGGCAGGGGACAGAAAGTCATTCACGAGGAAGCCAAGTTGCACGAGCCGGACCAGCAGAACATCCCTGAGCTGTGGACGGATTTCCTGAACTGTATCAAGACAAGAAGACGACCAGTGTGCGATATCGAAATCGGTCACCGGTCGACGAATATGAGCCTGCTTGGCATGCTTTCATTAAAGATTGGCCGCAGTATTGAATGGGACGGCGAGAAGGAAGTAATCATCGGCGACCGCGAGGCCAACAGGCTGCTTCGCCGCAAGTACCGAAGGCCGTGGGTTTACCCAAAGGTATAGGGCCTGCATTATACATGATATTGTGGGGCGAAACTTGGCTCTGGGAGCGTGCAATACGACGAGATAATGCATTTGCACAACTGCACTTTGCCGTGAAAGCGCATTCCATTGTCGCTACTGCCTACCCTGACTTCCACGTACGAGTTTTTGCACCGTACGCGAACTTCTCATCGGCCAAATCTATCCCTGTCATTCAATCGTCAACATCGTCACCGTCTCCTGGTCCTTGATGAAGACACGATTGCCCGCAATTACCGGGTATGCATAGATAGGCGTTTCGGAGACCTTGATTTTGGCCAACTCTGCGTATTCCTTGCCGCTGGGCTTAAAGACTATCAGTTCGGAATTGCTGGGAAGAGCCATAATCACCGAACCGGCGTCGACAATGGCCGCGAAGCCGCCGCGACCGCGCGTGGTTGTGTCGGTCCAGGCCGTCTGACCGTCTTTAGCATTGATGCAGAAGAGATTGTTGCGGTTGGAGAGGCCGAACAGCAGGCCGTCCTTGAGTACCGGCGTATTGAACTGGGGCGCGAGCTCTGGATTGCTCCAGAGTTCCGTGGTGCCAAAGCCGCTGCCCTGCTTTTCAATCTTCACGGCCTTGGTGCCCCGGCCCGCACCCGTATATATCACAATTTGCCCATCGACTATCGGAGTGGCGGCGTTGTAAGTCCGCCTCACAGGCACGAACGGAAGCTGCCACAGCAGTTTCCCATCGGCCGCGCCAATCCCCACGATGTTTTTCTCCGCCAGCGTCACTATCTGCTTGGTCCCGCCCACTGTCAAAAGCACGGGCGAGGCATACTCCGGGCCTTCGTCGGCCCACCTCCACTTTTCGCTACCGCCGGCCAGGTCGTAAGCGATGATTGCACCATTGCCAGCGCCGCCGAGATGCGCAATGGCCATCCCGTCAACGATAATTGGCGACATTGACGTGAAGAACCTGGGCACGACCTTGGGGAACGGGTCCTTGCGCCACACGACCTTACCGTCGGCGGCATTCAGGCAGGAGACGACCCCGCCCACGCCTAACGTGACGACCTTTCCATCCGCCACTGCGGGTGAGCTTCTGGGCCCCGGGTGTCGGCTGGCCGCTCCCGTCACGGCCTGCGCCGCGTACTTGTCCCGCCAAATTTCCTTTCCGTTGCCTGCGTTCAGGCACAGGGTGACCTCTTCCGCCCCTTGCCGCGTGAACACATAGAGCCTGTCACCCACCAGCGCGGGCGTCGCATCGCCCGAGCCCACAGTTGTCTTCCACTTCTCCGTTAGCTCCTTCGGCCATTTCCGGGGTGCGGTGAAACCGCTGACCTTACCATCCCGGTTGGCTCCTCGCCACTGTGGCCAATCCTGCGCGAGGACGCAGCCCGCGCTGATTAAAATCACACAGCCCACTATCATGGCGCTCGATTGATTTGTGTTTTTCATGGTAACTCCTTTCAATTATTCCTGAGTTGATATTTCCGATATGCCCGTGGGCGGACCCAATTTCCGCCTCCAACGTGGGCGAGTGTACCTGCCCACGTCGAGGCTCTGTAAACTACAAGCTGATTGACATCCGGCTAAAGCTGGGCAGCTCATTATAAACCACCTCCCAGGATGGCTTCCAATTCTTCTCTCACGTTTTCCAGTTTTTCCTTTGGACGTTCAATTTCGGCTATTGTTTCCGGAAGCATTTTACCGGGCTCATCTATTACATAGGGTGTAATAAATACAATCAGCTCCTCGTTGCTTTCTACAATGCTGTTGTGACGGAACAGTCCACCGGCCACAGGTATGTCCCCCAACAGGGGGATCTTACGTTCGATTTTGCTGTCTGTCTGGAAAAGGATGCCGCCGAGCATAAGTGTTTGGGCATGCTGGACTATCATATTGGTCGTAGTATCCATCTCTGTTCTTATATATTGGCCATTTATCTGGTCCGAAGTAAGCTGTGAGAGAATCACGTTTATAATCATATCCACGTTGTTCTCGGGGGTAATGCTCGGCCTGACCCGCAGAGTCATACCGACTTTCTCATATTCGTAACTGGCTGTGCTGCTCAATCCGGTTTCTGAAGTGGTCGAAGTTGTCTGAAACGGAACGTTCTTGCCTTTGAAGAACATTGCTTCTTCATTGTCCTTTGTCCACAGCGTCTGCTGATTCAGAATCTTTGCGTCAGTTTTCTTCACCAAAAAATCAATCATAGCAGTAACGCTTAGGCGTGCACTAATGTCAAGCGAACTACCAGCATCACCGCCTGCGCCGAATACTAAGGCGCCATGCTCTTCGAGATAATTAAGGCTGTTCACGATAGTCATTGCGTTTTCCCCAACGTCGAAGGAGCCCGTCTTGAGCTGCAGGCCGAGAGACGTGACGTTGCTGTGGTCGATTTCCACAATTACCGCCTTTATCATTACTTGTTTACCCGGTATGTCGAGATCTTCAATCAATTGTACTATGTTTTCCATAAACTCGGGCGGAGAAAGAACGAGGATTGATTTGGTACGGGGGTCTGGAATAAAGCGAATCCTGCCTATGACGTTGCTTATCGGCTGCTCATCGATGCTCTGGCGTCCGGTGGTCCACCAGGGCCTATAGTCCTCCTGGCTGGTGGTGTCCTGGTCGGATTGGCTGGAGCTTGTACTATCAGCTTCCATCGAGTAATCGGATAATCCCTGGTCACTACGCCGAATCGTGGCAGTAGTGCCCGGCTCGTTGAACAGGGCATTTAGACGCTCAGCTAAGTCTTCCGGGTTTGCGTACTTGAGGGTTACGACTTTGGGGATTTCGCCCATCTCCGCCTTATCAAGGTCTCTTATCAATTCCTCAATAACATCGTATGCCTCGGCAATCTTGCTTATTACAATTATCTTCTTTGTTCCCGGGACAGCCTCAAAGGTCAATTGTCCGTAGAGCGGGCCGACAATTTTTTGCTTGTCCTCTGTCCTGCCGAAGATAATATCCATAATGGACATTCCTCTTCCACTCGCACTCTCGCTAAAAAGCGTTGCCAGCAAATCAGCCATCTGAACAGGGTCGGTATTGCGCAGCTCAATTATTCTCGGCTTGACTTCATTGACATCCAACGGAGCGTCCCATTCTTCTATCTGCTCTGCGATTTTTAGAAGATTCTCAGGCGAGGCAATCACCGTTACCTGTTTGAGTGAAACGTATGATATTACCTTCACCTTATCAGAGGAGGTTGTACTGGTCTGACCCCGACGAGACCAGGGAGAGTAATATGGACTATATCTGCTGCTGCTTTGCATACCGTCTTCATATAGCTCATCTATATTTGCCTTGATTTGGTCGGGGTCGGCATATTTTAGTTTGAAATGCCCGGTCTCGAACTGACCCGGAGGAACATCTATTTCCTCAATCATTTTCTTGACTATGTCGCGCAGGTCTTTTCTGCCGAAGATAATAACCTGTTTTGTGTTAACGAGGGGCTCAATAAGAATGCTTGGCAGGAATTCCATCCCCGGCAGGTCTCTGAATCCGTCGCCCACACTGTCTTCGATTTCCCGTGGGTCAGCATATCTTAGTTGAACTACCTCGTATTCCGACTGGACCGGTTCTTTCATGTCAAGTTTTTTTATCCACTCTTCGATTTGTTTCATATCTTCGGCCGAGGCTTTGGCAATTATCCACTTGCGCCTTGACTCGGGGATGAGAATGACCGGTCCCCTTGTTGACGCAATCACAACCGAGGTTGCCGCACCCTTGGAATCAGCTTTTTTAGATGGACTGCTTTTGGTGGGAGTTCTTTGCGGAGACGGGGGATTGCTGCTCCGACCGCCCCTACCGAAGCGATTGTAGCGCGTGGTGCTGTATCCCTCACTCTCACCTAACAGCATTTTTAGCATCTGAACAATCTCGGAAGGGTCACCAAATTGAACGGGGATGATTTTGGTCACGGTCTGCTCAGCTTCGGGCACGTCAAACTGGTCGATAATACGCTCAATGCGCATCAGATTCTCAACCGTATCAATCACCAACAACTGGCCTGTAGTTTCATCAGCGCTGACATAGCCGTAGTCGCCAATCAAAGGCTGAACAACCTGGCCCATCTGAGCAGGGCCGTAATTATCAAGCTTAAAGAACTTCTGCACCACCTGCTTTTTATTTTCAATCATTGCAAGGGCATAATCAGCCTGTACGGTAGGGACCGGACCAAGTTTTATATCTTTAATGGGCTTTAGCTCAATCACGTCGTCGGTTTGTTCGGCGACAATTCCTTTTGCACGTAAGGCAGTGTAAATCATCGTAATAGCCTGTCTTCTCGGTAGCTTCTTCGTCGAGTATATGGTTATTTTCTGCTTCATTGCATCATCGGCTGGAATAATCACTTTGTCTGTCCACTCGGCAAGTTTCTTAATAATGTCCTTCATCTGCACATCTTTAAGATTTATAGATTCCATTATCTTGTTCGGGTCGACCGGTTCGCTCGGCTCGTTCGGCTCGCTCGGAGCATTCGGGTCGTTTGGATCGCTTACTCGCTCTCTGTCGCCTCGTGGCCGTCTGCCGCCCGGTCTCCGTTCGCCATCTGGTCTGCGGCCGCCAAATCTTTCGCGCATTTGGGCCCTGAGCTCTTCTCTTTCTTCCTCAGAGGCATTCTCCCATCTTTCCCTCATATTTTCCATTCTGGCTCTATCTTCGGTAGAGAGACGAGGCCTGCCCATCCTGCCTTCCCGGCCAGCCATTGGCCTTCTTTCGGGCCGTTCTCTTTCAGAGACATCTGAGTCACGTGGTTTTTCGGCCTCGGCGGCTTTCTTGGGCGCATTTGGGTCACCTGGCTTTTGGACCTCGCTGGGTTTGTTGGGCTCAGTGCCCGCTTTGGATTCAACGGCCCCTGCTACTACGCGCCTTACCTTTAAGATGTAAGTGCCAGCCCCAAAAACTACAAGGGCCACAACAACAACTGTTACCGACAATGTTATTCTTGATCGTTTCAATTTACTCACCTCACTTTAATCATTTCCTTGCCGTATGGCGTTAGACCTTTCACGCATTTTATCCCTATACTCTTGTCTTTCTTCCTCGGACATATCCTTCCATCTTTTCTTTGTCTGCATAAGTTCCTCTCGAAATCTCGCGCCTTCTTGCGGTGGCCGGCCTCGGAATCTGCTGCCGGCTTCTCGCCGTTGGGCGTCAAATATTTCGAGCATTTTAGCTCTAAATTCTTTCCTCTCTGCCTCAGACATACTCGCCCATCGCTGCCTTATATTCTCTATTTGCTCTCTTAATTGGGCTCTTTGCTCAGGAGGGAGACTGCGAGAGCTCCGCCGGCCTTCGCGGGCGGGTTTCGTTGTTATCTCGGCCTGTTTCGTTTTCAGTTCAGTGACGGCTCTTGATGCAGTAACTGATTCAACAGTTCTTCTTTGTTGCCTGACTTTTCGAATGTAAAGACCGATCGCAAAGGCCGAAAGAAGCACCACAGCCGCGACTATTACCGATATTATTGTGCTTGACTGTTTCATTTTGTTCACCGCACTTCAATTATCTTGTTACCGTCTGCCGCCTCCTCGTCGTCTGCCGCCCGGTCCCCGTTCGCCACCTGGTCCCCGGCCGCCAAATCTTTCGCGCATTTCGGCCCTGGCTTGTTCCCTTTCTTCCGGAGACATATTCTCGAACCTCTCCCTCATCGCTCTCATTCTCTCCATCATTTCGGCCCTGTCTCCCTCAAACCTGCCCATCCCTTCACCGCCCCTTACCTCGAGCTGAACTTGAACCACCTCAGGCTGCCCTTTCTCCCCTGCTTTAGCTACCGGGCCTCCGGGCTTCGGTGGCCCCGGACGTGAAGAAGACGCCGCGTCAATCGGGAGAAAGACTTTTTCCGTGCCATTCCACGTGATCCTGACTTGCGTAGGTTCGATTGCCACAATGTTCGCGTCTCCTATCGTGTCACCGACTTTGTACCATTTGTCTTTTATCAGCACCTCATCGCCTAATATGCCGAATACCTCTTTTACAGGGTGCTGCTTTGGCGGAGGCGGCGCAAACAAATTCTTTTTCTTCAGAACATTGGCAATTGCCTTGGATTTGGCAAGATATTTCTCCATATCGTTGGCGTCCGGCTTACTGAGCGCAACAGCCCTTTTCACCGAGTTCTCCGCTCTGGCTGGCGCAGTGAAAAAGCCCATCACCTTAATCAAAATCAGAACGAGCATAAACGCCGAAATCCCAAGCAATCCAACCGAGATAATTTCCTTTTTGTTTTTTGTATGATTGTTTTTCAGATAATCACGTTTCATAAGCCATCCTTTCTTACTTAACGAATGTTGATATTGTTAAGTTCAGCTTTACGTCCTGGCGTTTCTTTGGGTCGCATTCTATTTTCAACTCTTCTATACCGACCAGATAGGGATTTTCATTCAGTCTGGCAAGTAAATCGAGTACCTGCCCGAACCTGCATTTGGCACTACATTTCAAACGCAACAACTTATAACCGGCCACTGCCGACTTTACGGCAGGCAGCACCTGCAGGGGTTTACTTTTTACTCCCGCCTTCTTTAATTGTTCATTAAGTTTATCTCTGAACAGAAACTTTTGTTTCTCTTCCTTCTCCGGCATTTCAAACACAGGTACTATTGACATCAAACCCGCTCGCTTCGCCCCGCTAATATCGATTGTCTCTAATTTGTTCTCTATCCCGGCACGCGAGTCCCGCACTTTCTTCCAATGGCCAAGCCACTGGGTCGCAAATGCGAAACCCACGATTGCTATTGCACATACAACGCCAAACTTCAGCGTTCGTTTTTCTTTCTGGTTTAGTCTCCTCATCTAAGGGCCCTCTTTTTCGTAAAATTTTTATAATGGAAAGTCATAGTGAATTTGAGCTTCTTAGTTTTGCTGTCTCTATCTGCATTTTGTATCTTTACCTCTGTTATTCCCTTTGTGGCCAGCAGGCTTTTTTGAAATTTGTACATCTGCTCAGCGTCCTTTGTCTGGCCGCTTATGCTTACCGGCCGACCTTTCTTAAACTCCAATTTGTCCAACATTATCCCTTTGCTGTCACTTGTATTTATTTGATTTAAGAGTTCGAGCAAATTGGGTCTTTGTGACGCAACTGATTTGATTAACTTTTGCCGCTGTATAAGCAGGTCGACATTTGTACCGGCATCCGTGCCTCCCAAACGTTTTTCGATAGCACCCGGACTGGCCACATCAACTGCGTAAGAGACGATGACCAGCAGGGCCAACATTACCGCAGCAACGGCATAAGCTACCTTCGGCGAATACAACCGGTGTTTGCTTTTTGCCTCACCGGGCGGACTATACAAATGCTCGAAAATATTAAGCTCCTCTGTGTCACCATCAAGTGCCGTAAGTGCAAGACCTATCGGTATGCGATATTCGTAAATGTCCCCAGGACTGAGCCTTGTCTGGCCATCTAATTTTCCAATCTGTGGATAAGCTGCTCTCACGTTCAAACCTGCCGACCTAAGAGAAGAAACTATGACCTCGTGCTCGGCACTGCCATCCGAGAGCACAAATACCGGCAATCCCGCCGGCTCTGCATAACCAAACAATTCCAGTACACTCCTGATGTCCTGGGCGAATCTTTCAGTAGTTTCCGTTTGGTCCACAAACCCACCTGCTGCAGAGGCCAGCAGGTGCTGGCTTGCCTGTGCAAAATCCTCTGTCCCCATATCCAGGACCACAGCATTACTCAATCGCCCGTTTTGAGCCAGACAAACCTGCGTATTTCGTTCCGCAATACTTACAACCACAGCGTCTCTTTCGTTCCCGGAGAAGAATGCTCTCCACGCCTTTACTATTCCTTCGCAATCTAATAGTATTTTTTCAGGCTCAAAACCACGCACATTTTCTATAAACTTCTTCAGCTGCTCTTTTCTCGCTGCCGCTATAGTGACAGGCACTTTTCCATCCCGCACCTGGTCGGCCCGCCAGGTCAGCTCCATCTGCTCAGCCGGCAGCGGCAGGCGAGCTTCAGCCTGCAATCTGACCATCGCTGCAATTTCTTCTTCTCTTACGGTGGGCAAATCAACGCGGTAAAAAACCACTCCTGCTGAATCAAAGCCAGCCACAACCATCTTGTCGTCGTTGTTCTTTTCTTGTCCTGCCAACTCAGCGGCCAAACCGCACTCGAGTTCGAATGCTCTCCAGTCCAGGTCACCAGCTTCGCTGCTCTTTGTCCAGAGAACTTTAAAAATCCCACCTTGCTTGCTGAGTTTCACAGCCTTAAGCTTGCTGCCATCTTTCGCTACCGCAATCGCGGACAGCCGTGTCTCCAAATCAGCCGCATTATTGCTCATAAGTTACTTGCTCCCTGATACCAGTAAAGTGTCGTATACGGCGACGAACTTCTGTCTACGACCACTTCTGTCTGCATCGTTGTTCCGCTAAATCCGCCTCTGTCAGCCGTCGCAAAACAGCGAATAGTATAAACGTCCGAACGGGTGGTGATATTATTTGCAATCTTCTTAAATGTACCCATATTCACCAATCCTGCCTTCATCAAGTCCGCGGTGCTTTGCATCCCGTCTATCAAACCCGCCCTGTAGGCAATTATATTCTCCGCAACCTCCTCATCTGCCTCGCTACCGCCCAACAACGCTACTAAAACCCATTTCGGTGCCGTGTTAATGTTGACTTTTCCGGGAACCTTGTTGCCGCTATCTACTGTTATTTTGTCTGCTATCTGGTAGAACGTTTGTAAATCCAAAGGCTCAGCCTGTTGCGAACTGCTTTGCGAACCGCTTTGCGGACCCCTTTGCGAACTCTGTTGCGAACCCCTTTGTGGACCCCTTTGCGAACTCTGTTGCGAACTCTGTTGTGAACTCTGTTGCGAACCCTGTTGGGGTTGCTGTGGGCTGCTATTATCTATCAGGTCAGCAATACTGTTGAATCTGTTATTCCCGCGTTTCTCTACAATCCACTGGGCTTGAGGTCTCCTTATCCCCAGCGAGTTTTGCAGCTGCCTCTCATTGGCCTGGTTGATATTAATCTTTTGATTGCCCTCGGCATCTACGTTCTTGTCATACGAATAGCATGTCAGATACGCAATCCATCCCTTATCCAGCTCATCATCTCTGTCATCGATGGGCGGACTTTCGTCACCGTCTCTCTCATTGTAGTCCAGTAGCCCATTGAAGTTTGTATCCTCTCCATAGAGCAGCTCTTGCGTAAGACCTTTAACCAGCAGCAGCTCACGTATTGTCCTGAAGGGCCCGTTGCGAATCGCATATCTAAACGGCAGATTCTCATAGTACCCACCTTCAACGCCATCCACGCTTGGCGTATCATCTTTATCCCGCCAGTCGATTATCGCATCGGCTATATCCTCCTCCATATACGGCAGTTCCAAGAGCTGCGCCTTTGTCACGGTGTTTATGTTTAATTTGCTCGACTCATCAATAACCCTGACGGAAAACCAGCACCTCTCCAGGCTAATGTCATTAAAATCTTCGTCATTGTCACTCCACAGGTCAGTCAGGCTGTCACTTTCTCTCAGGTCCTCGTTCAGCACCCCGATAGCTGTTTCTATCCCCGCCCGGCAGGCCCACTTGCATCGAAGCTCTTCTGTCCTTATAACGCAGACCTTAGTATCGAGTCGCGTGCTTTGCCCAACAACTGCAACAATTACCATAAGTACCGCTACTATCCACAGCACACCTACGAGAACAAGCCCCTTTTTGTCACCATTAATACTCATTGTTTCAGCAAAACCTTCGTTTCTTCATTCTGCGACTTTTCTTTCACATCCTTATCCCAACTTCGGTGCCGCTTCCCGCACCGCCCCCTTCTTCCTCACTGCTCTCAAGAGCGTCAAACATTGCACCTGTGGACCTCACTAAATTCACCATAATAGAGTCCATAGCCGGACTTCCCCGGCTTGGTGGTTTCGCCACTATATTTACTTCAACCAGCTGAGGAATGAGCTCCATCTCCTCCGGCCATTCATCGGACCACTCCTGCCCGTCGAAGAACCTGACCTCAAAAAATTCAATATCCTCGGCAATCACGGTCAAAATTCCGCCCGGGTCTTCGTCGTTGGGGTCGGGATTCGGCCACAATCGTCGAAACAGAGCTGACTTTTCTTTATCTTTGACCAGGTAGTATTCCACTTCGTATACATCGCTTTCCGGCTGGTCGAATCTGGCCTTTGCCCTGCCGACAGTATAGAAAGTCAACAAACTACTGCCCTCATCTGACTCGTTAGCCATGCCGACCAACTTCATATTTCTAAAATTCTGGTTGCGATACAGATTCACAAGGTCCCTTGCGAGCATATTCGACGCAAACCTCACCTCAGCAGCGGCCCCAATATTACTGTCTACCCTTTCAGCACTGGCTGTAATAGTCCGTAGTGTACCGACCGCCACCAATGCAATAAACGCCCCTATAGTCGAGGCAACCAGCACTTCCACCAGTGTAAATCCGGTCTTTCTCAAATAAATCTTCCTTTAATCACTCTTGCTCTGTGCCAGCATTAACATAGGTGCTCACACCGTTGAGCATTGTTTCCACAGAAACGGTATAAGGACGATTACGCTCAATCCAGCTAACAGTTATCGTCACCAGATAAAGACTATCTATACCCTGGTATTCGGTAGAAGCTTCCCAGTGATATCCCGGCTCAAAATCTTCAAGCACGCCTTCCGCACGTCCCACTTCGATAAATTCATCGATGCCGACATAGTCAAGCAAACTAAGCTGTTTATCTATCAATGAAGCCGCTATCTCATATTGCCTGTTGAGTCTTATACCAGTTAGAGACTGCGTAGTGATTGCTACCAGCGTCAAAACTGCGCCGCAAAGAATAGCACTCGCAGTGATTGTCTCAACCAGGGTAAACCCTCTTTTGTTTCTTTTTGTCCGCACCATCATTCTTTGTCCAAATCAACAGTACCAATTTCCGCTTCTTCGGCAGTGCCCCGATGTACCCTTGCCTTGCCGGTCGCAGCGCAAATGCTTACCGTATAGTGGTTCTTGCCGTCACCAATTTGAATTACCGCCGACTGTGCAGTACCGTTTGGCAAAAAAACTATTGCCGTCTGCTCGTCAGCTTCCTCCAAACCAATCGGCGTTATTTGCATATCCTCGAATTTGACATCGCCGACAAATTCCACCGGCTTAGAGTACAAGTCCCGCACTATCGCCTGCTCTGTCTGCTGAGTCTCTACATTCAATTCTTCGAAAGCCAGGTAGAATCCACCGTTGGCGGTATCCAGTTCTATCTTGTATTGTCTTTGTCGCTCAATCGCCATTATCCTTGCGTATTTAGCTGCAAGCACGAAGTCGCGGGCCGCTTTTTCGACCAGTATCCTCTTATATGTCCCCACGTAAATACCGCTGCCAAGACCTCCGAGAATCGCTATGATAACTACTACCACTAACACTTCCACAAGTGTAAAGCCGCATCGCTTCGCTTTGACGTTTACTTTTGACTTTCGCCTTTGCATTTCCAAAAAACTCACTTGAGTTCATAAACTACGAACAACGACCGATGAATTACGAACTACCCTAATCATTGAATATATCTTCGGCGTCGTCTTCGCCACCCTCTGTGCCGTCGGCTCCGAGGCTTATCAAATCGAAACTGCCCGGATTGATTTCACCTTCGGCAACATAGATAATTGGGTTACCCCACGAGTCGAGTAACTGACTTCTCTTCAGGTAAGGCCCAAGCCACTTTTCCTCAAGCCCCGTCGGTGCAATTAGCAAAGCCTCAAGTCCCACCGAGTCATCCGGATACTGGCCGCAGTCAAGGGCAAATCTCTCAATTGCACCCTCGACAAGTGCGAGCTTAGGCTTTGCCAGGTCCCTCTTGGACTTGCCTACATACTGAAACAATTTGGGTGCCGTAAATGCAGCAAGCATTGATATAATAATAATCACTACAAGCAACTCTATGAGCGTAAATGCCTTTCTTTTCTGCTTCTTTCGCTCCATTTGATTACCTTTCCTAAAACTATAAATCATATTTCGCAAATCGTGGGTCGAGCCGCGAATGGCAAACTACTAATTACCGTTAAAGCATCCCTCCACCAATAGTCATTACAATAATTGGCAGCAGCGTTGCCGCTATTATGAAACCTATCACCAAAGCTAATAGCAATATCAACAGTGCCGGGAAAATCGCCATAAATCTGTTTATCGCCGAGTCCGCCTCAGCATCGAAAGTGTCAGCAGCATTGAGCAGCAATTCATCAAGCTTGCCCGTCTGCTCACCGATGGAGACAATCTGCACAAGCAGAGGAGGAAAGTATCCTGACTCGCTCAACGGCCCGGCCAGCGACTCACCGGTCTTGACCTTTTCGGCTACGACATCAATTTCTCTGCCCAATAATTCATTGCCAAGTGTGTCACGAACAACGCTAAGGGCCTCCAAAATAATAACGCCTCCTTTAGTTAGCGCCCCGAGTGTCCTTGCAAACCTGCCCACCGCTATTGTCCGTAAAACCGAACCTAACACGGGTATTCTCAGCTTAAAAGTGTCCCATTTGAGTTTGCCCGCGGTTTTCGTCCATCTGAATAGGTAATAAAGTCCTGCCCCAATCAAAGCCAGAATAATCCATCCGTAAACCTCGGTAAGTAGAGCTTTCGTAAATCCGCTCATTCTTATTAGTATCCTTGTCGGCAGGGGCAGCAATGCACCGGTCTCGCTTATCGTCCCTATTATAGTAGGCAGTATCCATGTGATTATGATAACAACAGACACAAGTCCGATGCACAAAACAAAGATAGGATACGCCGACGCATTTTTCATATTTGTTTTTATCTTCTCATCTCTGGTCAGTATTCCTGCTAATTGAGCCGTTGTCTGTTCGAGAATTCCTCCTGTCTCACCGACTCTTATCATCGACAGATACAACGGGCTGAAAATCTTCTCGTGCTTGGCCATAGCTTCTGAAAGTGACTGTCCGGAGCTGACCGCGTTCACAAGTTCACCTAACATTTCTCTCGTCGCTGCCTTGTGCTGTTGCTCGTGAATAAGCTTAAGCCCGTTCAGCAGTGGAAGTCCGGCCTGCAAAGCTGTGCTTAACTGCGTGGTCATAGCTAAAACGTCTTTGCTCGTAACCTTTCGTGAGCCGAACTGCATAAACCGGCTCAGGTCCAGCACCGCCTTTTCGTCACCATTGACACTTGGCGTAACACTCAGCGATTGAGCTTCTTCGGCCAATTCTGTTACGAAATGGCCCTTATCAGTCAGAGTGGCCACAGCGCTTCTGCGGTCAATCGCTTCAATCGTTCCTGTGACGTGCCCGCCGCCTTGCTCAACTGCCTTGTAAGAAAACTGGCCCACAATTTGGCTCCGCTAAATAAAGGCAAAAAAAAGTCGGAAATCTTTTCTTCTTACTTTTTCTTTTATTCTTCTTCACCGATACTCTTTGCAACTCTCAGGACCTCCTCGGGAGTCGTAATACCCTCCAACACCTTGGCAATACCATCGTGCTCCATACTTATATGGTCTGCCGGTGCCGCCCTTATAATCTGTTCGGTCGTCGGCCTTGCAGCTATCAAGTCCCGCAGCGTAGCTGTTATCCTGAGCAGCTCAAATATACCTGTCCTTCCCTTCATTCCGGTTTGCATGCACTCATTACAACCGGCACCAAGATAAAACCTCGTATCAGGCTCGATGGCCGCCGAGCCGTTCAAGCTCTTGAGGAGGGTTTCGTCCGGCTTGTACGGCTTTTTGCAATTTGGACAAATCGTACGAATCAGTCTTTGAGCCAAGACCGCCTCTAACGAGCTCGCTAACAGGAATGGCTCAACACCCATATCAATCAATCTTGTAATCGCGCCCGGTGCGTCGTTCGTGTGAAGTGTCGAGAAAACAAGATGTCCGGTCAAGGCCGCACGGATTGCTATATTAGCGGTTTCTCGGTCCCGGATTTCTCCCACCATTACGATGTCCGGGTCGTGACGAAGGATATGCCGAAGACCGGTAGCGAATGTAAGTCCCCTTTTCGGATTGACCGGCATCTGGTTAATACCTTCAAGCTGATATTCCACGGGGTCTTCTATCGTTATCATTTTTACAGCCGGCGAGTATATCTTTTTTAATGCTGCATAAAGTGTCGTTGTCTTCCCACACCCCGTCGGCCCTGTAACAAGTACAATCCCGTGGTTCTTATGCAGACACTGATCGAAGCCTTCCAGAGACTGGGCGTTCATCCCCAGCTCTTCAAGCCCTATCAATGATACCGTCCTGTCTAAAAGTCTCAGTTCAATAGATTCGCCGTGTACCGTTGGCACGGTGGAGACACGAATATCGACCCTGCCGTTTTTGCCGGCAAATTCGATATGCCCGTCCTGCGGCACAAAGCGCTCAGCAATATTCATATCCGCCATAATCTTGATTCGCGAAATAATCGCCGCCTGCAGGCGTTTCGATGACGGTGCCTTCTCTATAAGCATGCCGTCAATTCTGTACTTTATCTTTACCTGATGCTCGAACGGCTCGATGTGTATATCACTTGCACGGGCCTCAATCGCTTCCAGTATTATCAAGTTCACAAGATTAACTAAGGAGGGCTCTCGCGCCAACTCATGCAGCCTGGCAGGCGAGTAATCTTCGTTTTCTGGCTCAGCCTCTGGGCGCTGTTCAATCGGAACAAGATTATCCAGCATCCTTGCCACATTGCTGCCGTAGAACTTCAGTATCGAATTTTCCATCTGCGTGGGCTCAGCGTAATACCGCCGCACCGAATGGCCGGTTACCAGCCGCAAATTCTCAATAACCTGCGGCTGGAACGGGTCCGTCATCGCCACAGCTAATCGGCCGTCCTCGTGCCGTAACGGCAAAATACTGTATTTGCTGACCAGCTCCGCCGGCACAAGGGTGATGATTTCAGGGTTAATCGAAACATCGGACAAATCTATCTTTTCGATTCCCACTTGAAGCGCAAGTACTTCATTTAACTGAGGTTGCGTTATATAGCTAAGCTTCAACAAAATCTGGCCCAGTGGCCGATGTTCAACCTTTTGTTCTCCAAGTCCAATTTCCAGGCTGGACTCGTCTAAATACAATTTTTCACAAAGCAACTGACCTAATTTTTTCTTCCTCTGTAAGTTCATTCTGGCCACCTACGTTCAAAATGCGATAGTCTGCAAGGCCGTAACCCTATGTCAATGCAGAGCTTACACAAACAAAAAGCAGTATCTCCTTAACCTGTATGGCTTTCAGGAAGCAAAAACTTCCATTATATGAGACGCTTGAGAGCGCGATTTTGTTACAAAAAAACGGTTTTTTATTGGCAAAAAACTCATAATCCCGGTACACGCAGCGGCCAAATGTCAGTTTGTGAGCTTAGTGCTCTCTCGCTCGTGATTTGAGGGGTTGTCATTGGATTTCACAGGGGCAAAAAAAACAGGCGGCGGCCGGATTCGAACCGGCGAATAACGGTTTTGCAAACCGTCGCCTTAGGCCTCTTGGCTACGCCGCCAACCGCGTTAGAAGTCTGCCGGCGGCTCCGGTATTACCCGAATACGACATACTTCTAACAGGGCCAACTTGAGGATTCCCACTAATTTTACAAGTAATTGGCTCGTTTTGCAATAGAGCAAATGTCATTTTTATCAGGCCTTGGAACACTTTTTGGCAATATTTTTACAGGTGAAAGCGTCCAATCTTATGCCGAAAGACTAACCGTAGCGATGTGAATTGCTTGAGATTATTCGCATACAAATTGATAAATTTGCAGGTTTTATTGGAACCTCTTGCGTAGAACCTGCGAGAAGTATCCAAAATTGGCAGCATTGTGGAGATCTCGGCCAGTTTCGTCTTTTCTTTTGTAACCTTTTATAGTATAATGAAATATCTGCAGATGAACGTGATGTTATGCAAGTGGGGACTGTGTCGGGGAAGGGTTCTTATGTTTTGCAAGTTTCGGCCGATGACATTGTTATACTGGGGGCTATGCATGGCTGTGATCTTCGGTATTGCCGGTGGGTGCAGCCCTGAGCACTACAAAGCTGAAGCTGATAAAGAAGTATATAAAATCATCGATAGCAAATGGCAGGACGGCTTTGGCCAAAAGGTCAATTACACAGTCAGCGACGTGCCGCCATCGGCGAATGACGTGCAGATTGAAAACACGGTGCCGTCATCAGGTGTTATAACTCTTGCACAAGCAGTTGCCATGGCTACTGCACACAACCGGGATTATCAGAGAGAAAAGGAATCTTTATATCTTTCGGCACTTACTTTGACAGGCGAACGGCATAAATATGCACGACAATGGTTTGGAACCATTGACTATAGATATGAATATGAAAGAGAAGGAGACGAGGAAAAAGTGAGCGTGGGTGGAAGCGATAAAGGGCTGGTGGGCTTTGACCACACGCAACTGTTAGGTGATGGACTGTTAGTTACAAGCCATCTGGCGCTCAATTGGGCACGCTATCTTGCCGGAGACCCACAAACTACATTAGGTTCGGTTCTGGCTGCCACCGTGACTGTTCCTTTACTTGGCGCTGGTGCCGGGAAAGCCGCCCGGGAGAACCTGACTCAAGCCGAGCGTCAAGTTTTGTATGACATACGCTCATTCAACCGCAACCGCAAAACGTTTGTGGTTTCGATTATAGCTGACTATTACGGTGTTTTGCAGCAAAGAGACGTGGCAATCAACGCTGAGAATAATTACAAAAGAATGCTTGAATGGAGAAAGCGTTTAGAGATGGAGGCCGACGAGGGCCAAACCGCACGCTACCAGGTGGACCAGGCAAAACAGAGTGAACTGAGTGCCCGGGATAGCTGGTTGCGGGCCCAGCAAAGTTATCAGCAGAAGCTTGATGAATTCAAGATTAAACTGGCTTTGCCAACCAGCGCTAAGGTAGAATTGGACGAGAATGAGTTGAAAGTCCTGGTGGAAAAAGGTATAACAGAGCTTGATTATACGTTGGATTCGGCGATTGAAACGGCTTTACTTTGGCGTCTTGACTTAATTAACAGTATGGATAAAATCGATGATATGACGCGTAGAGTTATTCTTGCTGCTGAAGGTCTTGGGCCTCAACTGAACCTGACCGGTCGTGCCGATGATATAGAATCACCGGAAGGCACCGACTTTAGCAGATTGCAATTTCACAAAGGCAAATATGAGTTGTTTTATGATGCTGATTTGCCGCTGGATAGGAAAAACCAACGCAATGCTTATCGGGTGGCACTGATAGAATTAGAGCGGCAGCAACGGCAGTTTGATAATGACAGGGACGAAGTGGAATTAGATGTTCGTGAGGCACATCGTAGACTGCAGCAGGAAGCCAAGTCCTACAGTACTCAACAAACAGCCCTGGAGTTAGCCAAGAAACGAGTTGATGTCTCGCCATTACTATGGGAAGCCGGGCGGTTGAACACCCGGGATTTCCTGGAATCGCAGGACGCTTTATTGGAAGCGCAAAATAGGCTTACGGCTGCTTTAGTGGCCCATTTAACAGCAAAGTTGAACTTTTTCCAGGACGTTGGCGTTTTGCAGGTCAGGCCGGATGGAATGTGGGAGCAAAGGATACAATGACCGACAATAAAGGCACAATAAAACGAAATAGCTCGAAGAAGCAACATCGGACGGTACGCGGGTTCATATTCGGTGGCAGGCGGCTGTGGTTGATTTTGATATTGGCTGCAGTTGCCTGCACAGCACTGGTATTGGTGGCCTCGATGAAAAAAGCAAACCGGGCCCTTTCCAATAAAGGCTTAAGCACCTTCACCGTGCGCAAAGATGATTTGACCATCACCGTTACTGAGAGCGGCAATATTAAAGCCCAGGAATCTACGGACATCTTTTGCGAAGTGGAAGGGCGTGGGGTCGAGATTGTCAGTCTTGTTCCGGAGGGCACGGTTATCACCGCTGAGGACGTTGAGAACAAGAAGTTGCTTTGTCAATTGAACTCATCTGACATCCAGGATACTTACAGCCAGCAGCAAATCGTTTTCTCCACAGCCAAAGCCACTTACATCGAGGCCCAGGAGGCCTATGACATCCAGAAGAAACAAAATGAATCTGACATCGCTGCCGCTAAATTGGCGGTACAATTTGGCCTGATGGACTTACAAAAGCATCTGGGCAAAACTGTAGCAGGGGAACTCATTGAGGATGAAAACAATGACCCTAATTCGAGTATCGATATGCAAAAGCTGCTTGAGAATCTTGATGACCCCAACGGTGAGAAGGGAGGAGCCACACAAAAGCTAAACGAATTAACAGACGCTATTCTTCTTGCCGAGGGCAGGCTCACACAAGCACAGAAGGAGTTAGCGTCCAGCATAAAGCTCTACGACGCCAACTATGCTCCGGAAATTGAGGTGGAGGAGAAACGATTAGCTGTGCAAAGTTTTGACATTCAACACAAACAGGCTGTTGATACTCTTGATTTATATAAACGCTATGATTTTCCGAAGGGAACAGAGACGTTCCTGAGCGTCTACCAGGAAGCCAAGCGCGAATTGGACCGTACGTTTGCTCGCGCTCGTTCGCAACTGGCCCAGGCCCAGGCGAAACTTGAAAATGCCGAAGCCACCTACAATCTGCAAGAAGCACATGTTGCAAAATTGGAGAGACAGATTGCAGCCTGTACGATACTGGCGCCAAGTCCTGGTATAGTGGTTTATGGTTCGAGCGCAGATTACCGGCAAAGACGCGAAGACCCAATAGAGATCGGGGACATGGTCCGTAAAGGCCAGAAGATATTCACCATTCCCAATTCCAATTTGATGGGTGTGGAGCTGAGTGTTCACGAATCGTCGGTCGATAAGGTCGAGCCGGGTCAACTCGCGACAGTTACTGTTGAAGCGTTTCCCGACAAGACATTTCATGGCAAGGTGCTCAAGGTTGCGCCGCTGCCTGACCCGCAGCACGGCTGGCTTAGTGCCGGTGTCAGGGTCTACACTACGAGCGTTGGGATAGATGGGTCGTATGATTTCATCAGACCGGGAATGTCGGCCAAGATCGAGATTCTCATTGAACAGCTAAACAATGTCATAATTGTCCCCATTCAGGTAGTGGCGAATCGAGGCGGCAGGAAAGTCTGTTATGTTGCGACAGCACAAGGCCCCAGGGAGCACGAAGTGCAAACAGGAGCGTTTAACGACACCTTTGTACAAATTGTCGGCGGCCTGGAAGTTGGTGAGGAGGTACTGTTAAATCCCCCACGATTAGTTGAACCGGGTCTTGCAGCCAAATCACAGCGGTCACGAAAAGGGCCGCAGGATGAAAGCCGAGCACGGAGTGGGAGACCGCCACAGGCTGGGAGACCACCAGAGGGCGGCAGGCCACGAGAGGGCGGCAGGCCACCGCAAGGCGGAAGAACACCGCAGGGTGGAGGGCCATCGCAGGGCGGCAGGCCACCGCAGCGTAGAACTGGGCCACGCGAGAGTGGATAGGTGAGCGAGCCGGCTATGCAACAGTTCAACAAAACACCTGAGTTCAAAACTGATAAGCCAATCCTGGTTATGAAACAGTTATGTAAAAGTTACCAGCTTGGCACAGTCCAACTTCAGGTCTTACGTAACATTGACGTGACTATCAATAGTGGAGAATATGTAGCCATTATGGGGCCCAGCGGCTCCGGGAAATCCACGCTGCTTAATATGATAGGCTGTCTCGACCATCCCACGAGTGGGCAGTACTGGCTCAGCGGACGGAATGTATTCGAGCTTAATGATGACGACTTATCGTTGATACGCGGCGCACACATCGGCTTTGTATTTCAATCATTCAATCTTATTCAACAGCTCAATGTTGTAGAGAATATAGAAGTCCCGATGTATTACCAGGGCCTCTCCGAACATGAAAGCGCTCAGCGTGCAAGGAAATTAGCCGTAATGGTAGGGCTTGGTGATAGAATTACACATCGACCTTCGGAACTAAGTGGCGGTGAGCAGCAGAGAGTAGCGATAGCCCGGGCGCTGGCAAACGAGCCATTGATTATTTTAGCTGACGAGCCGACCGGCAATCTTGATTCAGAAAGTGGCTCCGAAATTTTGAAAATTCTTGTCGACCTGCATAAACAGGGCAAGACCCTCATTGTAGTTACCCATGATGAGGGCATCGCAACGGACGCTCAACGAACCATACGCCTTTTTGACGGTCGCATAAAGCAAAATGGGGAGCGGTAGCAGGCTATGTTTACCTTTCGCCTAAAACGCACAGTGAAGTTGGGCATCAAGAGCCTGTGGATGCATCGGCTGCGTTCCACTCTGACGACATCAGGTATTATATTTGGTGTTTCTTCGGTGATAGCCATGTTAGCCATCGGCGAGGGGGCCAGTCAACATGCACAGGAGCAGATTGCCCGGCTCGGCAGCTGCAATATTATTATAAAGACAGTCGAACCTCCGGAAGAGGAGCAAGCCGGCGGACGAGAGCGAGTCATGCATGAGTACGGTTTGACATACGCCGACGCTGAGCGCTTCCATAACAGTATCCCTAATGTCGAAGTTGTTGTACCAAACCGTCTTCTTGCTCAGAGGGCCTGGTATCGCAATCGCAAGGTGGCGGCAGAGGTCATTGGCACGGTGCCGTGGTTTCCGGATGTATCAACAGTCCGGCTAATACAGGGGCGGTTTCTAAGCAGCATCGACATGCACTACAAACAAAGTGTCTGTGTTCTTGACGAAAATGTTGTCAGCGAGCTGTTCGCTTTTGATGATGCGCTGTACCAGGATATAAAAATAGCGACGGATTATTATCGGGTCGTGGGTATTGTCACTCAGCAGGCCATTGTCTCGGATTTACAGACTTTCGACAATCAAGCTCCGGCAGCGCCTGGTCAAGGGGGTGCGAATGTAGGCAATATCTATATCCCCCTTACTACGATTAAAGACCGGTTCGGTGAGATATCGATAGAGTTTAGTGGGAGCAGCGGAGCCAAGATAGAGAAAGTTGAGCTGCATGAAATCATTGTGAAAGTCGGCTCCATAGAAGAGGTACTGCCAACGCGCGATATTCTGGAGACCCTTCTGGACAGGTTCCACAAGCAAAGCGACTACCAGGTGGTCGTACCTTTGGAGCTGCTTCGCCAGGCCGAGCGTACGAAAATGATTTTCAGTATCGTTCTCGGCTCAATCGCCGCAATCTCACTTCTGGTTGGCGGGATAGGTATTATGAATATTATGCTCGCTACCGTTAGCGAGCGAACGCGTGAGATTGGCATTCGCCGGGCCCTCGGCGCCAAGAAGCGCGATATTATCGTTCAATTCCTCTCAGAAACTCTAATCCTGACGTTGGCTGGGGGCATCCTGGGGATTATTTTGGGTTCTTCAATCCCGTATTTTGTTACCTATTTCGGCCATATGCCTACTGTAATTACCACTAGTTCTCTAATCTTGGCCTTTGGTATCAGCGCAATTGTCGGAATAACTTTTGGCTTATATCCCGCCTACCGTGCCGCCAATATGGACCCCATCGAATCCCTGCGACACGAATAGAAATGTAGTTCAGCACTGCATTCATATTTTTCAATGGGTACAAAAAACTTTTCATAATTACAAAAACTTCCTTGACCGGTCAAACGGTAACAGATAAAACTACCACGCAAATTCGTATCTCGTGAATCGTGAATCGAATCACGAATCGCAAACCACGAGACACGGGATACGCAATACGAGATACGAAATTATGGTCAAAGAGATGATTTTCGGAACGGTAGGGGGGGTGGGGCTGTTCCTGTTTGGTATGGGGTTGATGTCAGATGGCTTGAAGAAGGTTGCGGGACAGAAGCTCAAAGGCCTTCTCGGGGCGCTGACAAAACATCGAGTTATCGCAGTTTTAATTGGCGCGTTTACGACATGTCTGATCCAGTCGAGTTCTGCTACTACTGTGATGACGGTTGGGTTCGTAAACGCTGGGCTGTTGAGTTTAAGGCAGGCACTGTGCGTTGTTCTTGGTGCCAACATTGGCACGACAATCACAGCGGGGCTCGTTTCGGTGCTGGCCGTTTTTAAGATAACCAACTACGCGCTTCCGGCTGTTGGAGTGGGATTTTTGATTAATATTCTGGGAAAAACCCAAAAGTCGAGAAGTATCGGGCAGATACTATTGGGCTTTGGGGTCTTGTTTCTTGGTATAAGTTTTATGAAAGGGGGGTTCGGCCCACTGCAAGACAGTCGCCAGGTGCAGGAAGCTTTGATATGGTTAGGCCACAACCCGCTGCTGGCTGTGCTGGCTGGAACTATCATCACGATGCTGCTGCAAAGCAGTTCAGCGACTATCGCAATGATTCAAATACTTGCATTTAACGGTGCATTCGGCAGCGATTGGCCAGTGGCATTACAAGTTGTAATACCGTTTATACTTGGTGATAACATCGGTACGACAATCACCGCAGAAATCGCAGCACTTCGGACATCACGGAATTCGAAGCGGGCGGCAAGAGGGCATACGATATTCAACGTGATAGGTGTTATGTATATGCTTCCTCTGGTGTGGACCGGGTGGTTCAGCGAGGCGGTGGAATGGATCACCCCTGGGGGGCTGGGAGAGAACACGATTATGAGGCACATATTCTTTGCGCATTTCGTGTTCAACGCATTTAACACTATTGTATTCCTACCAATCATCGGCCAGCTGGAAGCGCTGGTTATGAAGATTCTGCCGATTACAGATAGGGAATTAGCTGAGCAACCTGTTGTGCTCGAGAGACACCTGTTTAATACGCCGGTGATAGCACTGGAACAGGCAAAACGCGAAATCATCCGGATGGCAGAAAGAGCCAGAGAAGGCGTTCAGCAAGCTGTCGAAGGCCTGATTGAAGAGACCGGACGCAAGCTCCAGCAAGCAATGGTGATTGAAGATATTATAGACGAGTTCCAGCTTGCGATTACCTCGTATCTTGCTGCCTTGTCGCGAGAGCAGTTATCGGAAGAAGTGTCTGTTAAGCTGCCTGTACTCTTGCACACAGTAAATGACCTTGAGCGCGTAGGCGACCATGCAGTCAATATTGTCGAAATCGCGGAGCGAAAGATTGGGCAGAAACTTTCCTTTAGCGACGATGCACTGGATGAGGCCGCCCAGCTCAAAAAAGAGATAGACCAGATGTTTGATCATATAATAACAGCACTCCAAGCTGATGATACTGAGGCCGCTAAATCAGCACTGATTAACGAAAATAACCTCAACATAATGCAGATAGATTTTCGCCGCAGCCATGTTCAGCGCATGAGCGAGGGCATATGCTCAGCCGAGGCAGGCCTGATATTTATCGACCTGGTTGACAATGTCGAAAAAATCGGCGACCACCTCACCAATATCGCACAAGCAGTGATAGGCGGCCTGCGATGGGAGGAAGCCGAGCCGAAAATTTCTCCTACTCCCTGACCTGGTATTGCCGATTTGAGAAATATTACGGCCTCTGTGGTTTTGCCGTTAAATGACCTTAACTATTTTGATGAAAGAAGGGCCGTCGGATAGGTTGTCCAAAATCACAATCTGCCTTCTTGCAGCGTTGATATGTGTGGGATTTCTTAACCGGGCTTGTTTTGCGTAGCTATCACGGTATAAAACATAAACACAGCAAGGCAAGCGTAAGGCCTTGCCAGGCAGGTGCTTATCGCTGTCGGGATAACAATTCGCAGGGGAATATAGGTGGCTGCTTCGGCAATTAAAGCGAGTTGTCGTAACATTGCCCCTGGGTGAGGTATAGGGTATTCTGCGGTCGTCGGCGTTAAAATTTTCTCTTGATTGTTCCAGCCAAATCTGCTATTCAATCTATATTATACCTAAATGCCGATTATGGCAACTAATCCGACTTAAGCCGAGGCATTTACGGTATCGCCCCAAACGCTAACGGAGCGAGGGGAAAATATCTATTGATTAAGTGAGCGTCGAAAACCATGCGGGATGATGAAAAGAGCAAAACCGAATTTACAGTTCAGTAAGGGCTACTAAATGACTTTGAGCACAGACAATGAGATATTTTCGCAAAGCGAATGGTCAGAACTTGTTAATGAGCTTCGCTTATCGGCAAGACAAACAGAGGTAATTAGGCTCCTTTTTTCCGGCCGTTCTGACAAACAAATTGCCATGGAACTGCAAATATCTGTGCCGACAGTCCGCACACATCTAAGCCGGCTTTTTTTGAGATTTGATGTACAGGACCGCACCGAACTTGTTGTTTATGTGTTTCG
>JAUXAB010000091.1 GCA_030615025.1 Phycisphaerae bacterium | reverse complement strand
GCCTATCCAAATAACCCGCTCTATTGCGGCCGGCTGCAAAGCCCGATGCCTGTGTTGTCGGCCAAAAACGTTCTCAACGTGGAGAAAACCACGCCTCCGAGCATTTTTGGCCTGCCGCCTTGGCCTCGAACTTTTCGCTCGGCCTCATAACGACCCGGTTATTCGGATAAGCTCTTAGGAACAGGTGATTCGGATAATTTACAAAGTTTTATTGGATTAAAGGTAGTGGTACGGCCTCACCATTCCTCTGTGCGAGTTGTTGCTTTTCATCGTAGGTGCCGTAGAAGGGGACATTACCGTCGAGCCAGATATAGAGCCGGCCTCGTTCCTCTTCCGTCAGATTTACATGCTTTGCATGCGTTGAGTCCTCCAGTACCTTCAACAGAGGACTCTCATCGGCACCGATGCGGCCCGGCCTCGTAACAATCTGTGTGATGCTGCTGCCGCCCCATTCATACCATCTAACATACGCTTTGAGGCTCTCGTACGATTTACTAAAGGTCCCTGCCGGTTCGCCGGTCAAAACTAATCGGCTTTTTAGGTCTCCCGTTTTCCCATCGTGGCACTGTATGCAGCGCCTATCGAGAACGGGCTGGACAAGCCGGGGGTAGCTGAAAGGGCGGGTCCCGTCTGGGCCAGGCTGAATCTTTGACGGTGGTCGCTGTAGGGCCAGGATGCCTTGCCGATTGGCCGGTACCACACCACGGGGTTCGTGACAGCCGAGGCAGCTGCGATGCTCGCCGGGTTGCAGGTAGGTGACGCTGCGCATGCTTTGGACGGCCCGGCCTGTCTCATCCAACGCCTGGAAATACAAAGGTTTGCGTGCAGGGACCCGGAAATATGCCGAGCCATCAGACTCAACTGGGACCGTACCAAGCATCATACGGGTACTCTCTGCATTGGCATAGCCAATACGCGGTTGATTGGCGACATGTGTGCTTGTTTTCGGAAGCACCTGGAAGATTCGCAGCCCGCGGATTGGTCGGGAGGCAGGCAGCGGAAACAGGCTCCGCTGAACGTCCGTCAGCACAAATTCGCCCTCATCACCGAAGCTCTGATTAAGCGTGGAGGCAATGACCGGGGGCACCGAACGCGGCACAAGGGGAATCGGGTACATACAGGAGATGCCATCTTCACTGTAGAGCAGCTCCAGGTTGCCGAAGCGGTCGAAGTAATAAATTCCGGTATGTGTGTCCTGCTTGACACCGGGCCCCATACCCGGAAGCGGCTCGAAGCTAAAGGCAACCAGAAAGTAGTTTTCCGAAAGCGGCCACGGGCTGTGGAAGTAGCTCTTGGGCCAGCCGGGTGCCTCTGGAAAGCATACCTCCGGTGTCAGGACCTCAATCGAATCAAATCTGTCTTGCCCGGTCACAGTATCCAGCTTCTCGCGTGCAGGGTCGAAAACGACCAACGAGCCGCCCACGTCGGCGTGATGTGCACCGGCGACAAAAATGATTCGATTCGAGCCCGGGATTGCTCGTGGTTGAAAGCAGGCGTTGATACGCTGAGTATAATTGCCGAAAAGGACGCTTGGATTGCTGCCGTCCGGATTGCTCACCCAAAGTCCGTGGTAGTTCGCCGCTGAGCGGTCGACGTAGTCCCAGCGGGAATACACGATTCGCCCATCGGCCAGAACAGAAGGGTGCCACTCATTTGTTTCGTGGAACGAAAGTGTCCGCACCGTGTTACCGGATGCGTCCATTCGGTGCAGCGTATAGCTCGGCAATGGCTCCCAGGGATTGTGGCATCGGCCGAAACCTCCACGGCGGGTGGACATGAAGGCGATTCCACCATCAGGCAGCGGACAGGGGTCGAAGTCGTCATTCGGGCCGTTAGTAAGCTGGCGTAGATTTGTCCCGTCAGCGTCCATTGCATAGATGTGAAAGCACCGCCGCTGAGGCGAGTAGTATTCCGGCTTCTTCGCAGACCGCTCGGCAAAGGCGAAGTAAATCGTCTGTGCATCGTAAGACAATGCGAGAGTCGTGTAATTACCGCGCGGCAGGCGTCCCTTGATGAGGTCGCGTATCTTGAGAGAATAACCCGGCTCATCGAGGATGTACACTCCGCCGCCGGCGATGTCTCCATAGTCATAGAAGTAACCGAGATATTCATGAAGCATCTGGCAGATAAAGCGGCGACGCTTCATGAATACGATAGCCTTTGAGGTGATGAGTGGATTTTTCAGCGCCAGCTTCCGTGCGATAGAACGCACCTTGCGATACAAAACGAGTCGGGCCTTTTTGTCCAGTGAATCTATCGCATCTACTTGACCTCGTCCGCCAATGGCGGATTCCAGGGCAGCCGACTCCGAGCTGAGTTCCGGGGCTTCGGGCATTCTTCGAAGGTCGGTGAGAAGCTTTTTGGCTCGCTGCCATGCATCACGGACGGCTTCAGGGGCATCTGGCGTCCGGCTTCTCCTGTGCTCCTGCGCAGACCAGTCGGCTTCAACCATTGCCTGCAAAACCTCTGCATCCGAGCTATCCTGCTCCGCTGCCGTAAACGGCGCATATAAAAGTAGCCACAATGAGGCAAAGGCAATCCAGTATCCCCATTGTCCCAATCTCATTCTCATATATAATTTCCAAAAGCTGGTAAAGTCCCGATACCCTCCATGTGTCGCTGGTAACTTTTCACACACAAAGTTCAACCTTTGATTTCTGGTCACAAAACATATATTACCAAATCTACATTCTATTGTATCATTTTAACCTGGCAAATCCATGATTTCATAGACAGCTCACACAGGTATCAAGTCCCGATAAATCGGGATAGAAGAAAATCCTTGCATTATTTGGATTTTAGTTTAGCTTCTCCCTGGAGTTGTTCGCCAGGACCACAAATTTAACAAAACATTCATAAGGAGGTCGCTATGTATCACTTAACTAAATGCAAACCAAAATGCGTCAGTCTTGTTGCACTATTTCTGCTTATTTCGATATCGTGTATACCCGTCGCATATACACAGCAAAGTCGAACAACAAAAAAGCTTACAACACCTCAAGGCGTCAGGTTACTAAAGAACAAAAGTTTCGACGACAGTATTCAGGCACGAAGGGAAATTCTTGAATTGTATAAAGATTTGCGGCTCACCGATGTGCTTGATGCTATGGACCTGATTGGTCTGCAGGACATAGGCTTAATGAACAAGAACATTCGGCCCCTGTGGCGGGATGTCGAAAAATTTTCTCATAGAATAGTAGGATTTGCGATTACTGTCCGCCATGTGCCTACTGATGTCAGGGTCGGACAGAACTCCTTTCCAGACCTTGAAGGCTTCAAGAAATTCAAAGCCGAACAATATAGAAGGGCACCTGATGCATGGCTGGCGGTTGCAAAACCAGGGGATGTAGCTGTTATTGACGCTGGCGGAATCCCCGAATGTGGCTTTATCGGTTCCAATAATAGTCTCGGCTGGGCGGAAAAAGGCGTAATCGGAGTGGTTACAAACGGCGGCGCCCGCGATACCGATGAGATTATTAAGGTCAAAAAGATAGCAGTCTATTGCAAGAATGGATATAGTTCCCGCGGCGTTCGGCCGGGGAGACTCATTGCTGAATCCTATAACTTTCCTATTAACTGCAGCGGCGTCCTTGTTTACCCCGGCGATTTAGTAGTAGCAGATGGCGATGGCGTGCTGGTCGTTCCCCGCCGGCGTGCTTTGGAGGTAGGAAAGATTGCGCGAAAAATTCACGTCGGAGACGAGAAATCCCGAGCTAAAAGATTCAAAAGGCTTGGTATCCCTCTTGATGAAACTGTGATAGTGGAATAACTCTTTGTCTTTGCGGTGACCGAACTTTCAATATTTACCAAATTTCTTTGCCAACGCCGCGAGCTTTTTGAGTCTCTCGGGTTTGACATGGGGAGCCACGCTGCAGGCCGAAGAAAGGATATATCCGCTGCCGGGTTTGCCGATTTTGAGCCTGTCCTTCACCGCTTGCTCAAACGTTTGGTCATCTGCGTTCAGCATCTCGTTCACTGGGTCCAGATTTCCTTTGAAAAAGAATCGCTTTCCGTACTTTGATTTTGCTTGGCGCAGCTCAACTGTACCGAGCGGCGGAGGGTCTAACGTGTCGATTCCATCAACGCTGGTTTCGCTCATAAGGTCCAGCCGGTCGCCAATTGCACCGCAGGTATGAACATAAGCCTTTGGGCCGTGTCCACGTATCGCTCGAAAAACCTGGTCTTCATAGGGGACAACAAATTCCTTATACATTTGCCGGCTTATAAATCCCGCGCCGGCAAAAGCTGAACTTACAAGGATAGCATCAGGTCCACAGCTGGCGTACAATCTGACTTGTGCAAGCACCTGTTGTGTAAGAGCAGCGAGTACCTCGTGGCACTTTCGAGGTTCGTCGATAAGAGCAATAAGAGCGTGTTCATAACCGAACAACTCCATAAAATGAGTGAAAGGTGAGAACACTTCCGCATGTACTGAGACATCCGGCGCAAGCTGCCGGACCTTCTCCAGCGCGCTTGTGAACCACACGGGATAAGCTGCCGGGTCGGAAAGGTCGGCGTGCAAGTCAATGTCCCAAAGTTGCGGTATATGCCAGGTGTTCCAGATGTAGCCGGCAAGCCTGTATGTAGCTGGGTCATTGACGTCGACTGATTTATAGTCCGCCCGTTCGAGAGGCACTTGTCCTGACTGATATGTCTGCGGGTTATCGTCTTTTGGAACAATAGTTTCGAGCCCTGACCGCCAATACAGATGTTCAGTGTTATTGACTTTTTTAGATGATTTAAGTTTGTTTTTCCAATCCGCCGGCCTGCCGGGCAGGTTCACCAGGATACCGTCAAATTCATATTTTTGCTGCAAATCAACGAGGGCGTTGGCAAAGGTAACAGAATCGAACCAGATTTCCGAAGGGCTGTAGTCGCAGTTCAAGAAATAGTGTCCGAGAGCAAGCTGACACATCACCGGAACGCGGTCCGGTTTTTTATGATTCATTGCCGCCAATACGCGCTGTTTCGAATTCATACTCATTTTTCTCTTTAATTAACGCTATCTTTTGTTGTTCAACACCTTCATTCCTTTAGTGAAAGATTTAGCCATTGGGGCTTATTATACACAGAGCAAGTAGTTAAATACAGGTTTGGTTGGGAGGATAAGGTTTGCATTAGCCAAACAGATTTAGTAATATGGTGAGATTGAGAGGTTATGGGTATATAGTTTCTGTCAGATAAAGCTGAAAGGAGAAGGAAATTATTCTTCCAAAACTAAAAAAACGTATAGTGGCAATTTGTTTGCTGGGCGTTCTTGCAGTCCCGATTGAAATCGGGACCCTTTCTGCTCAGTCCCGGACGTCGGCATCAAAGGCCGTATTAGCCAATGATATTGTTCGTTTCGAATTTGAAGCCGAGAATATGGGTCTTGCTGCCATGGTGGACCTGGCTGAAAAGGTAAATCACATTCAGACGATTGATGGTAAGCATTCACTCTGGCAGCTCACCTTTTGCCATGGTAATCAGAAACGAAGCCTGTCGAGTACGCAAGTGCCCTGTAGTTCTTACGATATTAAAGAACTTGCCTGTGGGCTCAGGCGAGCAACTTTTGAATGGCCTAACATAGACCTGGATAAAGAGAAACGGGTTGTTAGCGTACGGATAACAGTCGACCTGCCTCGAAATCTTGGCATAGCCGAATGGCGAATATGGGTCAACAATGACTCTAATATATGGGGTCTTTATGAAGTTGACTTCCCGAAGTGTAACGGATATTTGAAATCGGGAGAATACGACATTGCCGTGCCCCGACGTAACTGGGGTAAGCTATTCAAAAATTGTAGTAAAAGAATGTCGTACAAATACCCGCATGGCTGGTCGATGCCGATGCAGTTTATGTGCGCCATGAAGGGGACGAATGCCGTTTACATGGCCGCGCACGACCCGAGGGCATGGGACAAAAGTTTTACCATAGAGCCCGGCAACGAGTTCTATATAAAAACAAACGTTGAAAATATGGCAGTTCCCGGTTCCGACCATAGGGATCCATTCCCGGTCATGATGGGAGTGTACCGTGGAGGCTGGATGCAGGGTGCCAAGACTTACCGTAAATTCGCCGTTACCGCCCCATGGACATCCGAGGGGAGAATCTCGCAGCGTACGAGTATGCCGCAGGCACTCAAGGACATCGGGTTATGGATGCTCGTGGGCAACTATATCGGGCCGGCCGGTGGCACACTGGAAGAAAAGAACAAGCCATTGATTGATGCACAGAAGTATTTTGATGTTCCTACCGCGGCACACTGGTACAATTGGCATCGGATCCCGTTCGATACTCATTACCCGCACTATTTCCCGACCAAGCCTGGTATCTCAGAGCAGGTACGCGACCTTGTGTCAAAAGGTCTTGTAGTCATGCCCTATATCAACGGCAGGATTATTGATATTTCTAACGATGACTTTAACGAGTATTTTCCTTATTGCGCCAAAAACCGGGTGGGAAAGCATTATGTAGAAACTTACGGAAACAAGGTAATGCAGGCGCCTATGTGCTGCTATACGGAATTCTGGCAGGATAAAGTTGCGCAGATTGTTGAGCGTCTGGCAAAAGAGGTCGGTGTGAATGCCGTTTATATCGACCAGATAGCTGCCGCAAGCCCTGTCCTTTGTTTTGACAAATCACATGGCCATCCGCTCGGCGGTGGCGGCTGGTGGGTAGACGGTTATAGAAAGATGCTCAAGAAGGTTCAAAAGGTTGCTCACAGTAACGGCAGAAATATGATTATAACCACCGAATGCGCCGCAGAGCCCTTTATGGATGGTCTTGACGCTTTTCTTATCTGGATAAAACCCGATGAGCGATCCATCCCCATGATAACCGCGGTCTATTCGGGCTACAGCATTTATTTTGGCAGCCCAGCATGGTTTCAGCACGGCGACCGCGCCTGGATTATGGCACAAGGACGGGCCTTCCTCTGGGGAAGCCAGAACGGATGGATGGGCTTGCAGTTATTCAAACCGGAGCATGCCAGGAAGGCCGCCTACCTCAAGAAGATTGGAAAGTACCGCGTTACCGCCAGGAAATTTCTTACTTTTGGAGAATTGGTTGAGCTTATAGAGCCGACAAACCACGTTAAGACCATCACTGAAACCTGGCCCGACCACGGAAATAATCTCCGAACCGCAACCCTTCCCGGTATACAAGGAGCTATCTGGAAGGCCGAAGACGGGGCACTGGGTATTTTTCTGGCTAACTATCTTGAGAAAAATAATACTATAGAATTCAAGATTGATCCAGCCAAGTATGGCGCCGGCGCTACCTCTGCCGGGTATAAAATCACGCAAATCCAGCCTGAAGGAAATCATATCGAAGGAAGGGCTCCGCGAGGGGTTCTCAACCGAACTGAAAAATTGGGTCCCTGGGAGGTACGTATATTCGAAATTGGGGTAGCTTTGCCCAAGTACACGCCAACGTTTGATTATACGGTCCAAAAAATTGAAGGCTGGAAGGTGCTCGTTAACAACCAGCTATTATCCGAACACGCCCAGCTCGCTAATGACGTGTTGAGGCTGCTGAAGTACCAACTTTATCAGATCACGCGTATAGTGCCGGATGGGCCTCTGAAGGAGCTGCGCCGCATCCCGATTTGGGCCGAGTACAAGGCCCCACGCTACCCGTGCATGTGCTACCATCCGAGCAGGCGGTGGCTAACTGAGCATGACTACAATCCTGAGAAAGAACGCAGCGTTGAGATAGCCAACGCCGAAAATTTCCTCAAATGGACCCTCGATCAACCCTGGATGGTTATGCACGAACTGGCCCATTCTTACCATCATTGTGTCTTGGGTTATGACAATGCCGAAGTCAACGATGCCTATAAGAAAGCCGTAAAGGGCAAACGATACGAATCTGTTTTGCATATCAACGGGCAACCGAGGCGTGCTTATGCGTTGAACAACGACCAGGAATATTTTGCCGAGGCCACCGAAGCGTTTTTCGGCACCAACGATTTTTATCCTTTTGTTCGCTCAGAGTTGCAGCACCACGACCCGAATATGTACCAGCTGCTCAAGAAGCTATGGAAGGTCGAATGATTCCAAGCCCGGTGTTGTAAAATAAAATATTCCTCAGTGCGATTAGCCAGTGAAATACACATAGACCGCCGCAATGATACCAAGTACAATCAGGGTGTGAATTACATCCATATAGTTCCAGCTTGGGCGACCAGATTATTCTTGAACGCAAGCGATATAACAGTAAAATCGTGCTGAATTTATTGTCAATCTCAGTGTCTTAACTTTCGAGGAAGTTACAAGTAAAATATGGAAAGGTAACAAATGGGTTTGGAAACATTAGATTGGATCGCGATAGGTATGTATTTTTCCCTCCTTCTGGCTGTTGCCTGGTGGGTTATCCTTAGGCGCAGGGACACTGCTGACGACTATTTTCTTGCCGGCAGAAATCTTGGATGGTGGGTCGTCGGTGCCTCTATTTTTGCGTCGAACATCGGTTCCGAGCACTTAGTCGGTCTTGCGGGGTCCGGCTGTACTGACGGAGTGGCAATGGCTCATTACGAGCTGCATGCCTGGTGCCTGCTGATTCTGGCGTGGGTGTTCGTTCCGTTCTACGCCCGAAGCAAGGTGTTCACGATGCCGGAATTCCTCGAGCGTCGTTTCTCTCCAGCCAGCCGATGGGTGCTCTCGGTCATTTCGCTGGTTGGGTACGTGCTCACGAAGATAGCGGTCGGTGTCTTCGCCGGTGGTGTCGTCTTTCGGACCCTTCTTCCGGAGCTGCGGCTCGATTTGGGATTTGTGGTGATGGACAGTTTCTGGATTGGCTCGTTCCTTGTGATTATCCTTACGGGAATCTATACCGTTCTGGGTGGATTGAGGGCCGTGGTCTATACGGATGCGGTTCAGACCGTTGTACTTGTGTTTGGCTCGGCGCTGGTGACGATATTCGGTCTCAAAGCCCTCGGCGGCTGGGACCAGTTGCGCGAGGTTGCTGGGTCGGACATGTTTAATTTGTGGAAGCCGTTGATTCCTGCGGGGATGGAGGGCACGTGGAAGCCGGTGATGGGTGAGACAAAGATAGCGTGGTACTTCAACGGCAACTACCCCTGGCTTGGGATGCTTTTCTGTGCTCCTATCATCGGACTGTGGTATTGGTGCACGGACCAGTATATCGTTCAGCGTGCCCTCGGCGCGCCGAACGAGCGTGAGGCGCGACGAGGCAGTATATGGGCGGCCTTTCTGAAGCTGCTGCCGGTGTTCATATTCATTATTCCCGGTATGATATGCTTCGCATTGGCCAAGAGCGGCAAGATGGCGGAACTTCAGGAAGCTCTGTATACAGCGGGGGCGATTGACAATGAAAAATGCCAGGCGGCTTTCCCCTTGTTGGTTAAGCACGTGCTTCCTGCGGGAGTGCGGGGTCTTGTTGTGGCTGGATTGTTGGCCGCCCTGATGAGCTCGCTATCGAGCGTGTTCAATGCATCCTCGGCCTTGTTCACCATGGACTTATATTCGAAGTTCAGGCCCGGTGCATCCCAGCACAAACTGGTTTGGATGGGTCGTATCGCTACCATTGTTATGGTGATTATTGGTCTGTTTTGGGTGCCTGTGATTCAAGGGGCACGTGGCCTATACCACTATCTGCAGAGTGTGCAGGGATACTTGGCGCCGCCCATCTTTGTGGTCTTCTTCTTAGGCATATTCAGCAAACGGCTGAACGCTAAGGGGTGCTTGGCCGCCCTAATTGTCGGCTTCCTGTTGGGTGTCTTTCGTTTGGCTGTCGATACACCCGTCAGCCTGAAACTGGCAGGATTTGAAAGTGGATATGCGCCAGGTTCCTTCCTGTGGATCATCAACAACATATACTTCCAGTACTACAGCCTTTTCATTTTCCTTGTCTGTGTGTTTGTGATGATAGCGGTTAGTTGGTGGACGTCTGTGCCGTCCTACGAGCGGATAAGCGGCCTGACATATGGTACGCTTAACGAGGAGCATCGCCGTCTGTCACGAGGCAGTTGGGATTGGCGCGAAGTAGCTGCCTCTGTGGCAGTATTGGCTGTGATTCTTGCTGCATATCTGTACTTCAGAGGATAGTGTTTTTATGAGAACAGGTGTTCCGGTTAGTGATGATAGTAATATTTTATGGGATATTAGACGATGGCTTATGTGATTGGATTGGATTACGGGACTAATTCTGTTAGGACTTTGATAGTCGACGTTACTAACGGCAATGAGCTGGGGACAGCAGTTTATGAATACGAAACCGGTGAAGCCGGCATCATTCTTGATTCGGCTGACCACAACCTGGCAAGACAGAACCCGGCTGACTACCTAAAGGGTATCGAGGTTACTATCAAAGCGGCAATCGCCGAAGCCAAGAAAGCCGATAAGGATTTTAACACTGACCAGGTCATAGGTATTGGCATCGACACGACCGGCTCAACGCCGATACCGGTTGATAAGAACGGCACACCCTTGAGTATGTCGGATGAATTCAAAGGTAATCCAAACGCCTGTGCCTGGCTGTGGAAGGACCACACCGGCCACGCTGAAGCCGCTGAGATCACCCAACTGGCCGAAAAGGAACATCCCGAATACCTTGCCAAGTGCGGCGGGACATATTCATCTGAATGGTTTTTTAGCAAAGTACTTCATTGTTTGCGGACCGACCCTGACGTTTTCAATGCGGCCTATAGTTGGGTCGAATGCTGCGATTATGTCCCGGCGGTTTTAACGAACACCACAAAGCCGGATATGGTTAAACGAAGCCGCTGCGCCGCCGGTCATAAAGCTATGTTTAATGACCAGTGGGGAGGCTTGCCCGCTAAAGACCTCCTTGCCAGGCTCGACCCAAAACTTGGAGAACTCCGCGACCGGCTTTACGAGAAAACCTATACCATCCAGACACCGGCAGGAAAGCTTGCAGAACAATGGGCGCATAAGCTTGGACTGCCCGCCGGTATTCCGGTAGCGGTAGGGGCCTTTGATGCTCATTTAGGTGCCGTCGGCTCTGGCATTGCTCCCGGTAAGGTGGTCAAAATAATAGGCACCAGTACCTGTGATATGCTTGTGGCAAAATCTGACCGTGAGTTGGCCGATATACCCGGGATATGTGGCATAGTTGACGGTTCTATTTTGCCGGGTTTCTTTGGCCTGGAGGCAGGCCAATCTGCGGTGGGTGATATTTTCAATTGGTTTGTCAACTACGTCCAGCCGGGTGGCGAATCGGCAGGCTCTCACGAGGCTCTTACTGAAAAAGCGGCAAAGTTGAAGCCGGGTCAGTCCGGCTTATTAGCTCTCGACTGGAACAATGGAAATAGAACAATACTTGTTGACCAAAGGCTGACCGGACTGCTGATAGGCCAGACGCTGCACACGAAGCCGGAAGAGATTTACCGGGCATTGATTGAGGCAACCGCCTTTGGAGCCCTTACCATTATCAACCGCTTTGAGGAGTACGGCGTTAAGGTAACAGAGGTGATAAATTGCGGTGGAATTGCTGAAAAGAATCCTTTGCTTATGCAAATTTACGCTGATGTAACGGCTAAGGAAATGAAGATATCTCGCTCTGCTCAGAGTTGTGCCCTGGGCGCATGTATCGCTGGTGCCGTTGTAGCGGGCAGAGAATCCGGCGGCTATGACAATTTCGCCGACGCTCAAGCCGCCATGTGTGGCATAAAAGACGTCACTTACAAACCCATTCCCGAAAACCACACGGCTTACCAGCAGATATATGCTCTTTACAAGCAGTTACACGATGCCTTTGGCCTGCGGGACTGGTCCGGCAAATTGGCCAATGTTATGAAAGACCTGCTGAACATCAAAGACAGCGTTAAGCCTTAAAGGCGATGTTATGTATGAAGAATTGAAAAAAGCCGTCTGTGATGCAAATATTGAACTGCAGAAGCAAAAGCTCGTCATTTACAGTTGGGGCAATGTCAGCGGAATAGACCGCTCCGCAGGGATCGTGGCCATCAAGCCCAGCGGCCTCGCATACGATGAGCTTACAGACGACAAAATAGTATTACTTGACCTGGACGGAAACGTTGTCGAAGGTGACCTCAATCCTTCGTCAGACACGCCGACCCATCTTGAGCTTTACAGAAATTTCGAAGCCGTTGGCGGTATATGCCATACTCATTCGCCGAGTGCAACTATGTGGGCGCAGAGCTGCCGCCAAATTCCCTGCTTCGGTACCACCCACGCTGACTATTTTTATGGCCCGATACCTGTTACTGAAGTAATGACAAAAGATGCGATACGAAGTGATTACGAGCTGAACACAGGCAAGGCCATTGTCAGGCGATTTGCAAATATAGACCCGATGCAAATACCCGCAGTTCTGGTAGCTAATCATGGCCCATTCACGTGGGGCAAGAGCCCCGCTGAAGCTGTTGAAGCCAATGTTGTGCTTGAACAAGTCGCAACAACGGCTCTGGGTACTATCACAATAAATCTAAAGCAGGGCCCGATAGCCGAGGCGCTGCTGGATAAGCACTATTTGCGCAAACACGGTAAAAACGCTTACTACGGTCAATCCTGCACCAATTGAGCTTAGAGCTTATCCGAATAACCGGGTCGTTATGAGGCCGAGCGAAAAGTTCGAGGCCAAGGCGGCAGGCCAAAAATGCTCGCCAGAAGTGGTTTTCTCCACGTTGAGAACGTTTTTGGCCGACAACGCAGGCATCGGGCTT
>JAUXAB010000120.1 GCA_030615025.1 Phycisphaerae bacterium | reverse complement strand
ATACAGGTATGCATTGAGGGCGAGAAAGCGGTGCCTAAGGTCATCGATTTCGGCGTGGTCAAGGCCATCAGTCAGCCGTTGACGGAGCGGACGCTGGTCACCGAGCAGGGCCAGTTTGTCGGCACGCCTGAGTATATGAGTCCTGAGCAGGCGGAGATGACCGGCCAGGATGTTGATACTCGATCAGACATTTACTCTCTGGGCGTGGTGCTCTACGAGCTGCTGACTGGCGTCCTGCCTTTTGATCCTGCAACACTTCGTGAAGGCGGGGTTGACCACATTCGTCAGGTCATCCTGGAAGAAGACCCGAAGACGCCGAGCACCCGGCTGAGCACACTCGGCGGCGAAGAGTCAGCCAGGTTGGCCCAGCGTCGTCGCGTTGACCCCGGCACACTTAAGCGCAGGCTTCGTGGCGACCTTGACTGGATAACGCTCAAGGCGATGGAGAAGGACCGCACCCGCCGTTATCAGACGGCCCACGCTTTGGATGAGGACATCCAGCGGCACCTCACCCACGAGCCCGTATTGGCCGGGCCGCCCAGCACAATCTACCGTCTGAAAAAATTCCTGCGTAAATACCGAACACAAGCTATTGCTGCAGCGACGGCAGCAGTTCTATTTACTTGTATAGCAGTCATTTTTGTGATGTACGTTCAGGCCGTTAATCGAGGTAAAGAGGCCGAATCCAGAGACATTCTGTCGAAGGCAATGGAATTGCGCTCCAGGGGACAGTTCCAGGAAGCCCTGACCAAAATCGAAACGATTGTCGATAGCGAACATGTTGGACCTAAAGCGCATCTTCTGCGCGCCCGACTCGTTCTGGAGTTACAAGGCCCTGCCGCTGCTGTGAAAGAACTCCAGAAGCTGCTGGACGAACGAGATGAGATTGCCTGCCAGGCCCATTTTCTTCTGGCCAGGATTTATCTGGAAAGCGACCCCGGTGACCTTGAAACAACAGAAGAATACCAGCAGAAGGCAAAAGAACATCAGCAGAAAGGCGAGAAGTTATTTTCCGAGTCCGCCGAGGCCTACTTCAACCGTTCTATGATGGCCGGCACCGTGAATAAAACTCTTGAATTGTTGAACAAAGCCATAGACTTCGAACCGGGCCATTATGACTCTCGCGAAGCGCGAGCCCTGGCATATTATGCGCTCAGGAAATACGATGAGATGGAGATAGATGCATTTGTAATGATTGGGATTGAATCGAATAATTCGCAGGGGTACGCCCTTCGTGCGATAGCTCGGCGGGAAAAGGCGATAAGACAAAGTGAAAAGGAACTATTTAGTGAGGCCATCAGGGACCATGATAAGGCAATCACACTTTCACTTGGCGAGGCGGAACTTTATAACCAGCGCCGCCGGACCCACATGCAAATGGGCAATTACGAACAGGCCCTCTCGGATGCACGCAAATGTGTTGAACTGGAACCTGAAGAGGGTATTTATCGCTTCCATAGTTTTTGTGCCCTCATTGCTTCGGGCTACTATGATGAAGCGAAGGTCAAATACGACACAATCATTAAGTCCGGCCTAATGAGCAAACGGAATCTTGACCTATCGGCTGCGAAATATGTGTCTGACACCCTTGATGCCGGTCTATCATGGTATCCGCCGCAGCGCAGACCCGAGGGTCCCGCTTTCTTGGAGATGCACGAATCGGCCGAAATTTATGAGCAGTTAGCTAAGAAGGCCAAGCGGGTGGTGGCCGAGGGGTTTCATGCTACCTGGTCGCCCGACGGAACCGAGCTGGTCTACAGTTGTGGAATTCACGGCTTTAGTGGTATCGAAATCATCAATCTGGAGTCGGGCAAAACCCGCCTATTGACGGTCCCTGGTTCTGAGCCGGAGTGGTCTCCTGATGGAAACCACATTGCCTACGTCCGTTCCCGACAACCCCTGTTACTTGCTGAAGTTACTACCGAACATGGGGCTGAAGTTGCGCCTATGGAGCAGCGAGAGGTCTGGATTATCAAGTCAGACGGCACGGAGGACCCGATATTTCTGGCCAGGGGACACAGGCCTTGCTGGAGCAGTGACTCAAAGCGGGTTTTTTACCACTCACCAAAGGACATGAAACTATACTCGATTTCCATCGAGGACGGTGCAAAGCCGACAGCGATCATCTCGTGTCCCTATTATTATCCTGCGGTGTCACCGGATGAAAAATACGTCGCCTATATGTGGGGCAGGGAGCTTCGAATCGTGGAATTAGCCACCAAGTCAGTCGTTGCGAGTTGGACGGCGCCTTCGATATCATTAGGGATATTTGTAGGGGGTAGCCTGAACTGGTCGCCAAATGGACGTGAGCTAAGTATTCAGGGGCGGCATAGGTTATGGATTTATAACTTAGACACAAAGACGGTCGCAAATGTCCTGAGCGGTCGAATCGGGTGGTGTAGTTGGTCTCGGCCTGATATAAGCCGGTTCGCCTTCCAAAGGATGTATGGGTCGCTGCATCGGGGAATCTGGGTCGCGAACCTCGATCCCAACGTCTCTACTGCTGAAGCACTTGGGCCGGGCCGAACGCTTGAAGAACATTATCAGGAAATGGTCGACTACTATGCTCGCCGAATCAAGACCGATCCTGAGGATGGAAGAAACTACCTTTATCTGGGCAGACTCCTAAGAAGCCTTGGCCTGCAGGGTATGGAGCAGTACCGCAATGGTGCCTACGAGGAAGCTCTCATGACGTTGACACGCGTCGACAAGCTCCGCCGGACTGTGCTTAACAGTAAATCCCATCCCCGAGACGTAGCGTTCATAGCGATGGCGCTGCACCAACTCGGCCGCGACAAAGAAGCCGAAGCCATTCTGGATCGGCTGCGCCGGATGTATGAGGATGGTAAACACTCCAACGAAGAAAAATACCTTTACGAGGCGGAACAACTCTTTGCCAGCGAGAACAGTAAGGTCTATTTGGCGTGGGAATGTATTCAAGCCGGAAAACTGAAGGAGGCTTGGCAACTGGTAGAAGAGCTGCGGTCATTGCCGCGCCAGGAATATACTGAGATTGCCGGAAGCATAGAAAGTGCTATCAAGTCCTTACCGAGGGCGTATTACGAACGTGGCAAGAGTGTCAAGCACCGCGGCGGCGGGTACGGCGAAGCGATTAGCGATTATGAGGCAGCGGTGCGTGTCGACCCGGGCTACGCGCGGGCCTTTAGCGACCTGGCCTGGTTGCAGGCTGCGTGCCCAGCGGCTGAGTTTCGCGACGGCGCCAAGGCGGTCGAGAATGCCACCAAAGCCTGCGAACTAACGGACTGGAAGAACCACAGCTATGTCGGCACGCTCGCGGCCGTCTATGCCGAGGTCGGTGATTTCGCTGCCGCCGTCAAGTGGCAGAAGGAAGCGATTGATTTACTGACCGAGGATAAACGCGATAAGTGGCAGGCCAATTATGAATCGAGGCTGAGACTGTACCAATCGGGCAAGCCCTACCGTGGGGGCAATTTATGGAGCTTTTCGACAGGTGGAATGGTCGGCTGGTGGAAATTTGACGGGATAGAAGGCGATGTCGCTGTTGATTCGTCCGGCAACGGACTCGCCGGCAAACTTATGGGTGACGCTAAAATCGTTGCGGATGCCGAAAGGGGCAGTGTGCTGAGCTTAGACGGTGACGGTGACGGTGACTATGTAAATTGCGGAAATAATTCGGCCTTCGACATCACTGATGAGATCACGGTCGCGGGTTGGATAAAGGTCAACATGTTTGACAAGACATGGCAAGCGATCGTGGCCAAGGGAAATTCCAGCTGGAGGTTACATAGAAATAAGAACACCGACAGTGTTGCGTTTGCCTTTTCCCCCTGGCCAGGTAGCCATTCCTCGGCTTACGGGAACATCTCTGTGAACGATGGGCAGTGGCATCACGTCGCCGGGGTCTATGATGGGGCAAAAATGTACCAGTATGTGGATGGCAGACTGGATGTCTCCGCCGAGGCTACAGGCAGCATAAATACGAATAGCTGGGAGGTCTTGATTGGCAATAACCAGCAATATCCAACTCGCGAGTGGAACGGCCTTATCGACGACGTGCGGATATACAGTTACGGCCTCAGTGAAGCCGAGATAAAAGCCCTTTATGCCGGTGATGGCCCCGGGCCAACGAAATGAATTGATTATCGAGAGATGAGATTGCCACGTCCGCCTAAGGCGGGCTCGCAATGACGGGGCCGGTCATTCCATATTTTCTAAATATGTAGGGACCGCTTACTTACGTGCGCGGCTCTGTTTAAAGCGCCAAACAAATTTGGAGGCTAAACACAACCTAAATGTTAAAAAAAGACCTGATGGGCGCCTGCGCGGGGATGAAAGAAAAATTTTTGGCTGGTTTTACCTGGTTGACCAACCGATAGAATAAGTATATAATCGGGTTTGCTTAAAGCAATTTGGCTTACGATGCTAAAGGACTTTAAGAAAACAGCCGGAATCAAGGAATCAGGTTTATGTTGAATATTGGAGGTTCAAAAAATGGCTTGGAATGACGAAAAAAAGACCGAGACGAAAAGAATGGGGCCGGGTAAAGTTGTAGAGGTTCGAGGCCCAGGTAAAGGCGCCGCGGGAGTGCCGGGCACAGATAGAGATCTGGGCAGCGGTATGGAAATGTTAGAGCCGGATTTTCTGCTGAGCGTTGTTGAGCATACCAAAGGCGATGATAAGAACGATGTGGCGATGCGAAAGCTCGTCTTTAATGAGCTGATTCGCAGGGAACAAGTGGACACGATAGACAGCAGTGCGCTGAAGGTGTACACGATTGATGAGCGTAATCTCTACGGTAAGGATATCCAGTGCGAGGCAATGAAGAAGCTGACAGATAGGACACCGCGCAAGAGTAAAGAAAGCGACTGAGCAAGGAGGCTCAGCAGCGGCTTGATTGTGGCAGAGTTTTGAAGTTTTTCTTCAATGCTAAGGGCCTTGGTTTGACTGATTCGGGCACAGTTACATTCCAGGCGAAGAATCGGGCTTGCAAGGAAGTATGACGCATCTTAAAGCAGAAATAATTCTGGCTGTCGGTGGTATCGACGAGGAGAATACGTTCTGGATACAAATGCTGGTGCTGGTAATTCTGGTGGCCGTGGTGGGGATTGTCAGCCTTATCAAGACAAGGGCAAACAGGTTCAAAACGCAGAAGCAATACCAGCCTGAAGGTGCCGGCAGGCCACACAGGCCACAGAGTCGGCGGGGCCGGCAAATCGAAGCCCTCGAATCCCTCAAAGAACTGAAAGATAAGTGCCTCGGTATTTTCTTAAAAACAGCGCAACCAAAGACAATAACTGAAGGACCGATGTTCGATTTCGAGGCCGCTGACATAGCCAGCCAGGGGAAGCAGAAAAATGAGATTGACAAGGCAAGAAGGAAAGATGTGGCCAGCGGTATGGAATTATTAGAGCTGGATTTCCTGTTGAGGGTTGTTGAGAATACCAAAGGTGATAATAAGAAAGATGTGATGATGCGGAAGCTCGTTTTTAATGAGCTGCTTCGCAGAGAACAACTGGATGCGGTAGACAGCGATGCGCTCAACGCTTACACGATTAATGAGGGCAACCTTTACAATAAAGATATCCAGTGCGGGGCGATGAAGGAGTTGACAGAAAGGACCAAACCTCGGTCGTGACACGGTTTGAGTTGAGTGAGAGATTGCGGCGTTCGGCTGGTGGCGGACTTTGAGGGCTGCGCTGCTCGCAGTAACATACTCGTAGAGTGCCGAGTGTATATCGTATTGTGTAAACGCCGCACCTGTGGCAATAAGAGCTTATCCGAATAACCGGGTCGTTATGAGGCCGAGTCCCGATATATCGGGAAGGCCAAGGCGGCAGGCCAAAAATGCTCGGAGGCGTGGTTTTCTCCACGTTGAGAACGTTTTTGGCTGACAACGCAGGCATCGGGCTTTGCAGCCGGCCGCAATAGAGCGGGTT
>JAUXAB010000025.1 GCA_030615025.1 Phycisphaerae bacterium | reverse complement strand
GCATCCTTATCGCCAATCTGACAACGGAGCACCAGCACTTGTTCTATTAGTTGGTCGCTTGAGTCCATGCGTTAGCCTCAATGTATAAAGATGCGCTGTAAGTTAATAAGTTCAAGAGTTTACTAATTTTCCTGTTTTTTGTTTAAGAAATCTACCATTTCCTGAGCGGCGAAAGTGAGGTTAAGAAAATGGCCCTCTAAATGCACCTGCTTGGGTACCAAGGTAATAAAAAACTTGCGAAAGTGGAAGGTGGTTGCTATCTTATTAAGTTCGTTTTGTCGGCAGAAGTGTATTGTAAAGGTTTGATTACGGGAAATTCGTGATGAGTGTAAGTAAAAAGAACCCTGGTCTATCAGAACTTGATGAGCTTTGTGTCCAGACGATTCGGTTTCTGTCCGTAGAAGCCGTTCAAAAGGCCAATTCGGGGCATCCCGGTATGCCGATGGGAATGGCGCCGGCGGCATACGTGCTATGGACCAAACATATGAAGTATAATCCGGCTAATCCGAGGTGGCATAACAGGGACCGTTTTGTTCTTTCGGCCGGCCATGGCAGTGTGCTGCTGTATTCGCTGCTGTATTTGACCGGTTATGATTTGAGTCTGAATGATTTGAAGAACTTTCGCCAGTGGGGCAGCAAGACGCCGGGACATCCGGAATATGATCCACAGCGAGGAGTCGAGGTTACCACCGGGCCGTTAGGACAGGGGATTTCCAACGCCGTCGGGATGGCAATAGCCGAAAAGTTCCTGGCCAACTATTTCAATCGGGATGGCTTTCCCATCATCGATTATAAAGTCTACGTCATAGCCAGTGACGGCGATTTACAAGAGGGTGTTGCTTCGGAGGCCAGCTCGTTAGCAGGACATCTGGGCCTGGATAACCTTATTGTCGTTTACGATGACAATCATATCTCCATCGATGGTGACACTGACCTTGCATTTACAGAAGACAGGGCCAAACGCTATGAAGCATACGGCTGGAACGTGCAGGTAGTTGAGGGTGACGGCAATGATATGGCTGCTTTTGAAAAAGCTCTGGAAAATGCAAAGAACGAGAAGGGCAGGCCATCGATTATAAAGCTTCGCACGCATATTGCTTTCGGCAGTCCGAACAAGCAGGATACCGCTGAATCGCACGGTGCTCCTCTGGGGGATGATGAAATCAGATTGATTAAGGAAAGGTTCGGCTGGGACCCTGAGAAAAGCTTCCATGTCCCTGAAAAGGTGCCGGCTCATATGCGGCAGGCCGTGGACAAGGGAGCAGAGGCGGAGGCGGCGTGGAACAAGATGTTTGAGAAATATACCAAGGCGTATCCGGAGCTTGCGCAGCAGTTCCGTGATGCTGCAGCCGGGAAGCTGCCGGTAAATCTCAATGAGATTTTGCCGAAGTTTGAGGCAGGCAGCTCTGTTGCGACACGCAAGGCCTCAGGGAAAGTGCTGGATGCGGTGATGCCGAAGCTGCCACTGGTCCTGGGCGGCTCAGCAGATTTGACACCCTCGAACAATACGAAGTTTGCCGAGGCAAAAGCTTTTCAGAAGGATGCGCGCCACGGCAGGTATATACACTACGGGATCAGGGAACATGCGATGGCGGCGATAATGAATGGGATTTCCGTAAGTGGCCTGGCCAGGGCCTACGGCGGGACGTTTTTGGTTTTCTCTGATTATATGCGGCCTGCGATTCGAGTGGCAGCCATGTCGAAGTACCCGACCATATTCGTGTTCACTCATGACAGCGTTGGTATAGGCGAAGATGGGCCGACCCATCAACCGGTAGAACAGCTTGCGGCTCTTCGGACGATGCCAAATTTGCTGGTCTTTAGACCCGCTGATGCTAATGAAACCGCGCAAGCTTGGAAATTTGCGCTGGAGCATCGCGACGGCCCGGTGGCCCTGCTTCTTACCCGGCAGGCATTGCCCGTCATCGACCAAGACAAACATAGTTCTGCTGCAAATCTGAGTAAGGGTGCTTATGTCCTTGTTGGTGCCGATAAGCCGGATGTATTACTTTTAGCAAGTGGGTCGGAAGTATCTGTTGCGCTGGAGGCAGCAGAGAAACTGGCGGCTGAAAAGATAGCTGCGCAGGTAGTCAGTATGCCCTGCTGGGAGTTGTTTGAGGAGCAGGACAAGAAATACCGGGATTCGGTTATTCCGCCCAGCGTGAAGGCAAGAGTTGGCATTGAAGCCGGTGTCGAACAAGGCTGGTGGAAGTGGCTGGGCGATAAAGGTGTCTTTATCGGGATGTCATCGTTTGGTGCATCGGCACCCGGCAAGGTCTGCTTCGAGAAGTTCGGCATTACGGTCGAAAAGACAATAAAAGCCGCGAAAAAAGCTATGACCTGATAAAACGTTGAACAAAGGGGCAAAACATTATGAAGGCAAAAGGCATCAAGTCCATAGCTGTAATGACCGGCGGTGGAGACTGTCCCGGTCTGAATGCTGTTATCAGGGCCGTTACCAAGACCGCGATAGCGAAATTCGGCCTTGAGGTCTGGGGAATTGAAGACGGCTTCCTGGGGCTAATCGAAGACCGGATGCACGTGCTCAGTTACAACGAGGTCAGCAATATTTTGACGGTCGGCGGAACGATCCTGGGTTCCTGCAACGTGTCCAATCCGTTCAAGCATCGAGTGACAGTTGGCAAAATGACCCGGGCTAAAGATGTCTCGGGTGACTGTATCAAAAACCTGAAAGGTCACGGCATCGATGCACTTATCTGCATCGGCGGCGACGGCACTATGGCTTCGGCTGCCAGATTCGCCAAAAAAGGCGTCAGCGTTATAGGCGTGCCCAAGACAATTGACAACGACGTTTACGGCACGGATGTCACCTTTGGCTTTAATACCGCTGTTACCACCGCGACCGAGGCGATTGATAAAATCCATACCACAGCCAGCTCTCATCATCGGGTGATGATTATTGAGGTTATGGGCAGATACGCCGGCTGGATTGCGCTTCACGCGGGCGTTGCAAGCGGCTCGGACGTTATCCTTTTGCCGGAGATGCCGTACCGTCTCGATAAAATCTGCGATTTTGTGTGTGGCCGGTCGAAGCGGGGCAAGAGATTCAGCATCGTGGTGATAGCTGAAGGGGCAAGGGAAAAGGGCGGCAGGATGGTCGTTGCGAAGAAGGTTGCTCACAGTCCCGACCCAATTCGCTTAGGCGGGGTCGCAAATATACTGGCGATGCAAATCAACGAGCAGACAGGGCTTGAGTGCCGGGCGGTTGTTCTCGGTCATGTGCAGCGGGGTGGAACGCCCACGCCGTTTGACAGGCTTCTTGCAACGAGCTTTGGCCATACGGCTGTCGAGCTTTTGATGAGGGGTATCAGGGGCCACTTGGTGGTGCTAAAAGATGGCAGACTTTCGAGCATTCCGCTTTCGCGGGTCGCCGGCAGAATAAAGACGGTGCCGAGAAATCATCACCTTATAAAAGCGGCCCTGGCAGTTGGAACGAGTTTCGGGGTCTGATTGGACACTGAGTATTAACTACTTTACGTTACATCGTTGACAGTACGTATCTGGAAAGCAATAATATCCTCGGCCAGGAAAAATTGAATCGATTTATTTTTTGATGGAAAAGGATGCGTGATAATGTTCACTCATCAGCAAAAAGATTCGCTAAAACGGAAGCTGGTTAGCTGTCTTGAGGGCGAAAAGGAAGTGCGCAAGATTGTTATCTTCGGCTCGTTTTTGAAATCATCTGACCCGCACGACCTTGATGTTGCCGTATTTCAGGACAGCAGTGAAAAATATTTACCCCTTGCTATGAAATATCGAAAAAAAACGCGGGCAGTCGCTCGTCTTATACCTCTTGATATCATACCCCTAAAGGCAAATGCCAGAAACGGGTCCTTTATGGATGAAATTGCACAGGGAGAGATTATATATGAAAGGTGAGACGAAGCAGTGGCTCAAATATGCTGATGAAAATCTCAGGTCGGCTAAAGTGCTTCTGGATAACAAGCTCTTTAATCCCTGTTTGCAAAACGCTCAGCAAGCCATTGAGAAAATGCTCAAAGCATTGCTGGTAGAGTTTTCCGTTAAGTTCAAAAAGACCCACAGTATAAACAAATTGGCAATGTTACTTGCTGAAAATCATTTGGATATTAACCTGGCGGAAGAAGAACGCGAACTGTTAGATTCAATATATTTACCGTCAAAATATCCACTCGGGAGCATCCTGCCGGACTTTGAGCCGGACGACCGGATATGTAAGAATTGTATTGCCATAGCTGAGCGTGTTAAGGAGTCGGCCTTAGCACTTTTGCATTAACAAGCTAAGTTTTGACCTCTCGCTTATGGCAGCTTTATGGAGCTTGGGCAAGACAGGATTGTTGCGGAGATAATCTCCCGGCTTGAGGCCGCCCGTGGCAAGGGGGTGGTTAGAGTCGAGGGGACGTGGGGGTCGTTTGCGCGCCTGCTGGCTGCTTACATATCGGAGAAGCTGGGTCGGCCGATTCTGTACGTCTGCCCCCATATTGATGATGCCGACAAGGCCGGCGACGATTTGTACACTTTCTCGGCTGCGCTGCGCTCCGCCGCAGCGAGCGGGGGCCAGAAAATCGAGCCGCTGGCCGCCTGGGAGGGTGAGGAAGATTTGGCGGACGCCACCGATGAGATTCGGGCTGAGAGGTTAAAGCTCGTGTCTCGTTGCTCGTCGCTCATGGCCCAGGGGACAGAGCACAGGCCGCGATTTATTATCCCGGCATCGATACAGGCGCTTTGTCAGCCGATACCGAAGCCGCAAGCTCTTGAGAAAAGCTCGCTTCGATTGCAAGTTGAAAGGCAAGTGGCGCCGGAGCAAGTTGTTGGCTGGCTGGTTAAAAATGGTTTTGAGCGTGTGGAAAAGGTCGATTTGCCGGGCCAATTTGCCCGCCGGGGGGGCATCGTCGATATTTATGCACCGCTGATTAGTGGAAAGACGAGATTGCCACGTCGCTGCGCTCCTCGCAATGACAGGATGGCAGACGACGGACGAGGGACGCAATCGAGCCCGTTATCAGCGGGAACTTCTAACGGGGCTGAGGCGGTCAGGGTCGAATTTTTCGGTGACACTATAGAGAGTATTCGCGAAATCAACCTGGATACGCAACTCTCAAGCCAGCAAATAGAGAGCACCAATATCATTTCGGCGGTGTGTGGGGCTGCGCAGGAGGAAAGGGAGCTTTTTGTAAATATCCTGCCGCAAGATTGCATAATAATTCTTGAAGAGCCGGCTGACTGCGAAGAAGTTGCGAGGCTGTTTCGGGAAAGAGCCGAAAACCCAGGTCGGCTTTATAGCTGGACTGATATTTATGAGGCCATCGAAAAATTCACACAACTGAGAATCTATCGATTTGCCGCAACAGAGCCGCGTGACTTTCTTAAAGTAGATATAAAAAGTGTACAACGGTTTCAGCACAAGGCCACCTCTTTGTGGGCGGGACACAAAGCGGCCCTGCAGGAATTAGTGACAGAGGCGAAACAGGACAAAGAAGTGCTGCTTTACTGTGAAGCTGAAGCTGAGATCAAACGGGTAGGTGAGATTGTAAAGGAGATTAACAAGCAAATTCCGGCGAATTTTAAACTGCTGTTAGGGTTTATTCATCAGGGCTTTGTCATAAATTCGCTAAATACGATTGTAATAAGTCATCACGAGCTGTTTGGCCAGTATGTGCTGAGAAGAAGACGCAGGCCCGCGCGGGCAACGTCGCCGGTGGATACTCTCAGCGATTTGCAGGCCGGCGACTATGTTGTTCACGCTTCCTACGGTATCGGTAAATTCCTGGAGGTGCAAACGATACAGGAAAAAGACGGCAAGAGCGAATATCTTACGATTAAATATGCTGACGGCGTAAAGATCCACGTCTCGGTCCGTAATATTGCACTGGTTCAAAAGTATATAGGGACAAGTCCGAAACGGCCGAAGTTAAGCAAGGTCGGCTCGAAAAGATGGCAGAGGCAGAAAGAAAAAGTTGCGGCCTCTGTTCGAGACCTTGCCGCCGAATTGCTTGAGGTCCAGGCGAAGCGCCAGGCAATGAGCGGGATTGCGTGTGCGCAGGATTCAGGCTGGCAGGCCGAATTCGAGCAGTCTTTCCCTTATCAGGAGACGCCGGACCAGACTACAGCCGCTGAGCAAATCAAGGCGGATATGCAGGAAGCCGTGGCGATGGATAGACTGCTGTGCGGTGACGTCGGTTACGGTAAGACCGAGCTTGCAATGCGTGCGGCGTTTAAGGTTGTCGAGAACGGTAAGCAGGTGGCTATCTTAGTGCCGACAACGGTATTGTGTGTGCAGCACGGCAGGACTTTTACCGAGCGGTTCGCAGACTTTCCGATTTGCATCGAGGTCCTGAATCGCTTCAAAACACCAAAGCAGGCAAGAGACATAATCGCACGAACGAAGGCAGGCAGGGTTGATGTACTGATAGGGACGCATCGGCTTCTAAGTGGCGACGTGGGCTTCCGTGATTTGGGGCTTTTGATAATCGATGAAGAGCAGCGGTTCGGGGTTGAACACAAAGAAAAGCTCAAAAAGCTGCGTGTCAATGTTGATGTTCTTACGATGACTGCCACGCCGATTCCGCGGACGCTGCATATGTCACTGTTGGGCCTGCGCGATATAAGCTCGCTGGCGACGCCGCCATTAGACCGGCGAAGTATAGTGACAAGCGTTACTGCATATAACCAAGAGCTTATCAGAAAGGTGATTATTCGTGAATTGAACCGCCAGGGGCAGGTATTTTTCCTGCACAACAGGGTCAGGACCATCGAGAAAAAGGCCTGGGAGATTCAAAAGCTGGTGAGTGGCGCAAAGGTTACTATTGCACACGGCCAGATGGCCAAGAGCGAACTTGAGAAGGCGATGATAGATTTTGTGATGGGTGAGACCGACGTACTTGTGTGCACGACAATTATCGGCTCGGGGCTGGACATTCCCAACGCGAATACAATTTTTATAAACGATGCGGACAGGTTCGGGCTTGCGGAGATGCATCAGCTTCGCGGCAGGGTCGGCAGGTATAAACACCGGGCGTATGCGTATATGCTGCTGCCGGCCTCAAGGCCGATTACGCCATTGGCAGCGAGGCGCTTGAAGGCTATTGAAGAGTATTCGCATTTAGGTGCCGGCTTTAGAATTGCCTTGCGCGATTTAGAGATTCGTGGGGCTGGAAATATATTAGGGCCTGAGCAGTCAGGCCATATTCAGACGGTGGGCTATCAGATGTACTGCGAACTGCTGGCTGATGCTGTCCACAAATTAAAGAACGAGCCGGTGGAGGCGATACCGACGGCGGTTGTCGATTTGGGCTTTGCGACGTATATACCGAAAAATTACATACCGGCCGACAGGCACCGGATGGATATGTACCGTAAAATCGCTATTGCAAGAGGCCGCGAGGATTTGAAACAGATAGAGAACGAATTGGCTGATGTATATGGGCCGGTGCCGGACGAGGTCAAACTGCTGCTGGAATTGGCCTCGCTTCGAATCGCAGCAAGCAGATGGGATATAAAAAGTATTGTTACTTCCGGACAGGATTTGATATTTTCATTTGGCAAGGAGGCAAGCGCGCAAGCTAAATCTCTCTTTGCCAACACGAAAGGTAAAATTAGAATTCCCGACCCAAAAACAGTATATTTACGGCTGACAGCAAGCTATTTCGAGCCAAGAACACTAATAAGCATCCTGCGGAAAATCTTAGTGGAGGAAAAATTGTGAGCGAAACAGAAACAAAAGAACAAGGCCAAGGGTCAAAAATAAGCATACTGGCGATAGGAAAAATTGTCGCAGCGGTAATCGTTTTTCTCTGGATGATTGCGATTCTTTGGCCTGGTCTTATTCGTTTACGCGAATATCGCCGCCGAATCAGATGTGGGGAGAATATAGAGTGGCTTGGAAAGGCGATGCTAATTTCCGCCTGTTATTGTGATGATAAATACCCTACACCGGATAAATGGTGTGATTTGCTTGTAAAATATGCTGAAGTAACTGAGAAAGAATTTGTTTGCCCGTCGGCAGGCGAGGGCCGGTGTCATTATGCGATGAATCCCAATGCCAAATTGACTTCGCCGCCGGATATAGTGGTGCTGTTTGAGACCAAAGGGGGCTGGAACCAGTTTGGTGGACCGGAGATACTAACATTTGAAAATCATAAAGGAAAAGGGTGCAATGTACTATTTAATGATTTACATGTGAGATTTGTGAAGAAAGAGCAGCTTAGTGAATTAAAGTGGGAAGCTGAGGAAGAACAAAATAGTGACTCAGGGAATTTTCGCAGACCGGGCAACGACGAGGAATTAGAGTACTGGCTGAAAAATATGGTGTGGTACCATCGGTTTGCGAATGAAGAAATCCGGGCGGCGATGGGGCTGACAGAACAGAAAATTGAGGCGGCGCTAAAGAAATTCGACATTCTGCAGGATAATCGACCAAAGCAGGCGGAGGATGGGCCGCTGCTGGTTTTGCCCTATCCGGGAGGGCGCCATCCGCGAATCGGGTTTTTAGAAGGAGCGATTGACCCGCAGCGGGAGACGAAGTTCAGCGTCTTTACGCCGTGGGACGCAAACAGCTACGTTGTTGTGGATGTGCCGGAAGCTATCTGGTCGAATTTGGGCCTGACATACCTGGCCCATACCCATATCGATACAATATGGACAAAGCAGGAAATTGACCTGCCGCAGCTGGAGTGGAATCGGCATCCGGATGGGACGCTGGACATTGAGCGAAAGCTGCCGAACGGAATCGTTTTCGGTGTGAAAGTAAAGCCGACAAAGGAGGCGGTGCGGGTGGAACTGTGGCTCGAGAACGGAACGGACAAGGAGCTTAGCGATTTGCGGGTGCAGAACTGCGTTATGACGAAGATGGCGGTGGGATTTGAGCAGCAGACAAACGACAATAAAGTGCTCACGAATCCGTATGTAGCCTGCCGGTCCAGCGACGGCAGGAGATGGATTATTACCGCGTGGGAGAACTGCAACAATCCCTGGGCTAACCAAAGGTGTCCATGCTTTCATTCCGACCCGAAGTTTCCGGATTTAGAGCCGGGCCAGACGTACCGGCTGCACGGCTGGCTGTCGTTTTATGAGGGAACGAACATCAAGGCAGAGTTCAAGCGAATAGAGGCAACCGGCTGGTTGGAAAAGTAGACCAGCAGTGGGAAAAACCATATAGTTTTCATTAAACAGGAGATTGAAAGATGAGTAAATGTAAGCAGAGCATCTTAGCAGCATTGGCGGTAGTACTTTTGACAGCAGGGTTGGGTTTGTCGGCGACTAAAAGGCCCAAAACGCTGGAAATCGGGGCGAGGGCACCTGATTTTAATCTTCCCAGTGTGGACGGGCGAAATTATAAGCTGGCGAGTTTTGCCAAGGTGGATATTCTCGTCGTTATTTTCACCTGCAATCATTGTCCCACTGCCCAGGCATACGAAGAGCGGATGAAGAAGCTGGCAGCCGACTACAAAAGCAAAGGCGTTGCGGTGATAGCGATTTCGCCGAACGACCCCAGGGCGGTGCGTCTGGATGAATTAGGCTACTCGGACTTGAACGATTCGCTTGCGGAGATGAAAATCCGGGCAAAGGACAAGAAGTTCAATTTTACCTATCTCTATGATGGGGACAAACAAAAAGTGTCCCGTGCTTATGGGCCGGTTGCGACGCCGCACGTTTTTATCTTCGACAAAGAACGGAAGCTGCGCTACGTCGGCCGAATCGACGATTCCGAAAGGCCCAAAAGGGTCAAATCCCGCGACGCACGTAACGCGATTGAAGCACTGCTGGCGGGCAAAGAAATACCTGTCAAAAAAACCAGGACGTTCGGCTGTTCCATTAAGTGGTCGAATAAACGAGACTCCGTGAAAAAGGCCTTTGAGAATTGGGCGAAGGAAGCAGTCTCTGTGGAAATGATAGATGCAGACGGGATAAGAAAGCTTGTTAAAAATGAATCAGGAAAATTGCGATTGTTCAACGTCTGGGCGACCTGGTGCGGGCCGTGTGTTATAGAATTCGACGAGCTTGTTTCCATAAACCGGATGTACCGAGGCCGGGATTTTGAAATGATTACTATCAGTGGCGATTCGCCCGAAAGAAAAGACAGGGTCCTTTCCTTTCTGAAAAAGAAGCAGGCATCGTGCAAGAATTACCTGTTTGACTCGGAAGACAAATACAAGCTTATGGATGCGGTGGACCGGATTTCACCCGGAGGTATTCCGTACACGATTCTGATTAAGCCGGGCGGACAAATTATTTACCGTCGGCTGGGGCTGATAAATCCGCTGGAACTGAAAAAAGTTATTGTTGGATATTTAGGGCGTACTTACTAATAACTGGTACAGGGATGGTGAGAATCCCATAGTAGAAATCAAAAGAAAACATCTAAGCAGGAGAAAAATTATGTGGAACGGAACGAGCAAACTTTTACTTGTGGTTTTGGTGTGGTTGTTGACAGGCTGTGCAGGTCAGTTGCAGAGCAGGAGAGGTGAATCGCCGCTGGATGAGCTACCGCAGCATATAAGGCGGGTAACGCACTTCGGCCAGCGGGCGGATTGGTCGCATGACGGCAGACGCATACTGTTCATTGAGAAGACTTTTGGCGACGTGTATGAAGCGCAGCTCGAGACGAAGATTATCCGTCCAGTGACACACCACTACTTCCACGAGGGCTACACGCGGGCACTGTATCTGAGTAATGGTGACATTCTGCTTTCGGGAGCACGGCAGTTCGACGCGAAGAACCCGTGGCCGAGCCGGAACGAAAAGAACGCTGAATTATGGGTGCTGAAGAGGGACCTTTCGGGGGGGCCACCAACACCTTTGGGTGAGAAGTGCTCCGAAGGCCCTGCGGTCTCACGCAGACGTATGCGGATAGCGTGGACGCAGGGCGGAGCATTCTACATGGCGGATATAGTTTATGAAAATGGTGCAGCTAAGCTGGCTAACAAGAAGAAAATCCTGGATAAGCAGGATTTGCCTTTTAAGACCGGCCTTGAGACGCAGAACTTTCGGCCACCGGATGAGAAGGAGCTGATATTCAGCGCGTATGGTTACCAGGGCACGGAAGTTGCCGGGCTGGATATCGAGACGGGCAAGGTGGTTAACTACTCAAAGGCACCGAACCAGTATGATGAGCCGGAAGGGATTTTTCCCGATGGCAAGCACACGCTGGTCGAGTGCGATAAACACGATACCAAGGGGTCGCAGCATATCGACGTCTACAAGCTGGCCCTGGACGGCTCGGGCAAAACGGAGCGCCTGACGTTCTTCGGTGACTACCCCGGCTATAAGGCCTCCAACCCGGTAGTTAGCGACGACGGCCGATATATGGCATTTCAATTTGCCCAAAGAGGTGACCCGGCCGGCGTCGGAAGGGGCATTTTGATATTCGATTTAGTTAAATATGAAAAGTTGAAAAAATCTCAGGTCAAATAGATGATAAAAATTGTGTTGAGCCGAAAGTGCTAATAAACGTTTTGCGAAAAATTTTTAGTGCCTCTTTACCGGATGCCATATAGCACGTAGCAAAAAATTAGGGTTCGATTTGAAATGAGCAAGGAAAAATATTACATATCGCTCAAAGTAGTTTTGGTCCTGTCTTTATTCGTTTTGCTTCTCGCCGGTAGCTGTGCGGAAGAGCCTAAGAGCACCTCTAATGGGCCTGCCGAGCAAAAGGTTTTAGCTGAATTCGAAATTGCAAAAGGTGGGGACCCGATACTTCTTCCCGTCAGGTTCAAGGATAAAGAATATTTGTTTTTTCTTGACACCGGCAGTTCTCACACGGCGTTTGATACTTCATTAAAGCATGAGTTGGGAGATGCAAAAAGAATTGAAAGAATGATAACATTAGGAAACCCGATTACGGCTGAAGTGTTTGACGCTCCTGAAGCCTTTCTTGGCCCTCTCAATCTGCAGGATTGTGGTGAAGTAACTTGCATCGATCTCAAGATGTTGAGTTTAGTTGTTGGGAAAAAGATCAGTGGGTTTATAGGGATGAATTTCTTAAAGGAATATGCAGTCCAAATAGATTTTGATAAGGGCACACTTTTACTCTTTCAGCCGGCAGAGGGGCAACATTCCTATTGGGAGTTAGCAATCAACTATGGTTCACTCGGTTGGCCACGGATTACAGGGCATATCCTCGATGGTACCAAAGTGGACTTTGTGATTGATACTGGTTGTAATACTACAGGCTCTTTAGACAGTAAGATATTTGAAGAAATCCTCTCCAAAAAAGAAATCAAAACATCCGAAGCATTATCCGCTACAGCTTCCGGCATCGTACGAAGCAGAGAAGCCCGTATAGGCAATCTTTCTATTGGTTCATTTGAGTACGAGGACCTCATCTTCGGTGAAGGCAATTGGTCTTATTTGGGACTGTCATTCTTGTCTCGCCATATAGTCACCTTCGATTTCCCCAATAGCAGGATTTATCTCAAAAAAGGCAAAGAGTTCAAGAAGGTTGACGAAAAGGATATGAGCGGCTTACACCTTCTTCGCATTTCAAACAAGACCGTAGTTTACTCAGTTGATGAGGGCAGCCCGGCACAGAAAGCAGGTATCAGGGCTAACGATGTCATCCTCAAGATCGACGACAAAGATGCAAATACATACGACATGTGGGAGCTCAGGCGGCTTCTAATGTCCGGAGACAGACGCAAAATCATGATGATAATTAAGCATGGTGATGATGTAAAAGAGGTATCCTTTCTCCTCAAAAAGAAGATATGATATATTTTCATAAGTCTTTTGGTTTTAAGCAGTTAGATTCAATTAGAGATTAGAAACTGTGGCTGCACTTTGTGAGTGGAGAAGCCAGCCATCGCCCGCAAGTGAAACCCTCCTGCAAAATTCTTGACTATGGAGCAAAAAAGTGTTATGATGAAAATTTGTTAGTGGGAAAAAACTTATAAGGTGAGGATTACGCTTTGTCTGTATCAGTAGTGGCATAATTTAGTTTTAGTTAGGCGGGCTCGGGCAATGTTGTAATCGCTGCAGTTCTGCTCCGCGTACCTTTCGGATTTTACAGAAGGGAGTAGGGTTATATGGCGTTCAGTCATCACAATCGGGGGCAAATCCCTTGTAGTGAAACGTCTGCGCAATTTCTGGGCCGTAAAATCACCCCACCTTTTCGAAAAAGCGGAGTAATTCAGGCCAGCAAATTAGTACAAATGGGGGCCATTTTAATTTTATCTGTTTTGCTTACACCTTCAGCCGTGCTTTCCTATACTGTTTTGTGGGACACTTCTCATGGGGTTTATGTCTCAAGCACATTTGGCGGCGATGGCTACCAGCCGAGTCAATACGGATACTATCAGACGCTGGCCGAACACCTGAGCAATTATAACTTTACCGTAGATACTACCTCTCAAGGATTTCTTAGCGATGACCCCGCCGGATACGATGTTGTAGTTGTCTGCTTGACCAGCGCTTATGATAGCAGCTACACATCCACTGAGGTTCAGCGTATAGTGGATTTTGTTGACGATGGCGGCGGTCTACTTATTCTGGGAGACCGCCAGTCTGCACCTAATGGCAATATCCAACCTGTAGCATCCGAATTTGGTATTACATTGGGCTTTTCTGATTTGCCCCCTCCTTTCGAAATTTATACCTCAGCTCTCGCGGTCCATCCTATTTTTGACGGTGTCGACGAGATATTCATGGTCGCGGCAGCGGAATTGTCTGTTACCGCGCCGGCTTCACCCGTAGCCTGGCAGGAGGGGACCGGAAAAACCATAGCCGTGGTAGCTCAATATGGCCAAGGCAGGGTATTAGCACTTGGTGATTGCAGTCTGTGGTCATGGGTTAACACATACGAAGAAAGGTTTTACACGGCAGATAATCCGCAGTTTGCTGTGGGTACATTCACCTATCTTGCTGTGCCCGAGCCGACGACGCTTTTGCTTCTTGGCCTTGGCGCAGCGCTTTTGATAAGAAAAAGAGGCTAAAGCTTTATCGCAGAAGGCTATAAGCCATATAAGCCCCTTAAAATAAACAGCTTGCCGCGACTTTTTCCGTTTTTACAGACCGAGAAAACCGTTACATCGCCTTGAATCCAAAAAACTTCTCACCTTAAACAATCTCACTCAAGGCTTTTCTGCGGATTATATTGTAATTTTCGGCCTAAGAGCTTATTATCAGCACAGAGAACACCGAGACTGTTTAGTTTTGAGCTGGTAGTCGGAGATTAGGCTATGCGTAAGTTTGCTTTTTTAACAGTGTTAGTGCTTTTTTTGTACGGTTGTGGGGCCGGCGGTAAGCCGGATGATACCGAAGAAAAGTTGCCACAGAAGACGGGCCTTGCGGAATCCTCAGGCGGTCTTGTCCTGACCGTAGGCGGTGAGAGTATAACCAGCGACGAGATAATTATGGCTGCAATGGAACAATTGAGGCCGATTGCGCAAAGCAGCGATTTTGAACGCTTCAAGCAGCAAGCTGAGCCGCAGCTTGAAGAAATTATTACAATCAGAGTATCAAATGTTTTGCTTTATCAGCAGGCAAAAAAGAATACCAGGGAAGGTATTGAGCAGGCGTTGGAAAGGCCGGCAGAGGCCGAGGTCAGAAAATTTATTATGGACTTCGGGGGCGATTACATCAAGGCCGAACAGGCTCTAAAGCAGCAGGGACTGGACTGGGCCAGCTTTAAGGAATACCAAAAAAAGCTGATTCTTAGTGGATTTTATGTGGCATCGCAATTGCCGAGGGCCGGGCCAATCACTTACAGCGAACTGCTGGCCTGTTACAACCAGATGAAAGAGGAATCCTTCGTTATCCTCGCGGCGATAAAGTTTCAACTGATTGACATTGAACCGACAAAGTTACAGATAGCGGACCCGAATCAGGACCGGCTCGAACAAGCAAGAAAGTTGGCTAATAAACTGCTTCAACAAGTAAAGGCCGGTAAGGATTTCGTCGAGCTGGCTAAAGAATACCCCGGGGTATCGTTTGCCGCACATAGCAAGCCGGTGCAGCCGGAGAGTCTAAAATATGGTATTCTTGCGGACGAGGCTGAAAAGCTCGAACCGGGAGATATTGCAGGGCCGATTGAGACGCCGCGGCAGGAGCACATCTTCATAATGAAGCTGGAAGAGAAACACCCGAAGGGCTATGAGCCGTTTGAAAAGGTACAAAGAGAGGTGAAAGCCAAAATTGATTCTGACCGCCAGAAGCAAGCTCGCGACCAGATTCAGGCCAAACTTCGCCAGCAAGCGGCACTCGAGCTAAGCAGCGAATTTACAGAGTTCTGCCTACAAAAAATTTACCAGATGAGCAACGAATAAAAGACCAAAGTCTTGTGTCTAATAGGATTGACGGATGGAAATTGTAGCACATGGTATAGACCTTGTAGATTGTCCACGAATAGAAGAGATGATAAAGCGGCACGGCCAGCGTTTTGTTGAGAGGATTTTTACTGACGCCGAACAGGCCTATGCCGAGGCGAATAAGAACAGGGTAGAGAAATTAGCCGGACGTTTTGCGGCAAAGGAAGCTATTCTCAAACTGATGGGGACAGGCTGGCGCGGCAAAATCGCCTGGACTGATATTGAGATAATAAACAATGCTGCGGGTCAGCCTGAGGTCACTCTTGATGGAGCGGTTAAGAAAATTGCCGAGAAGCTTGGGATTAAACACATAAGCGTTAGTATCACGCATACCGCAAATTTTGCAATCGCATCGGCGGTTACCCTGGCAGAAGTAAAACGTAAAAAGGATTAACCGCAGAGGTCGCAGAGTACGCGGAGATTTTTAATATGATCATTCCTGACTTTGCAAGAATTCATATTCTTTTCTTTTTCATATTATATTTTCTTTGCGCTCTCGGCGTTCTCCGCGGTGAAAAAGAGGCGAAATACGAGTTAAGGAGGATTTGGGCATGAGACGGTGTTCGCGATTTTTGCCGGGGGCGATAATCCTAACGATACGCACTTTGAGCAGAGGAAAACGGCACGCGTTATGTGGTTGAAACCAATTTTAAGGCCGGTGTGCGGAGACCACAGCGAGTCAGGGCAATGTTCCACAACAGAATATGGGAACCTTCGTCACCGCGAGAGCCGGATGGACGATTAAATCCGGAGAACATTAAGGTAGTCATGGTCGGCATCAATTCAAAGCAACATTCTACCGTGAAGATGGTGGTAAGTGACCTGGCGTGGATAAAATAATAAAGTCACTGTTGATATGGGCCTCTGGTAAAAATCTTTAAGTGGAATTTATGAGTGCTTCTAAAATCTGCGCGACCCGCAGCTGAGTAAGTCCCTCCATCAAGAAACAGTTGCAAGATTCGCTAAAGTAAAACTTGCGGCTTCGGCCATTCCGGGCAAAAGCAACGCGAACAAACGGTCGATACTATTGTATTTATAGGGCAGATTTGGTATGCTAATGAAAGATAAATTCATGCACATGCACAGATTAATCCTGTTTATTGGGAAAATGTAGACTTATCAGCAAAAAGACAGAGGAGAGAATAGATTGTGGCAGATATACTAAATATCCCTGATTCAGAACCGACCTCTTCTGTACCCCGAGCCAAGCAATCCGAACTGCAGATACGTGGATTCATATTTGACATCAAGAAGTACGCCATACACGACGGCCCAGGCATCCGCACGACGGTGTTCTTCAAAGGCTGCCCATTGCATTGTCAATGGTGCCAAAATCCCGAAAGTTGGGAAAGACATCCGGAACTCGGCTTCCGAAGAGGCAGGTGTATTCGGTGTGGTCAGTGCGTAGAGGTATGTATGCGCCAGGCCATTACGTTTACTGAAGACCAACCCTCAATAGACGCAAATAAATGCAACCTGTGTGGCGAATGCGTGGACGCTTGTGTGGTCGGTGCGCGGGAAATCATCGGGCAGGAAATAACCGTTAGTGAGGTCATGATTGCAATTGAAAAAGATGTCGTTTTTTACGACCAGTCCGGTGGTGGTGTCACATTCTCCGGAGGCGAACCGCTGATGCAGCCGGAGTTCCTCCTTGCGCTGCTGAACCAGTGCCAGGCGCAGCAGATACACACGGCTGTGGATACGAGTTGCTACGCAGAGCCGGAGATTGTAGAAAGCATCAGTGAAAAAACCGATCTGTTTCTTTGCGACCTCAAACACATGGACAGTGACATACACGAACGTTTTACCGGCGTGGAAAATAACCTGATACTGGATAATATTAAACGCCTCTCGGAGGCGGGCAAAAAAATCGTAATCAGAATCCCGGTCATTCCCGGCTTTAATGACGACCAGGCAAACATTGAAGCAACACGCAGATTTGCAGCATCTCTGTCGCGTGTTAGTAAAGTAGATATCCTGCCCTACAACAGTGGCGGAAAGGAGAAATCAGTTCGACTCTCGGCCAGCATCAAACTCATGCAAACCAAAACTCCCGATGATAAGAAAATGAACTCGATTGCAGAGTATCTTAACAATTACGGATTTGAAGTTAGTATAGGTGGTTAGCGATATGAACGAAAGAGTAGCGAAACTGCGTAAACAAAGTGTTGAGACCAAACCGTACATCTCCACCGAGCGGGCGGAACTGATGACCGAGTTTTACAAGGGTGATATTCCTGCTCGCGAATCTGTGCCGGTCTGCCGTGCCCTGTCGTTCAAATACCTCATGGAGAACAAAACCATCTGTATCAACGATGGCGAACTGATCGTGGGTGAGCGAGGCCCAGCCCCCAAGGCCACACCGACTTACCCGGAGTTATGCTGCCATGACCTGGAGGACCTGCGCATACTCAGCAGTCGGGAAAGAACAACCTTTATCGTCACAGAAGAGGTTAGAAGAATTTACAAAGAGAAAATCATCCCCTTCTGGTCCGGCAAAACCATGCGGGAAAAGCTCTTTAGCGCAATGGACCAGAAGTGGCATCAGGCATTCAACGCGGGAGTGTTCACCGAGTTTATGGAGCAGCGTGCTCCCGGCCATGCCATCCTTGACGATAAGATTTACCGCAGGGGTATGCTGGACTTCAAGCGTGACATCGCAGAAAACCGTAAGAAACTCGACTATTTCAATGATCCACGCGCCTACGAAAAAGACCAGGAATATCGGGCCATGGACGTTTGTGCCGACGCTGTCATCATCTTTGCTCAGCGGCACGCAGACATGGCATTGGAGCTCGCGCAACGGCAGACCGATGCCGTTCACCGGAGGGAATTAGAACAAATAGCTGAGGTCTGTTCACACGTACCGGCCAACGCACCGCGTAATTTTTGGGAAGCACTGCAGTCATACTGGTTCGTACACCTGTCCGTGATTACGGAATTGAATACCTGGGACTCCTTCAATCCAGGCCGCCTTGACCAGCACCTGCTCCCTTTTTATGAAAAGGGCCTGCAGGAAGGAACCTTAACGCCCGAACAGGCCAAAGAGCTGTTGCAGTGCTTCTGGATCAAGTTTAACAATCAACCCGCCCCACCCAAAGTCGGAGTCACCGAAGAACAAAGTGGAACGTATGTCGACTTTGCACTGATCAACGTCGGTGGACTAACACCAACCGATGGGAGTGACGCCGTCAACGATATTTCGTATATGATATTGGACGTGGTCGAAGAGATGCGTCTGCCCCAGCCCAGCTCATGTATTCAACTCAGCAAAAAGAATCCGGACCGGCTCGTTCGGCGTGCCTGTGAGGTCATCCGCACCGGATTCGGTCAGCCTTCGGTGTTTAACACCGACGTCATCATCAAGGAAATGCTCCAGGATGGCAAGAGCATGATAGATGCCCGCACTGGCGGTCCCAGCGGCTGTGTAACAATCAGCTCGTTCGGCAAGGAAAGCTGTACCCTGACCGGCTACATGAATTGGTCCAAGATTTTTGAACTGGCCTGCAACAACGGCATCGACCCCAACTCGGGCGAGCAGCTTGGCCCTCAAACCGGCGATGCCCGCGAATTCACTTCTTATCAACAGTTAATGGATGCCTATAAGGAACAACTCGGCTATTTTATTGACCTGAAAATCAGATCTAACAATGTCATCGAACGGCTCTTTGCCAATTATATGCCGGCCCCGTTCATGTCAATTCTAATGGACGACTGCATCGGACGTGGATTAGATTACCACAACGGCGGCCCAAGGTATAATCCAACCTACATCCAGGGCGTCGGTATTGGTACGGTAACCGATGCGCTGGCAGCGGTCAAATTCCATGTTTTTGATCAGCAAAACGTCACCATAGATGAATTGCTAAAGGCATTGCGGGCTAATTTTGAGGGACACGAACGCCTGCAGCACACGCTGCTCTATCATACGCCCAAGTACGGCAACGACGACGATTACACAGACAGTATCACCGAAGAAGTATTTAACGCTTATTGCGATCTGCTCAACGGCCGTCCCAATACCAAGGGCGGAAGGTATCGTGTCAACCTCCTGCCCACAACGGTACATATTTATTTCGGCTCGGTAGTGGGCGCACTGCCCAACGGCAGAAAAGCCGGCGAGCCAGTCTCCGAGGGCATTTCACCCAGTCAGGGCTGCGATGCCAAGGGTCCCACCGCTGTTATCAAGTCAGCAGCCAGAATTGATCACGCCCGCACCGGAGGAACCCTGCTGAATATGAAATTCAATCCGCAGGTACTCGCCGGCGATGGTATTGATAAACTTGCTCATCTGATAAGGTCCTACTTCAAGCTCGACGGCCATCACGTCCAGTTCAACGTCATTGGCGCAGAAATGCTACGTAAAGCCCAGCAAAATCCCGAACAGCATCGCGACCTGATCATTAGGGTAGCCGGTTTCAGCGATTACTTCGTAGATGTAGGCCGGGACCTGCAGAACGAAATCATTGCCCGCACCGAACAACAATCGTTCTAACGGCACCGACACTTCGTGTCTGCCTGAGGCGCAACTGAGTTGAGATATTTGGTTAGGTGTGGGACAGATTTTATTCCTTCCAGATGCAAATTGTGTATCAACTCCTGCGAGTTATGAGACGTAAAGATGTTTGAAAATGCTGCATAGTAAAATCTTTTTCGTTTTGGTTATAAATATTTGTTGAGACGGCAGCTGCATAATAACCAAGATGGAGGAGGACGCAAGAAAATAATGTTCATAAGTCCTTGTTAAATATAAACTTGTGTGTTTTGCGGAAGGCTTGAAAATACTTCTTTACAGGGCCATCTTTATCTACAAACGTGAAGTGCACCCATAGTACCTTCTTCTTAGAGCAGTTTTTTCTTGCAAAATCCCACCAAAAATGATATATTTATTACTGATTGTTTTGTGTTTGGGGGTGCGGCAAGTCTTTGATTTGCCCCCAAGGATTAAGGACGCTCACAAAACAACCCTCAGGGAGAAAAATATAACAAAACAACGGCTGCAGAGAGTTATCCTCTGTAGATTAATTTTGGTGCGTAACAACGGTTGGAACGGTAATTTGGGAGGCATCTGGTGAAAAAGTTATGCAAAAGCGTCCGATATTGGAAAATTGTCTTTGCATACACCTTTGTATTCTGTTTGCTATGTGTGATGGGATGTCATCCGGCTTTATCATCTGATGAGCAAATACAAAGATTCGAGAGAGCTGGGCCAATTATACCGGAAGTTGATGTCGATAGTTTGCTCAGAGCAAAAATTCATACCGGTTATTACCAGGTAGTTCCCGGCGACATATTGGAATTGCAGATGCCCGCTGTCTTACGGGTTATTTCTCCTGATTTATCCACATGGTTTAAACCGGTATCTGGCCATGACGATGTTGAACCGTATTTGTTTCGGGTAAGCGATGCCGGAACCATCACCTTGCCGATTGTCGGCAAAATGCCCGTTGCCGGCAAGAAACTTACCGACATAGAAATATCGGTTGTAAACGCCTATTATCCTAAGTACGTTGCAAATCTCCCCTCGGTGGTCTGCAAAGTAAAGGAATACCAATTCAAAAACGTAACGGTTGTTGGCGCAGTGGTAAAACCGGGCCTCTTCCGACTCCGCAGTGATGAGATGTCACTCGTTGCCGCGTTGATGAGGGCAGGGGGAATTGTAGAAGACGGAGCAAGTTTAATCATTATTCAGCATGCTGACCGTTCCGGCGAGGATGAACTACCTGAAACCACAGGCAGTACCGAGCTAACCGCCCCTGCTCGTCCGGTTGATGTAGAGAAGGAAGAATTAGACATGGTTTTTCAACAGAACGACTTTCCAAATACGAAAGGACGTTTGACCGTAAGCAGGGGGAAGAAAGTTCTGTACTTTGCAAAGGTAGATATAGCGAGTGAGAAAGATCGAGCGGCTTTTGTTAAAAGTCTCGCTGAGTTCCATCAGGATACTCAAAGCAGTGATATCGAGCAGGTACTTGTGCAACTGGCGAAAAAGATGGAGCAAATTTCTAATGTGAGACCTGATGACAATTATTCAAACGACAACGAAGAAAAAGAGTCAAACAATATTGCCGAATATGAACCAAATGTCCCCGACATTGGGCCGACTAAAGGCTCCACAGTAGATCCTGCTAATTCTGAAACAATAATCTTGCCTGTTAAAGGGCTAAATATTCCATTTGCCGACGTTGCCCTCCGCGATGGCGACATAATTGAAGTTGAAAGGTTCGACCCTGCAGTTTTCACTGTCCTGGGGCCTGTTGAAAGTCCTGGCACTTTTGACTATCCTCCGGATATTCAATATAATTTAATGCATGCATTGGCGTTTGCCGGCGGACCCGATCTCGTTTTGGACCCACGCTATGTGACGATCTATCGGCAGGACGCAAATGGCGAGATTGTATTCGCTACCTTCGGACTCAACAGGAAATCTTTAGCTAAGGCATCTAAAATCAAGATAAAGCCGGGAGATGTCATATCCGTAGAGATGACAGCAGCTACACGTGCCAGAATAATACTTAAAGAAATGTTCTACATCAGAGTCGGCTATGACATTGACGAGGTATTCAGATCAAGGTAACAGGATTCTGTGTAAGAGAGAAAATATGAATAATAACAACACAGTTGAAAGCGGAGGTTTAAACTTGACACTTCCACAGGGCAATGACCTACCACGAGAGAGCCTCTTACAGGTAGTTCTGCGCCACCGGTGGATTATCCTGCTTACTGTCATATCGTTTTTGGTTGTAGCATTCCTTTATCTCTTGAAGGCCACACCAATCTATACAAGCACGTCAAGACTGTATGTTGAACAAAGTGGCCCTAAAATCATATCTGAGTACGAAGGAATCATGACTCAGTCCAAGAATTATCTTTATACTCAGAGTGAACTGATAAAATCCACTCCTATTATTGCCAAGGTAGTTAATGATGCTCAAATAAGGCGGTTCAGAACATTCACCGAAAAACCATTAGTAACATCCGGCAGAGTGGACAACTTATTTGATTATATTAAGGACAAATTGGGTATCCCTGTCGGCAAAAAAGATAATGTCATCATAGACAACCTGGTTATTTATCTCAAAAAGGAATTAGATGTCACTATCGGCAAAAAAGATGATATTATTACAGTATCGTTTGATTCCCCATATCCGCTGGATGCGGCGAAGATTGTTAACGCTGTAGTAGACTCCTACGTCGAATATCACACCACCACCACACGCAGTACTGCCCTTCAAGTTCTAAAAATCCTTCAGAAGGAGAAAATCCAACGCGACAAGGAATTATCCAATAGCTTCGCACAGTTGTTGGAATTTACCCGGGAAAACGGGGTAGTTTCTCTTGAGAAAAGTGATGCGCATATCGTCTTTAAACGGCTGAACAGGTTATCTTCTGCGCTAACTGAGGCACAATTAGAAACTATCAATGCAAAAGCAGATTATGAAGCGATTCTGAGCATGGCAGATGAGTCAGAGAAAATCAAGCAATTCGCAATGGCTCAGCCCACCGCAGGTGTCCGTGTATTTGTCACCGATGTTGAAACTCAATTACGAACCACCCTAAGAGACATGAAAGTCGAGTTAAGAAATGTAAGATATCATTGTACCGAAGATCATCCGTCCACTCAGGCGCTCCTTGGCAAGATCGATGAGATTGAGCATCAGCTTAACGAGGAGGCGAAAACTTTTGCCGAGGCTTACCTGGAGGTGATGCGACTGAAATGGACAATGGCAAAGCAAAGAGAAGCTGAGTTGCAGACCTCTTTTGATGCCCAACAGCAAGCTGCTCTGGATCTTAGTGTTAAGGCTACTGAGTATTATATGCTTGAGTCAAATTTAAAACGGACCGAAAAACTTTGTGACATACTTGATGACCGCATCAAGGAAATCAGTGTTACAGAAGAAGCTGGGGCACTCAATATCAGCATATTGGAAGTCGCCCGCCCGGAGGATAAACCCTCAAAGCCGCAGAAGGCCAGGGTTATGGGGATAGCCCTCGTTTTGGGACTTATGTTCGGCGGGGGCTTCGCTTTTCTTCGCGAATGGCTGGACTATCGGCTGCGGTCTGCTGACGAGATATCAGCTGTTCTCGGCGTCCCGGTTCTTGGTACGGTGCCGAGGATGCCAAGAAGGCAGAGCGCTGTAGAGCGGGGGCAGAAAGTACACCTCGAGTCGAAGTCTATCGCCGCTGAAGCCTATCGAACGATACGTACCACTGTGTTTTTCGGCGTACCCAAAGGCCAAGCAAAGACCATCCTTGTCACCTCGCCCGCTTCAGGTGATGGCAAGACCAGTCTCGTCAGCAACCTGGCCATTACAATGGCACAGGCCGGGCAAAGAACACTTATCCTTGACGCCGATTTCCGAAAACCCATGCAGCATAATATTTTCGAAATTGACAACGAAAAGGGACTATCCAGCGTACTTGCAGGAAACATTACTATGGATGAAGCGATCCAGGCTGGTCCGGTCAAGGGGCTTGACCTCTTGCCCTGTGGGCCGGAAGTGCCTAATCCATGCGAAATACTCAACAGCGATGCCTTTATCGAAACATTGAAGAAGCTTTCTGAACGATACGACCGTGTCATCGTAGATTCGCCGCCCGTTAGGCCGGTCGCTGATAGCCAGATCCTTGCGGCAATCTGCAATATAACGCTGCTGGTTCTCAGGGCAGAGAAATCCACGAGAAGGCTTAGCCAACAGGCCCGGGACGACCTGCTAAGTGTCGGTGCGCATATATTCGGTGTAGTTGTAAATGATGTTTCACGGAAGCACAGCCGCTACGGTTACTACACCAGTTACGGATACTACGGCTACGGCCCTAAGGAAAAGAAAAAGTAATATGAGTAAAACGCCTACGCCTGAACCGGTTATGGAAAGTCTTACTGTTGATAACGTTTCTTGTAACTAAGCAAGAATAATAATATAATTACGTCAAACTATGATACCGTCTGTCAATAACAATGCGGAGGGAAGTAAAAAGAATGGCTCTGAGACGTTCAGCAAGCACCAGTATGTCGATATCCACTGTCACTGCCTGCCTGCTGTTGATGACGGCCCAGCCACAATGCCTGATGCGCTTGCCTTGTGCCTGGCTCTGGTTGACGATGAGATAACCACCGTCATAGCGACACCTCATCAACTGGGCCGGTTCAACAGTTGCAACGAAGCCGTACAAATCAGAGAGGCGGTCTCCGTCCTTAATGAAGAATTGAAAAGTAACGGTATTCCTCTTACCGTAATGCCCGGCGGAGACATCCGGGTGGACGAAAGGATCTGTCAACTGCTTGAGGCTGATAAAATACTCACCCTTGCCGATGGCGGTAAGTATATCCTTCTGGAACTTCCACACCAAAACTTTATAGATATCGAACCATTGCTTATCGAACTCTCCTCTCTGGGCATTCAGACTATTATATCTCATCCCGAACGGCACTATATTCTTGCAAAACAACCTAAAATCTTACGCAAATGGCTTAAGCACTCGACTCACCTGCAGGTAACAACCTCCAGCTTGCTTGGTGAATTCGGCTCTATGGCCCGAGAGACCGCATGGCACTTTCTAAGCTCGGGGCTGGCCGTCCTCGTGGCGACAGATTCCCATGACTTAAATAGTCGCAGGCCTTGTATGAAAACTGCCTTCGAACGTATCAGTATCAAACTAAGCCGGGCAATTGCTCGTGTGGTTTGTATCGAAAATCCATCGAGGGTATTAAAAGGCCGAGATATAATCCCAACTAACAATGTCTGAATTTCACCTTATAAGTACAGGGAGATATAGTGACAGGAGACTACCAAACAACTTCCGACTATCTCGATCCGATCGGAGTCCCCTTAAGTAGATTCGATACCATAATCGAAAAGCTACTCATAGTTCTTTTGATCTTTATGCCTCTTGCCTTAGGAGCAAGGGCGGCCTGGAGCAAAGAGGTTGTTATCGCCTTATCAGGTGCCATTGTCATTTGCTTCTTGCTCAAGCTCGTATACCATTGCGAACAGAGACTAATCTGGACCTGGGCATACGTGCCGATAGGGGCATTTTTACTTATAGCGGCACTCCAGCTTATTTCATTACCTGCGGATCTGCTAAGCATCATTTCGCCGAACACAGCGGCGCTAAAAATGGAACTCTTAGGTGATTTGCCCAACGTTGAATCCGGCACGCCGGCACTTAAATCAATGACCCTTAGCTTCTATCCAAATGCAACAAAGCATGACCTGCGACTGGTACTGGCAGTTGCAGCAGTGTTTGTAGTTGTTCTTAACGTCTTCCGTCGACCAGACCAAATAAAACGCCTCCTGATGGCTATAGCACTAATCGGCGGTATCATCGCCCTGTTTGCCTTGATACAGGACCTTTTCGGAAACGGCAAAGTCTACTGGGTTGTACCCACCCCTCATAAAGCCTATTCAGGGCCGTTCACCAACCACAGCCACTACGGTCAGTTCATGAACTTGTCAATTGGTGCGGCCCTTGGGTACCTTTGCGTAAAACTGCATGAGGATTTTATTGGCAGGAAAATAACGCTGCCTGTTGTCTCTAATTACCTGAGCTCACCTTTGGCAAAACGATTGTGGCTGCTCATTGCGGTAATAAGTCTTGGTGCAGCAACCGTCTTTGTCTCTCTGACTCGAAGCGGCATGGTCAGTATGTTCATCGCCGCGGCCTTTACCACACTGCTCCTTACCCGGCGGCAGTCTCTCAAGGGCTATGGCTGGATAATGGTTGTGATGGCTCTTGCAGCATTTACCTGCATTCTATACATAGGCTTCGATGCCGTCTACGACCGGCTTGCAACACTATCAGTCTTGGACAACTACAAGGTTCGCTGGCAGATCCTCAAGGACCTTACAGCTTCTTATAGACATTTCCCCATTCTGGGAGCAGGTCTGGGGACACATTCGGTAGTCTATCCGATGTTCCAAAACATAAACACCACTGCATTATTCACACATGCAGAAAATGAATATGCCCAGACGGCAGAGGAAACCGGTCTGCTCGGTTTGGTCTCACTGATAATCTTTGGAATAATTATCTGGTCAAATTATGCGAGAAATATTCGTAATGATAAATTTCCCATTTGTTCGGCGGCATACGGGCTTGGTTTCGGCCTTCTGGCAATACTTATCCACAGCTTAAGTGATTTCGGCCAACACGTTCCAGCGAATGCTTTTTTATCTGCCATATTCTGTGCTTTCTTGGTGACTTTAGCTCGGCAGGGAGGAAGGCAAAACTTCACTACACAAACAGTTACACCATCCTGCTCTAAGGTATTACGTTCAGGTGCCCTTATTATCATATCCGGAATTGCAGCATGGTCCCTTATCGGTGCCAATAATGCACGTATTGCCGAGCACTATTGGGCAAAGGTTTTAACCATAGAAAAAGGCCTTATAAATAAAAAGTGGCAGGGAACGGATGTCGAGTTTGCAGATTTAATTTCCTCCGCTGCTTCGGCATCGGACTATCAGCCGGAAAATATAGAATACCGGTACTGGCTCAACGTTTACCGCTGGCATGAAATAAGTCGTACGACAGACCCTAATACCGGAGTCCTTCCTGAGGATTCAATATCGTCCGTTCGTGATATCGCTGACGAGTTCCACAAAGCACGCACGTATTGCCCAACCTTCGGAGCTACCTACTGCACTCTTGGTCAAATCGAAAAGCTTATTCTGGACGACGAGGCGGGTGGGGCAGAAAGGATAAGAAAAGGTTTTCGTCTTGCACCCTGTGACCCAATAGCCTGTCTTGCGGCTGGTTGTCTGGATATTGAAGAAGGCAAAATCGAACAGTCCTTTGAGAAGCTCAAAAAAGCTATCCAACTCGACGGCAAGCTCTTTAAGGGTATTGTTGATATATATATCAGGGTCGACCAACCCGATATGGCTGTAGCTCTTGCTGGTGATAACACCGGCAGACTAAGTTATGTCGCCAACATCCTTGCAGATATGGACGAACATAACGAGCTTGTCGAAGATATTCGAATAAAAGTGGTGAACCTGCTCAAGGAAAGGTGCTCGCAACCCGATGCCCCCGCCTCGGCATTTATATCCTTAGCAAATATCTATAGAAAACAGCAGGATAACAAGTCAGCAATAGAATATTACCGTCGTGCTCTGGCACTTGACTACGGCCAGGTCAACTGGCGGTTTACATTGGCAAAGCTGCTTGCCGAGATGGAAAGAATACCAGAAGCGATGCGTGAGGCAAGAATATGCCTGAGGCTTCGTCCTCACTTTAAAGCCGCTGAAAAGCTTATAGCGGACCTTTCGGTCCATCCGAAGATGTTGAATCAAGAAGGCTCAACGCCTTAGAGTTCATGAAATAATAACCGATAACTAACAACCAATAGCTGACAGCTAAGAGCTATAGCTATAATCCTTGTCGGCACGCCGACGGGGACGAAGTCTGCGCGAATTTGATTATTTTTGAACACCTAAAACCTAACACCTAAGATTTAGAACTGATCTCCATGAAAACTTACTTATTTGTATATCTTGGTTCTACCATACTGGCGGCGATAATCACACCTCTAATAATTTTTATTGCCAGGCGTATTGGCATAGTTGACGTCCCGGATGCACGCAAAGTCCATTTTAAACCCATCCCTCGTGTTGGCGGTATCGCAATTTTTATTTCTATGATGACTTTAGTTATATTCGTATTATTTCTGGACAATACCATCGGCGACAAGTTTCGTGACATTCAGCTCAAGGTCACTGCTCTACTTAGCGCTGCTGCGTTTGTATTCCTCATCGGCCTGATTGATGATATCCATGCTTTTTCAGGCAAGATTAAGTTCCTGACACTAATCATTGCATCGTTGGTTATTTGTGCATCCGGCTCACGCATCGATTCAATATCAATAGCTACTTGGTTCGAACTGGATTTCGGTTTGGTGGCCTGGCCTTTAACTATCCTTTGGATCATCGGTATCACGGTCGGTGTTAACTTTATAGATGGTCTCGATGGTCTTGCCGCCGGTATTTCGGCAATAGCCTGTGCGGTTATTGCTATTTTTGCGTTTAACAGTGGCCAGCCATTGATGGTGGTCATTATGCTCGCTCTGCTCGGCAGCTTATCGGGATTCCTGTTCTTTAACTTTAACCCTGCCAAGATTTTTATGGGTGACTGCGGCAGCATGTTCTTAGGCTTTGTCCTGGGCTCTGCCAGTGTGATGTGTGTGGCGAAGACCAAAACATTTGTAGGACTTGCTCTGCTGGCTCTTGCCCTCGGCCTTCCAATATTTGATACGTTCTTTACGGTACTTCGTCGATACCTTAACCGGCGGAGAATACTGCACTCAGACTACGGTCATGTGCATCACAAATTGCTTGATATGGGGCTGAACCAGCGCCATGTAGTGATCATTATGTATGTTCTGACAGCAATAGCTACTGGACTGGGGATGTTTATGATGATTACTCGCGATGCCGGCACCGTCGCTATATTTTTCTGTGTGCTTCTACTTTTAGTATTACTCTTTCGGCTCATCGGTATTGGCCAGTTGCAAAAGATTATTACTCGGCTAAAGTCTAATATGGCAATATCACACGAGGGCAGGATGTATATAGGCATCTTCGAGGATGCCCAATTAGGTATTCGCAAAGTCACATCGTTCAAGGACTGGTGGCAAGCAATCTCAACTGTGGCCCAAAAGATGGATTTTCTCGAACTCTCTCTGACGGTAACTATCAGTGACGGCAGCAGCCGCGATTTTGTCTGGCGAAAAGATGGTACTGAAAAGGACCAGCAGGAGACCGTTACTGTGAGGATACCGATTGGCAAGCATCGGCTCGCTCTACCTTTGAATATTGAGGCTAAAATATCCATCAACAGCTCATTGGAGTCTGCCGGCCAGCGTATGATGCTATTCGGCCGATTGATTGATGAGTACTGCTCAGCAGGAATACTAACTGAGAACCTGCTCTCTAACTGCTAATTCCTGGTTGCAGCCCGCCGACGGCTCAAAGCTAAACGCTGATTGCTAATTCATCGACTAAACGATAAGTTTTAATGATCAAAAGAATTTCCAACCTCTACAAACGCCCACTGGTCCGGGACACCATAAATACTACCATTTGGAGTACCCTGGGCAAAGCCGCCGGCTTTCTTATCCCATTTTTTATCGCTGCATGGTTTGGGGTAAGTTCAGAGACGGACGCCTTCTTCTTTGCTTACGGCCTGATACTGTTTTTATCCGGCATCTTCGCTCCGGTTGTAGAAAGCGTAATTGTTCCTTACATAGCCGAGGCAAGGACAAATAACGAAGATGTTGGCAAATTTGTAGGAGGCATTTTAGGTGTCAGCGGCGTTGGGCTTCTTGTTCTGGCAGGATTGTTTATTTTGGTCACCAAGCCGGTCTTGTCCCTAATAACTCGATTTGACGGGCAGACTTTAGGATTGGTTCATCGATTACTGATTGAGACAGCTCCGCTCATTATATTTCTGACCTGGACAAGCGTTTTAGCCGGGACCTTAAACACCTATAAGAGATTCGCTTTCCCTGCCATATCACCTGCTTTTCGAGCGGCGTTTAATTTAACTATAATATTTGCTTTCAAGGACGCATACGGAGTACATTCGATAGCTCTTGGCTATGTGGTAGGCGAGCTTGCTCGATTGATTATACTGCTTATTGTAATCAAGAAACTAAACCTTTTTAAATTGTGTCTGTCCTTCCGAGTCGGGGCTAAGCTTGGTAGATTTTTCAAAACAGCTTCCTACCAAATAATAGGTATGGCGGCGGTAGGATTAAATCCGATTATAGACAGGACTATGGCATCCTGGCTTGGGGCTGGCAGCGTATCTGTGCTGTATTATGCGGACAGGCTTTATATGATTCCGGTAACTCTTATGACTACCGGGCTAATGGTGGTGCTCCTTTCGCATTGGAGCCAGCGATATTACCAATCGGGTCCACAAAGACTAAAGCAGGATGTGTACAAAGCCGTAAAAGTGGTCGGCCTTATAACAATTCCCATTACACTGCTGCTAATCATTTTTCATCAGCCGATTGTAAACCTGGCCTTTGGAAGAGGCCGATTTGCTCAGGAAAGGCTCTCGGATGTGGGGTTGGTTTGGATCTGTTACCTTTTAGGTTTTGTGCCAGCTATGATAGTAAGTGTATTTTTTCGTGCCCTTCTCACCTTAAAGAGTACGAAGGTCTTAATGCAATGGGCTTTCTGTTTAGTTTTGTTAAAGATACTGCTTAACTTTATTTTGATGAGACATCTTAATGTAGTAGGTATCGCGTTAGCTACTTCGATTGCCTCAGTTTTTTCTTTGTGTTATTTACGAACTGTATTTTATAAAAGTTTGACTAGGAAAGAGAAGGATGAAACCACTATTTAAACCTGATCTATACTTCAGCTCAGAATACGATACGCCGGAGCGCTTCATGAGCTACTGGCACCAAATTAACGAAATTAGTTCGCGCCAGCCTGAAAGTGTATTGGAAATTGGCATAGGCAATGGGTTTGTTGCTGACTACCTGAAAAAGATAAAAAATATAAGTGTTACAACATTAGACATAGATAAAAGGCTATCACCTGATTTTGTGGGGTCTGTATTAAAGCTTCCTTTTGATGATGGCTCTTTTGAAATGGTAGCGTGTTTTGAGGTGTTAGAGCACTTGCCATATGAGAACTTCGCGCAAGCTATATCAGAGATTTTTCGAGTTTCCAGACGATACGTAGTTTTATCGCTTCCTAATACTACCAATGTGTACAGATTGTATATCCATGTCCCCAAAATGAAAGACATTAAGAAGCTGATCCCGATACCTATGATAAAAAAAAGGATACATAGATTTGATGAGCAACATTACTGGGAAATAGGAGAGGCAGGCTACCCATTAAAAAAGATTGTCAACCAAATAAAACAAATAGGCTTTCGAATCGAGAAGTCGCATAGACCTTTTGAGTGTTCATACCATAGGTTTTTCATTTTAGCAAAGTAGAAAGAAAAAGTGGACTATAAAGTATTAGCGTTAATTTTAATTTCAGCTACTTATATAAATTTGGTAAAACCGATTTTTGAGACAAGATATGCTCCTCTGGTGGTTGATTCAATTGTTGCTTTCCTAATTGTCAGGATAATTGCAAATAAATCAACTTCAAGAGGGAATTCCATAACACCATCTCCAGGCATAGAATTCTCTCTGTTACTGTTTTTTGTGATTTGTCTTATTCAGATTTTCAACCCTAATGTTCCTGCATTACAAGCTGGTTTAGAGGGTTTTAGAAAGACCACCTACCAAATGCTGGCCGTTTTCATAGGCATTTATTATGTTAAGAACAACTTGGAGATTGAAAAGATTTGCAAGTACATTTGCTACGCATCTGTCCCCGTATTGGTTTATGGAATTAAACAGTTCTTTTTCTTTTCTTCTTTTGACCAGAAGATTGTTGAAGCAAATTTCGCTGAATTCTACACGTATAGTATATTAGGCAAAACAAGAGCCATTTCTATTTTTTCCGGGCCATTTCATTTTGGCATGTTCGCCTGTATTACCGCTTTAATAGCCCTCTATTTCTATGTAAAAGAAAAAAGACTCCTGTATCTGGCGTTGTGTATTATTTCAGTTATGGGGGTCTTTTTTAGTCTAACACGGACGAATATTGTGGCATTGGCTGTTTCAGGCTTATTTTTCCTGTGGTTTGTAAAGCCTGAAAAGAGACGGGATTTGATGAAAGTAAATATAGTTTTTGTTCTGCTTCTTGCTGGTTTTATCCTAATCTCATCACAGAAATTCTCTGTTGTTACTGATGTAGTTAAGACTTTTGGGCATTTACGCGAAGACCAGAGATTTTTAAACAGATTCGAAGGATACAGGGAGATACAAAAGGCATTCGTTGAAAATCCGGTCATAGGATATGGGATGGGAAGCGCAGGAGATACGCTGGGAAGATTATACGATTGGAAGGTGCATATTACGAGCCATAATTTACCCTTGAAGATTCTTATGGAGACCGGACTAATAGGTTTGGGAGTCTATATTTTTTTCTTTTTGGCCTGGTTCAAAAAAGCTGTCGATTTATTTAAAGGAAAAAGTGGTCATATAAAAAATCTATCTGTTTTAATTACCTCCATAGTTCTTGTAGTGTTGGTAAATGGGGTGGTCGGGTCAGCGGTGGAGGCTTATCCGGTTAATCTCTATGTTTGGTTTTTTATGGGCGCATTGGTAAAAGTCTGGTGGCTACAAAAAAAATAAAACTGATTGATCTAATAGCACATCAAATATCCGAGTATAATAGAGATAGGAAATTTTTATTATTCGAACGGAGTATGCGTCTGAGTTCCTCTGATAAAGTATTGGACGTTGGAGGAGGTATAGATTCAATGCTAATAAAGAGAATAAAATGGAGACAAAATGTAACGGTCACAGGTTTATTCAACGAAGAGCTTTTGGCTCAATTGTCAGAGAAATATTATCCTGCCAAAGTAATTTATGCTGATGCAACAGATATGAAAGCTCTTGAAGATAAATCTTTCGATATAGTTTTTTCTAATGCTGTTATTGAGCACGTAGGAAATAAAGAGCGACAATTGAAATTCAGTAATGAGATTAGAAGGGTGGGAAGAAGGTACTTTGTAATGACTCCCAACTTTTTTTTCCCAATCGAGCAGCATTACAAGATTCCACTATTGCATTTTTTGCCGGACGGAGTAAGGAAATATCTAATAAATGCGAGGCGATCGGACTTAGGTCATTGTGAGACCATACACCTTTTGACTCCCCATGAAATGCGAGATTTGTTTCCAGAGTGTACTATCAAACTGCTTAGATTGACATTTTTCCCTTTTGTTCCTATAAGTATAATCGCAATTATGGATAGCGAGTAAAAGAGAAATGTTATGTGATATAAAAAACGTATTGAAAAAGAAATTAGGTCTTATTGATATACGCCAAATGTTATGTTATCCTTTGCCAGTCTTATTAAGTTTTTTGGACACCCGAAAACAATTGCCAGATGGAACAGGTATTTTAGTCCTGGCCCAAAAACCCAATTCACAGCAGGACTACCTACACCATTCGCTGATTGATATGGTTATTCTCCCAGCACATGATTGGAAAAAATGTGAGAAAGAAGGCTTCAGAACCCGGGATGCCCATTTGATTCAACATTTTGAGAAAAACAACGATGTCGGGATAATTCTTATAATAGACCGACCAACGACTTTGCCGGAGATGGTGTTGAAGAGAAGACACTGGAGAGTGAAAAATGGACAAGTGATAAAAAGAACGCCATTCACCAGCTTAACGAAAGTTTCTGAAAAGATATATATTCTGGACATTTTCTCTGTGGATTTGATAAAGCCTTTGATTCTAAAAAGGGACTGGTGGGATTGTATTTTTAGAAGACATGCAGTCATTAGCAAAGTAAAGGAGGCTATTTCGTTCCTGAATTTGCATAACAGAATCCTTTTTTTGTGGAGTCCGCTGTCAACTGGAGTGATTGGAAGATTCGATGAGAAGTTAATTGTTTTCGACGCTCTTGATAATTGGACAAAACACCCTGAAATAAAGGACAAAAAGAAGTGGATTGAAAGAGGTTATAGGATCGTAAAGGATAAAGCTGACATTCTGTTCACTAATTCCAAAAAAAACAAGAAATATTTGGAGAATTCTACAACACATGTTACTTTTATCCCTAACGGAGTTGATAAGGAGTTCTTTAACTTACAAGAAAAGAAAATACCACAGGACATAAAAAGTCTCCCTCAACCTATCATAGGATATGCGGGAAAGATTGCAAAGCGGATAGATGTTGAACTACTTTCATTTCTTGCCAAGGAATTACCAAAAGTCAGTTTTGTTTTAATTGGTCAGTTTTTAGATAAGAAATGGGTTCGACCGCTGTTCAAATTCAAAAATATCTACTTCCTGGGTGACAAACATTATACTCAGTTGCCGCATTATCTAACAAATTTCGATATTTGCATGATTCCACATAATGTGGGAAGTTTAGAAAATGAAGGAGACCCAATCAAGTTATACGAATATTTGGCTGTAGGCAAGCCAGTGGTTACAACAAACATTGCAGGAGTAGATGTTTTCAAAGATGTGATAACTATTGCTAAAACAAAAGAGGAGTTCTTAGAAGGCATAATTTATTGGCTTCGGGAGATAAAAAAGGATGAGAAGCTCGGTGTTAAACTTAGAAATTCTCTTCCTGTATCCTGCTCGTGGGCTTACAAAGCAGATCTAATGATAAAAACAATAGTGGACAAGCTCTGTGAGAAAAAGACGACCTGAGTTATCTATATAGAGGAAAGCAACAGGTTATAGTATGCGAATAGCATTTGTAGGAACAAGAGGTGTACCGGCTTTGTATGGAGGTTTTGAGACCGCTGTTGAGGAAATTGGCAAGCGTCTTGTCAAGCGCGGCCATGAAGTAACTGTGTACTGCCGTAGTGGCTATGGCGACGAATCTGAATCGACTTACGAAGGTATCAGGAAAATATACCTTCCGCGGATCAGACTGAAAATAGCGGATACCCTGTCCCACACTTTCCTTTCGCTCGTGCATCTTTTTTTCAATCGGCCTGATGTAATTATTGTAATGAATCCAGCTAATGGCCCACTTTGTGTGATGCCACGCCTGCGTGGAACTCCCGTTGCCATTAATGTGGACGGCTTAGAGTGGATGCGTGGTAAATGGTCGCTTATTGGTCGAAAGTATTTGTACTTTGCTTCATGGTTTTGTACAAAAATTGCTACCACAATTATTGCTGATTCCCAAGGTATCCAGGAATATTACAAGGATAACTGGAACTGCGATTCCTACTACATACCCTATGGTGCGTATGTCGAGCAATCCGTCAAACCAGAATTGTTGAACAAATATAAATTAGTTACAAATGATTATTTTCTTGTTGTTGCACGTATTGAACCAGAAAACAACACTGACCTTATCATTAAAGCTTTTGAGAAACTAAGAACAGATAAGAAACTTACAATTGTTGGTGATACACATACTAATAGATATGCGCAGAACTTAGTGGCAAACACTAAGGATAAGCGCGTTAGATTCTTGGGTGGGATTTACGATAAGGAGTGTCTCACAGAGGTTATGTGTAATTGTTTTGCATATATCCATGGTCATACGGTAGGGGGGACCAACCCAATCCTACTAAAGGCGCTCGGCTGTGGCGCCTGTGTTTTATATCTGGATACCGGCTATCGTTTCAATGCCAGAGTTGCCGGTAATTATGGGATTCCCTTTCTTAAAACCATTGAGGGTCTTCAAGACCGGATACAGTATCTGGTGGACTATCCTAAGGAAGTGCTGGAATATAGCAAGCGCGCCCCTGAATGCATCAAAGAGACTTACACATGGGATAAGATTACCGATCGTTATGAAGAACTGTGCCACAAACTTGTACAAGTGTCATCTTAAACCATGACCAAAAGGGAGAACTGGTAACGCAGCTCTCCCTTTTTTTATCTAAATTGAGTTGCCACTTGATAAAGGCCTACAGAGGCGCTAATTTCACGGCATCGGCAATAACAACTCCACTACCATCGGAGATTATCTTCACCTTTGCCTTGTCGCTGAAGGAGTAACTGCCCAGGCCATTCCATTTGCCGCCGTTAATCTGCTGATTGACGTTAGTAACAGTATCAAGCAAAGTCACGTCATCGTAAATCTCTACGGAAACATCAGTTGACCTGTTAGGATAGGCATTCCACCACAAGGATATCTGGTAGGTTCCCAGAATCTGGACCTCAAAACTGTAACTGGCATTAGATTCCCAACAGTATCGGGAATTTTCGTCATAAAAACCAGGTGCACCGGAAACATTCCAGGTCCCGTTGGATGATGTTCCATCGTCATCATTGTCGATTACGATTTCATTAGCGGGTCCGAATTTCACGGCGTCGGCGATGGTAACACCACTTCCCGGAGAAACTATCCTTACTTCTGCTTCATCGGTGAATGTGTAATAGCCCAAAGCGTTCCACTTACCGCCGTTAACCTGCTGATTAACCGTAATACTATCATCAAGCAGAGTCGGGCCATTGTAAATCTCTACAGAAACATTCGTCGATCTGTTAGGGTATTCATTCCACCACAGGGATACCTCTCTGGAGCCCAAAACCCAGGCCTTGAAACTGTAGCTTGCACCCGCTCCTACCCAATTGTAACGGGAATTTTCGCCATAAAAACCAGGTGCACCGGAAAATGGCCAGGTCCCGTCCGATGATGTGCCCGCGTCGCCATTGTCAATTATAACTCCAGTGGCAGGTGCACCATCTATAACCTCACCGCTGCCGCTGTAGCCGCCCCGGAATATGACCGTCCCGCCGGCCAGCACGATGGTGCCGTCGTTCGTCGTATGCCCGCCGATAAAAGTCTGGCTGGCCCTTATCATAAGTGTACCGCCACTGACTATATTTACATCGCCAACAATAATCATCGGCCCGGTAAGCTCTATTTCCGCGCTGGATTCAATCAGCAGCTCGTTAGTCGTAATCGTCCCGCCGCCTTCGAACGTTGCACCAGCCGATTGGGTAATGTTCCGCGCAGCCAACGTACCGCCACGCAGTTTAATAATCCCACCGGACTCATTAACCAAGTCGCAGTCAAAAGTGACACCGCCGCCGGCATTGACTTCGATGAGGCCGTAATTATAATTATTTACATCCGCCGGCTCAGCATGCAGCCATGGCTTAATATGCAGTGAGGACAGTGGCTCGTTGCGTAAAAGGCCTGTACTTGTATTTATTAAAGTGCCCTCGCAGGCAACCACAAGTGAGCCGCCGGAGGCGATAATTTGACCATAGTTCTGCACCCCTTGTTCCCCGTAAAGGATGCCAAACCCGCTGATAAGGCCGTCATTGTCGAGCACTTGTTCATCGGCTGCGCATACACCGCCATATATCAAAATTGTCCCAGAATTATCGAAGGACCCCTCAACGCCAAACTCGCTCATCGGGCCAATCTCTATGGTGCCGTCATTTTGTAAATTGCCATCAGCACCCTCTAATTTGTCGACCCAGACTTCATAATCAACATATATCACTGCCCCCGCCTGGTTTAACAAATTTCCTTCAATGTCCATGTCACACAACTCGAGTTCTGCTCCGCCAAGATTTGTTACATTGCCGATAATTTCAATCCACTCAATCTCCAAATAGCCGTGGTTTGTCAGGCCATCTTCATGATCCAGAGTAAGTTGAACCCATCCCTCCCAGCTTTCCAGGTCAACTTGGCCAGAACAATCCAATTTGTTTATGGTACGATTATCTGTCAAGCCAATGTCTACCTCACCACTAGCACCTGCCGCTATGGAGTCAATGACTACGTCAAAGGTATGAGGATGCCAATATACATTGTCCGGGAACAGAGAATTGTCGGGAGGAGAGTTGGACCATTTACCTACATCTTGCCATTCACCACCACCAGGATAGTCCCAGGACGAGGTATAATGCGCAGCTTGCACCTGAGAACATGCCAAAAAGACCGCTGTAATTGACGCTAAGACTAATTTACTTCTAAACATAATCCACCTTCCTTTCTTACTTTTGAAAATTATTTTTTAAGACAAAATTCATCGTTCCCCAAACCTAAAAACAATCGTGTTTATACTGCTCCAATTAAAGGCTTTATGCCGGGCGGAAGACGCAAATATAAGGCCCTGCCGCTTTCCCAATCACCCATTACATCCGAAACTCCAACTTTTACCATATTTATGCTTAAATGTCAAGGAAATTATAGGGCTTTTGGATGTTTTTTCGGCGGAAACAGTATGCAAGTCTTTATTTTACCGTTCGTTAGTGTTTATATTTACTACACTTATGATTTGGCTTTTTATGCTTGGCAAGCTGATCGCCTCGGCGCATTTTTGCTTTGATTATAGTCCCATAACAGCTTTTCCTCAAAGTGTATCCCCCTCTTAGACGATATGGGAATGAGCAAGTCTAACAAGATAAAGGGCAAATCGGGGCCAAAAATGAAGAGAGGATTTTCACTCGTTGAGCTGCTGATAGTGGTGGCTATCCTGGGTATTCTGGCAGCTATTGTGGTTCCTCAGTTTCAGTCACATGCGACGGAGGCAAAGGCGGCTACAGCGAAGAGCAATCTGCGTGCATTGCAAGCTGCCATCGAACTCTACGCCGCTCATCACAATGGCGTCCCGCCGGGATATCCAGACGGCGACACCTCGGCAACCCCTTCTTCGACTATGTTTTTTTCACAGATGCTCAAAGCCACGAATATATCCGGACAGTATGCTGATGTTGGGACACCAGGTTACCCATTAGGGCCGTATCTTTCGGATGTTCCACTTAATCCCTTCAAAAACAGCAGACTAATCAAAATGATAGCAAATAACGAAGAATTCCCCGCTGAGGCACCTCGTATTTTCGGCTGGATATACAAGCCGGCAACTAAGGAAATCCGGCTCGACTGGCCGGGAACAGATAAAGACGGTGTTCGCTATTATGATTACTAAACCAAACGCATATCAGCTATTTTATTTTCAATTTCTTAAATATCAACGATACCGGATTAGACTCAATCGCATCAGTATCAGGCGGATCTGCCCCTTCCAGCCAACTATAGTTTAACCACTCGGTTTTCCAGGTTTTATCATCCTCATATACAGGCCCTTTAAAGTAATCGTGACTTTTCCCTTCCAATTCTCCCTGTGGCAGTTTCATCTTATAATAATCAAGGATAATCTTTACTCTCAATTCATACGTCTTCGCATTATATTCGGCCTCACACGGCCCCATTACGAATATAGCATAGGTACCTGGTTCGCGTCCTTTCAGATAAATCCCGCCTTCCTCTAAATCCACTTCTCCTGCAAGAACGTGTGTTATTTTTGAAATTGAACCATCGTCTTCAAACTTAAAAGCCCATTTGGAGTTGGCTATTTCTGCTTCCCATACCCCAGCCAGAAACTCAGGGAACTGCCCCTCACCCTGAATGACCTTTTCAACCCCTCTGTTAGCACTTTGACAGCCCCCCACCCCCGACAGAACAACGGCAAATCCGGCCAATACCAATAACTGCTTCATAATCTTGTATTCCTTTAACTTTGTTAGACGCAGATTACGCTGATTAAAGCAGATATTTAACATTTTTTATGTCGCAGTGCAATCCGCAAAATCAGTGTCTAAAAAAAAGAGGCAAGTCAAAAGACTTGCCTCTTTTACCAACTAATTGGTTAACTTTGGCCTATTTGCGGCGCCGCAGCAGGAACAATCCACCAAGACCTAACAGCGCAATCGTCATCGGCTCAGGAACAATCGTCACAAAGCCAGTCGAGTAGGTTACTGGTGAATAACCACCATCGAAGGTGCCGCCCTTTGTACCATCACCAGCAAGGGAAACAATGACGTCAACGGGGCCTGCAAAAGTAATTTCCACGTAGGCAGCTGGACCCACTCTTGCAGCTCCCATAGTACCGCCGCCGATTTCAACGTTCATAGCGCCGAATATCGGGTCCATCGACAATGTAGGATCCCAGCCATAAGTTATGCAATCACCTAAGTTCATCGCACCTGAAATGCTGCCGTCTCCGGTCATAGCAATGATCAGATTTATGACTGCGAGGCTGCTATCACTCGTGATTTCAAGCTTCACAACACCGCCAGTGAGACTGGCATCGATTGTAGCGCCCTCATCCACTAATGAAACCACCGTTGCATTCGCTGCTCCACAAAGACACAAAACCATCAATACTGCAAATATCTTCTTCATCGTGCTTGTCCTCCATTAATTAATTCAATCCAAAAAACTAACTTACTAAAACAAAAATCATCTTTTCACAAATTACTGACAATTCGTATTGTCCGCTCACCGATTATGGGCACGTGGGAACGTCTTGCAACCAGTACTTTTTCAGTACAACCAGGTCGGCAAAGTTCACGCCCCCGTCCTGTGTAAAATCTGCACAAGGATTGTAAGCCGGATCCGGGTCAGACTTCAACCACGACGCTTTAAGCTTAACCAAATCAGCAAAGTTGACCGAACCACTATCGTCACTATCGCCGCAAGGCTGACCGACGTAGGTCCAGCAAATCGGACCTTCGTCAATAACCACGTCGCAGGTACTCGGCAAATTCACACCAACAGCTTGGTCCGGATCTTCCATAACCACACCTTGGCTGCCGGCACGAGCAACGTTCGCGGTGATAGTAACCGTACAGCTCTTGCTAACCTTGAACGAAAGCAGAGGACCACTACTATCCGGGGAGTTGGGAGAGCCGATTCCGCCAGGAGGAGCATACAGTGAAGCCATCTCTATGGTGATACCATTGCTGCCAAGCCCGGGCAGTGTGTCGGGCGAGTCACTCACCTCACCGACCGCAGTGCCATAACTTGTGACCTCACCCGTCGATGCATCAATCTGGATGGTGCCCGGGAAGATATAGTAGCCGGCATTAATCGTGTCGTCCACCTCCAGAATAGTGGCGTCGTTATCAAGCTGAATATTCAAACCAAACGCCCGAACCAGACTTGGCTCCTCCGAGCTTGCATCGAAGCTGACAAGAACATTAAGAACTTCGTTGGTGTCCCCAACTTGTTCACACGTAATGTCCACGTCTGCCCACGCCGGAGCAGCAACAAACATAAGCGCTACCAACGCAAGTACAATCTTTTTCATAATTCAACCTTCCTTTCTTTTCTTCTTTTCGCGGAGCTACACACTCCGTACTATCTTGGCTTTACAAATCTTACTCCTGCCCAACAAATGTCTAATTACGCTTGTTCACTATCCTGGTACTTAAACGCTTGACTTTTGAACACAGCGTCCCGGCTGGCAGGAACAGCCGATCAGAAAAAAATAGTTATTATTTTTTCCTTCGTACCCTCCTTTCTCGCCACTTGGCGAAAAATGCGTGCCAAATACTAACTATACGCACAGGTTATTGTTGGTGAAGATTAAATGTAAAATAACATAACCTCGCCTACAAATCAAGAGAAAAATGTAAAAAAAACAAAAAAAAGTTAAAATTTAGGAAAAATTGTATATAGGATAAGAAAAAAGACCACCAGATGGGCTTTTGGCCGTTAATTTAGGCGAAATATGCCTGTTTAGGCTGCTTTTGGGGCTAACCCTGCCCCGGCACGGCATTTTGCTGCAAAAAATATTTTTTAACGATTTTGCAGTTCATATATGCAATTTTGGTGGTCTTCTGTTATTTTGCCATTATGTACAGCCTTTTCCTAAAAGGACGACTTAGAATTGTAAGATTATGCCTGGTGGCGGCCACTTTAGCCCTGATTGCCATCGGCATTGCCACTATTTACTCGGTCGGCCACCCAGCAGAGCCCAGCCCGGCCAGCCAAACCGGCGACTTGAGCAACTTCTGGAAAAAACAGCTCATATTCGCTGCGATTGCAGCGGTTGCCTTTATAGCAGCTAACCTGGTCAATTACCGGCGGTTTGGAACGGTCAGCTTCTGGATATACGGCTTTGTGCTGCTGCTATTGGGCCTCTTGCTGGTCGGCAAGTATCTCGTAAGTATCCCCTTTATCCCTGAAATCAATTATGCTCACAGGTGGATTAGAATCCATCCGAAATTGCCACAGATACAGCCTTCGGAATTTTGTAAGCTGGCATATATCCTGGCCCTGGCCTGGTACCTGCGATATCGCAGCAACTACCGCAATTTCAGCGCTCTGATCGGACCGTTTGTGCTTACGCTGCTGCCAATGGTGCTAATCCTTCTTGAGCCGGACCTCGGCACCGCGATGCTGATGATGCCGGTTTTCTTCACGATGCTGTTTATTGCCGGAGCAAGAACCAAGCATTTGCTGCTGGTTGTGCTGATGGCAATTCTAATAAGCCCGCTGCTATGGTATAAGATGAGGTCTTATCACCGAATCAGAATTAGTAGTCTCGTATTGCAAAACGCCTGGGTTCGGGAAAAGGCCGAGAAACACCCCTGGCTGGGCAAAGTTCTTGTCGGCACGAAATTCAGTGAAAAGCAATGGAAGAGTACCTGGGGCTGGCATCTCATTCGCTCAAAATATGCCGTTGCATCCGGTGGTGCCAGAGGCCACGGTTTTCGGCGGGGACCCTTTGTCAAATACGACTTTTTAGAAGAGAGACACAATGACTTCATTTTTGCCATCATTGCCCAGCAATGGGGGTTTTGGGGCTGTCTGGCCGTGCTCGGGCTTTATGTTATTATTGTAGGCTGCGGGCTGGAAATAGCAGCGAACAATACAGACCCCTTCGGCAGATTGCTCGCGGTCGGTATTGTAGCAATGTTTGTGGTTGAGGTTATCGTCAATGTGAGTATGACAGTCGGACTGATGCCGATAACGGGCTTGACCCTACCATTGGTAAGCTACGGCGGGTCAAGCCTGCTGGTCAGTATGACTTCTTTGGGACTATTAAATAATGTCGGGCGGTGCAGACCTTTCAGCTTGGCACGAAAATCGTAACGCGTATCTACAACGAGATACCAGCCCCGTTAGAAGTTCGTACCGAAAGCGTAGGGGCCAACCATCGTGACTTGCTTCTAACGGGGCCAGCAGCAAGCAACGAATAATGATAAAAGGCTTTAGACAAATTGCTTCTCTTACGGCGGTCAGCAGAGTATTCGGCATGGTGCGGGATATGGCGTTCGCACATTTTTTCGGTGCAGGCTGGCTGATGACGGCCTGGACGATGGGCTTTAAGATGCCAAACCTTGCCCGAAGACTTTTTGGCGAAGGGGCGGCTTCGGCTTCTCTTATCCCCGTATATAGCGAACAGCTTCATAACAACCCGGAGCAGGCAAAACGCTTAGCTAACACGGCTGTAACAGTTCTATTCGTAATACTTGCGGCAATTGTCATTATTGGCGAAGTATCGGTCTGGAGTTACTACAGTTTTTTCGAAACAAGGACCGGCCCTCGACTCGGACTGCTATTGTGCTCAATTATGCTGCCGTATATGATATTTGTCTGCCTAACGGCAATTCTGGCTGGTATTCTCAATGTCCACAGACATTTTGCCACGCCTGCTGCGGCGCCCATCGTGTTGAATATATTTATTATTGGAAGCATTTTATTTACCGGCTGGATGTTGAAAATCAAACCGGAACAGCAGGTCTTTTTCGTAGCGGCTGCAGTTCTGCTCGCAGGGCTTGTGCAGATAGCGATTCAGATTCCCTCTCTGCGTGCCAGCGGAGTTTCAATCAGGCCCGCATGGGATATTCACTCCAAGGCGTTTAAAAAAGTCATTATTCTAATGGGCCCTATGATACTTGGTCTTACTGTTACGCAGTTAAATACACTCGGAGATGATATTATTGCGCTTTGCTTTATGAATGAGCGCGGCGACCCGCTAAGTTATGGCGCACCGTCCTATCTGTACTACGCGCAGCGGCTTTACCAATTTCCTTTAGGTGTATTGGGGATATCCTTAGCAACAGCAATCTTTCCTGTTATGAGCTCAGATGCCGCCAGAAAAGATTTTGATGCACTTACCAAAACAATCGCACGCGGAATCAAAGCCGCTGTATTCGTTGCAATTCCGGCAACTGCAGGAATCTTTCTGGTAGCCAGGCCGTTAATTTCAGCTATATTCGAACATGGCAAATTCACAAGCACAGACACACCAATAGTAGCATTGACACTGTCGTTTTATGCTGTGGGGCTGTGTGGCTATTTTTTGCAGCAGATAACAACACGGGCGTTTTACTCGATGCAGGATTCAAAGACACCTGCACGAAGTGCTCTGTATGCGGTTGTTGCTAATATTATTCTGAATCTGACCCTTATCTGGTACCTGGGAACAGCAGGATTGGCTGCCGCGACAGCAGCGTGCTCATACCTGCAGGTCATAATCCTCGTCAGAGGGCTTCGCAGAAAATTGGGCCCTTCGATATTAGATGGATTGCCGGCTACCCTGGTGAAAACACTTGCAGCAACAGCTATTATGTTTCTGGCCGGGACGGCAATTATGGCTCTGTGCAAGGATTTGCCCGATGGCAGGAGCTTTGATGTCCTCAGGCTCGCTGTGGTTGTGCCATCGGCGGCAGCGGTGTATGTGCTGGCCGCAAAATTCCTGCATATCGAGATGCTTTCTCTACTAACGGGGCACAGAGAAACTACGAACGGTTCGATTGATGATTGATTATTCATTATTCATGCCCTTATGATGACACATCCTTTGAAATTGGCTTTGATTGGGTTTGTATTGGGTTTGTTTTCACAAATTGCCCAATTTGACATTTTTTCATATTCCTTTGTTAATACTTTATTTACGTTCATTTTGGCATTCAGCAAATTGGGTTTGTTTTGGCTTTGTTTTTTCATAGCCATTATCCGCATTTTTCTTCATAATCCTTTGTAACTACACACTTTGCATCAATTTTACCCTCTGGCAAATTGGCTTTGTTTGGGTTTGTTTGGCTTTGTTTTTTCCCGCGTTCACCAAGTGTCCTTTTGTCATAATCCATTGTTAATACCTTATTTACGTTCATTTGACTTTTTCGGAAATTGGGTTCGTTTTGCATAAAAAGAGTTGATTTGTAGAGCGTTCTCTACAGTTGTAAAGATGCCGAAGGCACGTAAATCGTTTATTAATCGCGGATTGCGCTGATTAAACGGATTTTTGGCCATTAATACTCCAAATTTTCAAAACAAAAGCTTCGGGAGGACAGTCCCGAAATGAAGGCTGCAAAACAAGACGTCCCTCTATAA
>JAUXAB010000076.1 GCA_030615025.1 Phycisphaerae bacterium | reverse complement strand
TAATGTGCTCAGCAACATTCATCCCTGCCGAAAATTCTGCCCTTCTCTATTTGCATGCGCTTATAGCAAAATGGACAACAGCCATTGTATCTAAGTTCATTGCTTTTTTAAAGGCAGATTCGATGGCATAGTGGTTGTAATGCATGTGGTCTTCTGCCAAAATTTTTTGGAACGGTCCTACCAGCCTATCTGGGCCGCTGCGCTCGCAGGGGCTTTTTTTCAGAGAACTGTTAGATTTTTATTGAACAAGCAGCAGGAGTTTATTTGACATAAGTTGAGCTTTGTGTAAAGTCTTAAGGGCCGTTGGCGATTAGCTAACGCACCTTCTTAACTTTCAGGAAAACGAATGGTTTCTTTAGTCTGTTTGTGCTTATTGTTGGGGGCCGGTTATCTTCTGAGGATTCGTATTAAACTGTTTCAAAAGCTTTTCCTTCCCGCTTGCGTGGTGGGCGGGCTTTTGGGACTTCTGATTATCCAGACGCTTACAGCGATGGATGGCCTGGGTGAGCCGATTCAACGAATAAATGCGGTGCTTTCCGGGTGGACCGGGCCGTGGAGGAAACTGCCGGCGTTTCTTGTCAACATTGTTTTTGCGTGCCTGTTTTTGGGAGTCAAGCCGCCGAAGTTGTCGAGTCTCTGGCGCCGGGCGGCGCCGCAGGTGGCGTACGGACAGATTGTTGCATGGGGTCAATACGTAGTAGGTCTGGGACTGTGGGTCTTTGTTCTCGGCTGGGTGTTTGCTCAGTTTCCCGATATGTTTGCCGGCATTCTGCCGGTCGGTTTCGAGGGTGGTCACGGCACGGCTGCCGGTATGGGGCCGGTCTTCGAATATCATGGCTGGGCGGCGGGAAGAGAGTTTGCTCTAACGAGCGCAACCTTTGGAATACTCTCGGCCATCATCGTGGGGATGATACTTATCAACTGGGCCGTCCGTCGCGGCTACGTTTATGGTGGTACTGACTCCAGCCGAATGGCCGAAGCTGGCTCTCCGGGTATCGTCCCCATTGACCGCCGAAAGAGTGCAGGAAAACTGACTGTAAGCGGTGATGTACTGGAAACGTTCAGTTTGCATATCGTAGTGGTCGGCATCGCCGTGGGAATAGGCTACCTCATAAAACTACTTCTTGTACTCGCAGAGAACTCGATTCCATTTTTGCTCAAACACAAATTTTTGAGCAGCTTCCCGCTGTTCCCACTTTGTATGCTTGGCGGCCTTATAGTGCAGATTTTTGAAGAGCGTTTTGACAAGCACCGGCTCATTGACATAGGTTTGACCCGCCGCATCCAAAATACCGCGTTGGATTTCCTCGTGGTAGCGGCAATCGCAACGATAAAGCTGGAAATAATAGTGGCAGGGCTGGCGCCTTTATTAATACTGGTAGCAGCAGGTATCGCCTGGAACGTTTTCTGCGTTCTGGTGCTGGCTCGGCGAGTGCTGCCGGACGCGTGGTTCGAACGTGCTATCGCGGAAATGGGCCAGTCAATGGGTGTAACGGCTACGGGACTTCTGCTTCTGCGGGTGGTTGACCCGGACTATGAAACCCCGGCTGCGGATGCCTTTGCATGCAAACAGCTTGTGCACGAGCCGATTATGGGCGGCGGATTGTGGACCGGCGCCGCTATCCCTCTTATTGCGATTGCAGGAGCGCCAGCGGTGCTGGCGATTGCCACGCTGGCACTTGTTTTGTGGCTGGCCGTACTATTTTACTTTCGGCCGGGCTTTCCCAGGCCTGGTCGGGCGAATACAGGGCGCCAGGATGGAAATAATCATTGACGATAAGATGGTTTCGTGTAAAATATAGAATGATTAACCGTAGAGACCGCCGAGAGCGCAGAGCAAGACCGGAATAGAAGGAAAACAAAAACCACAAGTTGCACAGAATGAAATATCAAAAATCTCTGCGTACTCTGCGAACTCAGTGGTAAAATATTAGCTTTGATAAGGCGGGCCCCTTAGAGGGACCCCGCTTTGTGGGAACCCAAATTCTACGATGGGCAATCCCGATACATCGGGACAAAAAGGGAAAATTTCTAACGGGGCGGGGGCAGACTAACTTAATTGCCTATAGTTTTGAGTGGTGAAAGTAGCTCAGTTGGTAAGAGCACTGGATTGTGGATCCAGGGGTCGCGGGTTCGAATCCCGTCTTTCACCCTTTCCGGGGGACGCTCAAACACCCCTTTTGCGTGTTTGGGAACCCCGCAAAATGGGAACCCAAGCAATCTCAAACATTCAAAGGGTTGAGATTGCCATCCGCCCCAGGCGGACTTCTGCGGCCTCGCCCCGTAAGTTAGCCGTTGGCCCCGTTAGAGACTTCTTCCATCGGGTCCCGCAGCATCGCCCAAGCCGCTCGAGCTCCGGAACGGGTCTCTAACGGGGTTGGTCTTACAGGGCTCGCAATGACAACTCCTCAAATCACGAGCGACAGAGCAGTAGTTTGCCAGGCAACTGCCTTTTTTGCTGCGGCTTCAGCGGTCGTTGTAGACGAGCTGGGGTTTCAATTCCGGCTGATTTCTTATCGCTTTCCTTCAGCGTTTTTACAATTATTGAAAGGCGTTGCTTAGCGAGCTGTCAAATCAAACGGTGAGATGTAATCGCCGTATTTAGCCTGAGCATCTTTTAAGCGTTTGCGAACTTCGGCAAATGTGTCAAAGAGTATCCGGGGCGTGTCGGAGACCTTTTCTTTGTAAATTTTCTCGACTCGGTCGAGCTTGGCGAGGTTCTCCGGCATGCGAATTGTGAACTGCTCGATATAGTCGGCCTGTGTGTACTGTGTGTCCAGATGCTCTTTGAACAGCTTTGCTAAATCTTCATATTTTGGTATTAAGCCGGTCGGCGTTTGGACAGCATCAACGTCGCCATTTACGCGAAGCTCAGCCCACAGAATCCAGACTTTCTTATCGGCCATACCGTTCAGGTAATTGCCGGCTTTGTCCCTGAGGAAATAATTGACTGACAAAATCAAGGGCGGGTCCTCAATATCTCTGGCGAAATCAAGATTGTTCCGGATGTACCGGCCAAGCGGTATCGAGAGGAAATCGAGATTCGACATTAGATTGAAGGTTCTGACGCCCTCTTTGCCGAGTGTTGCGGCGGTGGTTTCCGACTCGAGGGCAGCACCTTTTAGTATGATGCCCTCAGTCCAGCTAAAGGCCTGCTCAACGGGGACCCAGGTGTCACTATCGCGTCCGCCGTAAATGATACCGCCGACCGGCACACCTTCGGGGTCATCTATTAACGGGTCGCAGTTGTTAAGGTCCGGGATATTCAGGCAATAGCGAGCGTTTTTGTGCGAGGCGGTAATCTCATTGCCTTTTGCATCGGTTTTTCCTTTGTGCCATTTACCACTATGATTGGTTCCCTCGGCTGGTAATTCGCTGCCCATGCCGAGCCAATGCGGTTTGTTGTTTTTATCAATCAATACGTTGGAGAAAATGACCTCACAAGGGCTGTTCAGCGCTTCGTAAATGACGGGATCATCTTCGGAGTTAACGTCGCGAATGATACCAAAGATACCCTTTTCGACATTTACGCAGCGGATTTGGCCTTTCTTTTTGCGCAGGTAAGCGATGTCATCACCGATGATAGTCTGTCCCGGCAGCATTGAGGTTGAGGTTTTTCCGCATGCTGACGGGAATGCGCCGGCGAAGTAAGTCACTCGGTCGGCCGGGCCGTGAGCTCCTACAACAAACATATGTTCAGCCAGCCAGCCCTGGCCTGAGGCCTTTTGAATAGCCAGTCGAAGTGCCAATTTCTTCAGGCCTATGGTGTTGCCGCCGTACTGGGTGTTGACACTGTAGACCAGGTCTTCTTCGAGGTCGATGTAAACTCGGCGTTTGTCAATGTTTTTGCTTACAGCATTCTCCAATTCGCCCTCAGAATGAATAAACCTGAAGAAGTGCGGTGAATCGCCAATTTTCTTGAACTGCTCGTATCCAGGTCGATAGAGAATGCTTTCACTATGGGCGACGTAAGGCGAATCGGTTATCTGAATGCAGGGGATAGTGAAATCCGAATCGGCCGGGCCAAGACACCAGAAACAAACCAGCATTTCACGTCCGTTCATTGAATCTTTCAAGAAAGACCGAACCTCCTTAACACCTGCGGATTTTTCGATGGAGTTAAGACTCTCGCCCAATTCCGACCCAGGCGTCAGGAGATATTTTGTTTGAGCCTTATCGCGGGCCTGGTCATTGTATCCGTCGAAGTGGCAGGTATGGCCGGTGATGTTAAGCGGTATTTCCTCGCCGTTCTTTATTGCCAGCTCGCGAAAATAGGCTATGTCATCGGCTGAATCAGTACAGACGAAGACCGAAGACGGACCACAAAGCTCAATCGCATCGGCGACAAATTCGTGCATCTTGGGATTGTCCAGAGCGATGAGCTTGTCGTAATTTTCGGCTGTTAGTTTTTCTTTCAGCAATTCCTTCACGTTATCCATATATGGGTATTAGCTCCTTTAACCTTCAATTAAGTCCAAAAAAGCCTTGGGATTGTAACTATAGAACCAGCCAGCGTCAACCCCCGTTAGAAATTTTATAGTAGAGGAGATAATGGACCTTATTAGAAGTGGCGCTATAGGGGACCACCCCAATACCTTCTTCGGTCAGCTTACTACTGCGTGTGCAACAAGTTGCACACCCTACGAGACTGCGGTCGGGATAAATTTGGCTTGACAGAGATTGCGGTTTCGGTTATCGTGTTGTATGAAAGAAGGACGCTAATGAGCGGGGCTGAAGAAAAAAACAAAAAACGGCCGGATGATGAGCTGCCTCCAACCGCGAGCTTTGTGGATTCGGAGGTCCGGCCGGGTGGCCAGATTGGTCAGTTCCGTATCGAGCGGGAGCTCGGCCGCGGAGGCGCAGGGGTTGTCTACTTAGCCCACGACACCAAGCTCGACCGCCCGGTCGCTATTAAGAGCCTGCCAGCCGAGCTGATGGACAACCCGAAGGCGCGGTCGCGCTTCGCCCGCGAGGCCCGGGTTCTGGCATCGTTGAATCACCCGAACATCGCCACAATTTACGAGGAGTTCAAAGAAGCCGAGGGCGTCGGCTATCTGGTCCTCGAATATGTCCCCGGTGACACGTTAGCTGAACGAATCCGGCGTGGACGGCTCAAGGTGGAAGAGGCGCTAACGATTGGGCTGCAGATTGCTGAGGCGGTGGCGGCGGCACACGAGCATGGGGTAATCCACCGCGACCTGAAGGCAGGCAATATCAAGATAACGCCGGAAGGGAAGGTAAAGGTGCTGGACTTTGGTTTAGCCAAGGCGGTCGGCGGTGAAACACTGGACCAACAGAGCACCATCACCCAGCCGGGGCAGGTGATGGGCACACCGGCCTATATGAGTCCGGAGCAGGCCCGAGGCAAGCCGACCGATAAGCGCAGCGACATCTGGTCGTTCGGCTGTGTGCTGTACGAGATGCTCACGGCTACGGTACCCTTCAAAGGCGAAACGATTTCCGATACCCTGGCCAACATTCTGCAAACAGAGCCCAACTGGCAGGCTCTGCCGCAGAGCACGCCGACGAACATCGTGGTTCTGCTGCGGCGCTGCTTAGAGAAAGACCCTCGCCAGCGGCTTCGGGACATCGGCGATGCGCGTATCGAAATCAGCGAAACATTGCGGTTAACGGCACCCGCACCAGCAATCACCACTCCTTCGTCCGTTTCGTTTAAGCAAGGAATCGCCGGCAAACAGAAGTTACGAAAAATGGCGATGATTACCGGTGCGGTTATCGTCATTGTCCTGTCCGCTGTTGCTGTGCGGTTTATTCTCGAACAGCCAACTCGACCTTCTTCAAAGGGAATACGATTAGTGGTTCTGCCGTTCGAGAATCTGGGCTCTACCGAGGACGAGTATTTCGCCGCCGGCATCACTGATGCCATCACAGCTCGTTTAGCGGGTATTGGCGGGTTGGGTGTCATCTCACGTCAGAGCGCAATGCAATATAAGGATAGGGAAAAAAGTGCACAGGTGATAGGTAAAGAGTTAAGAGTTGATTATATTCTGGAAGGTACGGTCCAGCGTGAGCGGCCCTCAGATCCAACCAGCAGGGTGAGGATAATACCTCAGCTTATCAGGGCTTCCGACGACACGCACGTCTGGGCGGATGTATATGATAACGATATGAGTGAAGTTTTCCGGGTACAGTCTGACTTAGCTGAGCAGGTGGCACAGGCATTGGACATTACCCTGCTCGAGCCGGAACGGCGGGCACTTCGATCCAGGCCGACAGAAAACATTGAGGCGTATGAGTACTACCTGCGCGGCAACGAATATTACTATCGAAGCTTTCTCGAAAATGACTTCAGGATAGCCTTGGGAATGTATGAGAAGGCGGTCGAGCTGGACCCCACGTTTGCGCTGGCCTATGCCCAGCTCTCAAGGGCCCATCTCTATGTGTATTGGATGTATTATGACCACAGCGATGCACGCCTTGCCATGGCAAAGGAAGCCGTGGACAGAGTATTCCAACTTAATCCAAATTTGCCTGAAGCGCATCTGGCTCTTGGCCATTATTACTACCATGGTCATCTGGATTATGACCGCGCCTTAGAGCAGTTCGCAATCGCCTGGAAAAGCCAGCCAAATAACAGCGGGCTCCTGAGTTTCACCGGTTTTGTTCAAAGGCGGCAGGGGAAATTCGAGCAGGCGTTGGCCAACCTCAAGAAAGCTTCCGAACTCGACCCACGATACGGAAGGTTAGTGGGAGAAATCGGGGACACTTATGTGCTCTTACACAACTATCCGGAGGCCGAGCGTTATTTTAACCAGGCCATCTCGCTGGCTCCCGATTTGCCCGGGTTTTATAGCAAAAAGGCTCAGCTATACCTGCGCCGGGAAGGCAGCACTGAGAAGGCGCGGGCGGTCCTGGAAGAGGCGCTGCAGAACACCAAATTAGCAGAAGACACGGACATTGTTAATTCGCTGGTCATGCTCGATGTGTACGATGGGAACTATCAAGGGGCCTTGGACCGACTCTCTTTGAAATCAGAAGATATTGATGATCAGGATTACTTTATCCCTAATGCTCTACGATGCGCACAAATCTATGGGTATATGAAGAAAAAGGAGCCGGCAAAGAAATATCACGACGAGGCTCGAAGTATTCTCGAATCCAAAATCGAGGAACGTCCGGAGGATGCGCGGTTTCACAGTTCCCTCGGCATCGCTTATGCCGGTCTGGGCCGCAAGGAAGATGCGCTCCGGGAAGGAAAGCTGGGTGTTAAGTTACTTCCTGTAAGCAAGGAAGCAATGGTAGGTCTATGTCGGGTGGAGGACTTGGCACGCATCTATGTAATGGTTGGCGAATTTGATGCGGCCATTGACCAGATTGAGTTTCTGCTGTCTGTCCCTGGAAAGATGTCGATACCTTTACTTCGACTTGACCCGGTCTGGGAGCCCTTGCGCGACCACCCCCGTTTTAAGAGGCTTTTAGAGGAAGGGAAATAGTCTCATATGATTGGCAAAACCGTATTGGAGTTCTTATTAAGGGTTTTGGATGAGTGACGCTGAGGAAAGAAGCAAAAAGCTGGCAGATGGGGACGAATCTTCTCCCACCGCCGGTTTTGGCAGCGCGACAGGAGTGGCTGGCGAAGCTGCTTGGTAAGAAAGGCACAGAGAAGCAATGACCGTGGGGGATAAAAGCCGCGGCTGACCCCGTAAAACCAACGGCCAACTTACGGGGCGAGGCAGGCGGCGTAGAGTTACGGAGGTGCGGAAATGCAATTGTTAAAAAGAAAAGACGTTCCGTCAGTATGTCCGAAAAGAATTAAACGCAGAGGACGCCGAGAACGCATAGAAAACGAAAGAAAAATGGATTCCCGCTTCCGCGGGAATGACAATATTGAAAAAAACTCGGTGGGCTCTGCGAACTCGGCGGTAAAAAATCTTGTGCGCAAAACGAAATATCGCTGGTTAATGTGGATATTTCCTATTGCAGGGTTGCTTTCGCTGATATGGTTCCTGATTCGTGTGCTGCCGAAGCCATCACGGGCGACGTATCCATGTCAGCGGGTGGCTTTTCCTCTGGCATCCGGATTTGTTGCCTGGCTTTTAGGGTTGGTCGGGTCAGTCGCAGCGTTCGGTAAGGCAAAACAGCTATTGAAACAGTCACGGCTGGGGCTGGCATTTGTCTGCTTTCTGATTGCGGCAACGATTGGTGTAGTCACGCTGGTCAACACGCCCGAGGGCGAAGCCATAGCGGACGAGCCGGAAACGCTGTCGCCTATCGGAGAGGCGAAAGGGATTTATCCCGGGCGAGTCGTGTGGGTGCACGACCCTGACGCGACAGATTGGGAGGGACCCGGAGACGGACATCCGTGGGAAAGCAGCCACACAAATCCGGCGAGAGTGAGGCAAATGATTTCCCGTGCAATTCAGGAACTAACCGGTGTGGATAGGGACACCGTGGCATGGGACAAGATGTTTAGATACTTCAATAAAACCCACGGCAAGAGAAATGTTGGGTACAAGCGAGGCGAGAAGATTGTTATCAAGGTAAACTTTGTGGGCTTTATCTGGACCCATGGAGGTGTTAACTCTGACAATTACAGCCTGGAAGGCAAAAGGGATTATATGAATACGTCGCCGCAGATGCTTGTTGCTCTGCTGCGGCAGCTTGTGAACACAGTCGGCGCCAAAGAGGCCGACATCGCGATCTTCGATAGCTTAGCGTATTTTGCAAATGAGTACTACGATATCTTCCGCAAAGAATTCCCGAATATACGGTGCGTGGACCATACGGGGGAGTTCGGCCGAACCAAATCTAAACAATCTTCGGTTTCGCTGTACTGGAGCTGTGACCCGAAAGGATACAAGCAGGACTATGCACCGGTTTGTTTTGCCGAGGCCGACTACATAATCAACTTTGCCAACCTCAAGGCGCACACGGGTTCCGGCGTGACGCTCTGTGCGAAGAACCATTACGGCTCACTGATAAGGTGGCCGGCCCAGAAAGGTTACTACGACATGCACCCAAGCGCCTTTTCCAAGAAGGTGAAGGTATACAGGACGCTGGTTGACTTGATGGGTCACTCGCACATAGGCGGCAAGACCGTGTTGTATTTGATTGATGGACTGTACTGTGGTATACACCCCATCGATATGGACAGAGGGCCAAGGAGATGGAAGTCATATCCTTTTAATGGTGACTGGACTTCAAGCCTTTTTGCCTCGCAGGACCCGGTGGCTATCGATTCGGTCGGCTTCGATTTTCTCCGTGCTGAATACGATAGTTACCCCCGCAAGTCTGGGGTTGATGATTATCTGCACGAGGCGGCGCTGGCGCATAATCCGCCTTCAGGGACATTTTACGACCCCGACCATTCCGGTAACGTCAAAAGGCTTGCCGGTCTCGGTGTTCATGAGCACTGGAACAATCCGAAGGACAAGAAATATTCTCGCAATTTAGAACGTGGCCTCGGCATTGAGCTGGTGGCAATCACAGCAGGCAGTGCTAAGAAAGCAAGTATTGTTGCAGCGGGGGCAAAAGTGAAAAAACTTGCCGGCGGGTTTAAGTTTACGGAAGGGCCGGCGGTGGACGCCGAAGGCAATGTCTTCTTTACGGACCAGCCGAATAATCGGATTCACAAGTGGTCGGTGGACGGTGAGCTGTCAATCTTTCACGAAAAACCGGGAAGGGCCAATGGTCTTTACTTTGACAAAAAGGGCAACCTGTTGGCCTGTGCAGACCTCAATAATGAGTTATGGTCGATTGATATGAAAGGCAAGGTAACGGTACTGGTTAAAGGGTACAAAGGCAAAAAGCTGAACGGTCCGAACGACCTCTGGCTCGACCCTAAAGGCGGCATTTACTTTACCGACCCGTTTTACCGCAGGCCATACTGGAACAGAGGGCCTATGGAGCAGGACGGCCAGCACGTGTATTACCTTTACCCCGACCGTAAAAAGCTCATACGGGTGACCGATGACCTCGTCACGCCGAATGGAATAATAGGTACTCCCGACGGCAAGAAGCTTTATGTGGCTGACCTCGGAGCAAGAAAAACCTATGTGTACAACATTAATAATGACGGGACGCTATCTGCTAAAAAGCTCTTTTGCTCGATGGGCTCCGACGGAATGACTATTGACAATGAGGGGAACGTTTACCTGACGGGAAAAGGTGTTACGGTTTTTAATTCGGCTGGTGAAAAGATAGAACACATTGACATTGACGCCGGCTGGACGGCAAACGTATGCTTCGGCGGCAAAGACAGGCACGCGCTGTTCATCACGGCCCAAAAGTCACTCTTTGCACTCCGGATGCGGGTTAAAGGTGTATAGCAGGGAACGAGCACAGCTTTTCAGTCAATAACTGTAGGACGCATCCGTTCACCAACCTTCTTGAAGTGGGACAGCGCACTTTCAGGGTCGGTGAAGTCTTTTTCTATGAACAACAAATCGGTCTGGCCGATATGGATTTGGTCACAGTCGGCTAAAGCCATCTGATTATCGATTTTGCTGCCGTTGATGAATACGCCGTGTTTGCTCTTCATATCGAGCGCGTAATACTGCCCATTGTCTTTGTCGAAACGTATCTGCATGTGTTTGCGGGAAACGTGCTCATCGAGAATCTGTATCAAAAGTCCTTCGTCCCTGCCGACCACATTTGTCCGATGACCGAGTGGGTAATAGTTACCTTTTTGGGTACCTGACATTACAATGATAGAAGCCATTACAACTCCTTGTGATAAATACTTAACGAGATAAAAAGTCCTACATTGTTGAAAACCTCAAGCTGCATATGTAGGAGCAAAATCCACAATTGTCTTTGACATAATATCGATTGGGTAGTATAGTAATCGTCATTCGCAGCCGAGTCAAGCTCTTTTTAGGGCTGTTTTGAAACTTTGTCGTTATGCCGGATTCGCAGGTTCATTTCGCTGGCAGAACTAAGGGCAGTGGATATTTGCGGTGAGGGATATTGATGAGCGATGCAGAAGCGAAAAACGATAAGGGACGGTGTGATGAAGAGATACCTCCCACCGCGAGCTTTGTGGATTCGGAGGTCCGGCCAGGCGGGAAGATTGGCCAGTTCCGCATCGAGGCAGAGATTGGGCGTGGAGGCGGGGGAGTTGTCTATTTAGCCCACGATACCAAGCTCGACCGCTCCGTTGCTATCAAGAGTCTGCCGGCCGAGCTGATGGACAATCCCAAGGCGCGGTCGCGTTTCGCCCGCGAGGCCCGGGTTCTGGCATCGTTGAATCATCCGAACATCGCCACAATTTACGAGGAGCTCAAAGAAGCCGAGGGCGCCGGCTATCTGGTCCTCGAATATGTCCCCGGTGACACGCTGGCCGAGCGAATCGGGCGTGGACGACTCAAGGTGGAGGAGGCGCTAACGATTGGGCTGCAAATTGCTGAGGCGGTGGCGGCGGCACACGAGCATGGCGTTATCCACCGCGACCTGAAGGCGGGCAATATCAAGATAACGCCGGAAGGGAAGGTAAAGGTTCTGGATTTCGGCCTGGCCAAGGCGGTCGGCGGTGAAACACTGGACCAGCAAAGCACCATCACGGAGCCGGGCCAAGTGATGGGCACGCCATCCTATATGAGTCCGGAGCAGGTCCGCGGTCAGCCGACCGACGAGCGCAGCGACATCTGGTCGTTCGGCTGTGTGCTTTACGAGATGCTGACCGGAAGGGTCCCCTTCACAGGCAAGACGATTTCTGACACGATGGCCGGTGTTCTCGAGCGCACTCCCGACTGGCAGGCGCTGCCCCAGAGCACCCCGGCTGATATCCGGTCTCTACTGCGTCGTTGCCTTAAGAAAGACCCCCGTCGGCGGCTTCGGGACATCGGAGATGCGAGCATCGAAATCGACGAGACGCTGAGCTCACTTACGGTCAGCGTGGAGACGGTTGAAAAAATGCGGCCTGTGGGACTGCGGCGACTGATAGCGTGGGGAGCAGTTTGCTTAATCGTGGTTGCGGTCGTGACAAGCTTGGTGATATGGAATCTGAAGCGTCCCCCGCAACCAGGCCCACCAGTTAGCCGGTCCATACGGCACTTTGTTATCCGTCCAGAGATGATTCTTGGGTTTGAAGCGTTATGGCACCATGCCCTGGCTCTGTCGCCCGATGGCAGACTCCTGGCTTACGTCGGCGAGGACAGCGCTGGCAGAAGGAAACTTTATTTACGCGAACTGGATAAACTCAAGGTCAGACCGCTGCCAGGTACTGAAAGCGCGGTTAGCCCGTTCTTTTCGCCCGACGGGCAATGGCTGGGATATGTCGACCACTTCCAGAAGAAGCTCAAGAAAGTATCCATAAAGGGCGGGGAGCCTATGGTCCTGTGCGGCAGCATGCAGTTCCGTGGTGGCAGCTGGGGAGCTGATGACACCATCATTTTTACGCCTGAGTGGTGGGAAGGCCTCTGGCGTATCTCGGCCTCTGGAGAAGGCTTGGAGCAATTAACCGTCCTCGATCCGAGCCATGGCGAGCGGCGGCATATCTGGCCGCAAATCCTGCCGGGCGGCAAGGCGGTGCTCTTTATCAATGTATGCTGGGGAGGACCCGATATCGAGGTATATTCATTGGAGACGGGCGAGCGCCACAAGTTATTTAAAGGTGGAACTTACGCGCGATACGTGCCCACCGGGCACATCGTTTATGCTCGTAAAGAAACCCTCTATGCGGTGCGTTTTAACCTCGAGCAGCTCAAGGTGGTTGGCTCTTCTGTTCCAGTGGTCCCGGATGTCAGAACCACGCCGCCGGACAGCTGGTCAGCGCATTTCACCATTGCCCAGGATGGGACGCTGGCGTATATTCCGGTCGAAGCGCGCAGCGCTGAGTTGAGGCCGGTCTGGGTAGATAGAAATGGGCAGGTCGAGCCGTTGGCGGCGGCAACCCCACGCAACTATCAGACCGTGGCAATTTCCCCCAATGGGTCGCGGCTGGCCTTTGATATCCAAGATGGGGCCAATAGGGACGTTTGGATATACGACTTGATGCGCCACACGCTAAATCGACTTACGTCTGACGGACGTAGCCGTTTTCCGATTTGGGCACCGAACGGCAAACGGGCAGTGTTCCAGTCAAGGGAAGCTGGAGAGCGTCAAATATTTGGGCTAATTGCGGACGGGAGCGGCGAACCAGAGTTGCTCGGTACGTTGGAAGACACTACTTACTGGATGACGTCCTGTTCGCCCGACGGCAAGGAAATGCTCGTTACTACGTATGATCCAAATTCGAAGTTACTGCATGACATCTGGGTGGTCCCGCTGGAGCAGAGCGAAAAACACCGTCCGCGGCCCTTTATCCAAAGGGATAATATGCAGAGACAAGGCGTGTGGTCGCCCGACGGCCGGTGGATTGCCTACACCTCAGATGAGACCCGCTGGTGGGAGGTCTACGTAGAGCCGTATCCCGGCCCGGGTCCAAAGGTCATGATTTCGACTGAAGGCGGTCAGCTGCCCGTCTGGTCACGGGACGGCAAAGAGTTATTCTATCGCTGGGGCGACAGAATGATGGCCGCGACTGTTGAGACACAGCCGGAGTTCAAGGTAACGGGGACCGAGGTTCTGTTCAAAGGACGGTATCTAACTAACGAATATCACAACTACGACGTTGCACCCGATGGGCGGTTTCTCATGATTCAAGAATCGCAGGAATCGACGCCTCCTGAGATCCATGTCGTACTCAATTGGTTTGAGGAGTTGAAACGGCTCGTGCCGCCGGGGAAAAAATGGTGATGCTTTGATTAAGTTATTTCAAGATGTTTGACTCATTGAGTTTTTGCTATTGTTATAGGTGAGTGGTTGTGATGAGTAACGCTGAGGAAAAAAACGAAAAGCGGCAGGGTGAGCCCCGCCCCTCGGAGGGGCCGGGTGAGGAGGAGATTTCTCCGACAGCGAGCTTTGCGGATTCGGAGGTCCGGCCGGGCGGCCAGATTGGTCAGTTCCGTATCGAGCGGGAGCTCGGACGCGGAGGTGCAGGAGTTGTCTACTTAGCCCACGACACCAAGCTCGACCGCCCCGTTGCTATCAAGAGTCTGCCGGCCGAGCTGATGGACAACCCGAAGGCGCGGTCGCGTTTCGCCCGCGAGGCCCGGGTTCTGGCATCGTTGAATCATCCGAACATCGCCACAATTTACGAGGAGCTCAAAGAAGCTGAAGGGGCCGGTTTTCTGGTCCTCGAATATGTCCCCGGTGACACGTTAGCTGAACGAATCCGGCGTGGACGGCTCAAGCTGGAAGAGGCACTAACGATTGGGCTGCAAATTGCCGAGGCGATGGCGGCGGCACACGAGCATGGCATTATCCACCGCGACCTGAAGGCGGGCAACATCAAGATAACGCCGGAAGGCAAGGTGAAGGTGCTGGACTTCGGGCTGGCCAAGGCGGTCGGCGGTGAAACGCTGGACCAACAAAGCACCATCACCCAGCCGGGCCAGGTACTCGGCACACCGAGCTATATGAGTCCGGAGCAGGTCCGCGGCGAGCCGACCGACGAGCGCGGCGACATCTGGTCGTTTGGCTGCGTGCTGTACGAGATGCTGACCGGCAGGGTTCCGTTCAAAGGCGAGACGGTTTCCGACACGATGGCCGGTATCCTCGAGCACGACCCCGACTGGCAGGCGCTGCCCCAGGCGACGCCGGCAAACATCCAGGTTCTGGTGCGTCGTTGCCTGGAGAAAGACCGGCATCGGCGGCTTCAGCACATCGGAGATGCGTTTATTGAAATCAACGAAACGCTGAACTTACCGGCGACCGCACGGCCGGTGACCATTCCTGCGAAGTTACGAAGAATGGCAATGATTATTGGTGCGGCTATTATCATTGTCCTGTTCGCTGTAGTTGTACGGTTTATTTTAAAACAGCCGACTCCACCTTCTTCAAAGGAGATACGGCTGGTGGTTCTGCCGTTTGAGAATCTGGGGCCTGCCGAGGACGAGTACTTCGCCGCCGGCATCACCGATGCCATCACAGCTCGTTTAGCGGTTATTCATGGGTTGGGTGTCATCTCACGTCAGAGCGCAATACAGTACAAGGACACCAGAAAAAGTACACAGGTTATAGGCCGAGAGTTAGATGTTGATTATATTCTGGAAGGCACAGTCCAGCGTGAGCGGCCATCAGACCCGACCAGCAGAGTGCGGATAATACCTCAGCTTATCAGGGCTTCCGACGACACGCACGTGTGGGCGCAGATTTATGATGATGATATGAGTGAGGTCTTCCGTGTCCAGTCTGACTTAGCTGAGCGGGTGGCACAGGCATTGGACGTCACCCTGCTTGAGCCGGAACGGCAGGCACTTGCGTCCAGGCCAACAGAAAACATTGAGGCGTATGACTATTACCTGCGCGGCTACGAGTATATCAATCGAAGCAATCTCGAAACTGACTTCAGGATAGCCATTCGAATGTATGAGAGGGCGGTCGAGCTGGACCCTAAGTTTGCCTTAGCCTACGCCCGGCTCTCGAACGTTCATTCCTCTATGTATTGGTTCTATTATGACCGCAGCGAAGAGCGCCTTGCGATGGCAAAGCAAGCCGTGGACAAAGCGTTCCAACTTAATCCAAATTTGCCTGAAGCGCACCTGGCTTTGGGGCATTATTACTACCATGGTCTTTTAGATTATGACCGTGCCTTGGAGCAATTCGCCATCGCCCGGAAAACCCAGCCGAATAACAGCGGGCTCCTGAGTTTCACCGGTTATGTTCAAAGGCGGCAGGGAAAATTCGAGGAGGGATTGGTCAACATCAAGAGAGCTTGCGAGCTTGACCCTCTCTCCAACCTTTTAGCCGGAGCGGTCGGGGAAACTTTTCTGCTCCTGCGGAAGTACCCAGAGGCAGAGCGTTACTATGAGCGGGCCATCTCGCTGGCTCCAGATGTGCCCGGGGCCTATCCCTTTAAAGCCCGGCTATACCTGTGCTGGGAAGGCAGCACTGAGAAGGCGCGGGCAGTCCTGGAGGAGGGACTGGAGAACATCAAGTCAGCAGAAAACCCCTTCATTGGTACTTTGGCCACCCTCGATGTGTACGACGGGAACTATCAAGGGGCTCTGGACCGGCTCTCGTTGAAATCAGAAGATACTGATAATCAGTTTAACTTTATCCCCACAGCTTTACGATGCGCACGAATCTATGGGTATATCAAGAAAAATGAACTGGCGAAGAAATATTACGACGAGTCTCGAAGCATTCTGGAATCCAAAATCCAGGAACGGCCGGAGGATGCGCGGTTCCACAGTGCGCTCGGCATCGCTTATGCGGGCCTTGGTCGTAAGGAGGACGCGATTCGGGAGGGAAAGATCGGTGTTAAGTTACTTCCTGTAACCAAGGAGGCCTACCAAGGTCTCTATCGGGTCTGGGCTTTAGCTAAGATATACGTGATGGTTGGCGAATTTGATGCGGCTGTCGACCAGCTTGAGTTTCTGCTGTCCGTTCCCGGAGAAATGTCAATTCCACTACTTCGACTCGATCCGGTCTGGGCCCCATTGTGCGACCACCGGCGTTTTAAGAAGCTTTTAGAGGAAGGGAAATAGGGTTTGAAAAGCCAAAGGAGCTTCAAGTGAACAGGAAATTGTATGGTTTGGTGCTATTGTTTTTGATTGGGGCGTCGTATGCTTTCGGGGCTGTGCCGATTACGGTGGAAGTGGTTGAGGTCAAGAAGATATGGGATGAGGCACCGCACAACGCGTTTACCGACCTGATTCGCTGGAATGAGCGGTTCTACTGCGCGTTTCGCGAGGGCAGAGGGCATGTTTCAACCGACGGCAGGATACGAGTCCTTGAATCCAAAGACGCAAATCTCTGGGAATCGGCGGCCCTTGTTGCGCTGGCGGGCTATGACCTGCGGGATGCGCACTTATCGGTAACGCCGGATGGCAGGTTAATGCTGCTTGGTGGTGCCGCTCCACGAAAACAAGACAATCAGGGTGCGCCGACCGGTTCTTTCGTTTGTTTTTCACAAGATGGCTGTCAATGGACTAAGCCGCGAATAGTTGTTGAGCCGGGGCGGTGGCTGTGGTGCGTCACCTGGCATAAAGGAAAGGCATACGGCGTTTCATACGCAGCAGGAGAAAGGATGCCCTACCTCGAATTGCTTGTGAGCGACAACGGGACAGACTACCAGTGCCACGTAGATAAGCTCTTTGGCACGGGGTATCCCACCGAAGTAACACTGCGGTTTGACACCGATGACACTTGTTATGCGCTCGTGCGGCGTGACCGGCACAGGGATAAACCAAGTAGCGCGATGCTTGGGGTGAGTAAGCCGGGTTACAAGAAGTGGCGATGGCACGACCTCGGAGGAAGTTACAATGGATTCGGCGGCCCCAACTTTATCAAAATACCCGGCGGTCATTGGATTGGTGCGGGCCGGATGCACGAGGGCGGGGCGCACACGGCGCTGACCTACATCGATGTCAAAAACGGCACGATGACGAAATTGTTGAAACTGCCGAGCGGCGGCGATACGAGTTATCCGGGACTGGTTTGGTTTGAGGATATGCTTTATGTCAGCTATTACTCCGGCCATGAAGGTAAGACCAGCATTTATCTGGCAAAGTTGAAGGTCAAGCCAAAGGCAGCAGTTGAAAAAGAAAGTTTTGGAGCCGAGGTAAATCCTACTGGAGACCCTATTGGAGGTGCTAAAGGATACCGGCGATTAGTGTCGCAGAGTGATTATCAAGTGAAGGCCCTGGAAGAATTACTCGCTGCTCTTAAACAAGCTAAGGCCGGACAGGTGGTTTACGTGGACGACAAAGCCGAGATAGACCTGACTGGCAAACAGAAAATAGTAATCCCCGGCGGGGTAACCATTGCAAGTGGTCGGGGCCGGGGAAATTCGCAGGGCGCTCTGCTGTACAGCAATGAGCTTGCGACGTCTCCACTGTTTCTGGCCGGCGGAGAAAAGGTGCGTGTCACCGGCCTGCGTCTGCGCGGGCCGGACCAGAAACGCAGAACCGAACAGATGCGACAATTGCACAAGGAAGGACGATACTACAGTATTCCGAACTCCGACGGGATAATCTGCTCATATCCTGAACTTGAGGTGGATAACTGCGAACTTTGGGGCTTCAGTCACGCAGCAGTGTTTCTTAAGCGCGGAGCATCGAAGGCACACATTCACCACAATTACATCCACCACAATCAACGTTCCGGTCTGGGATACGGTGTATGCCTCGACCAGGCTGATGCTCTTATCGAGGTCAATCTGTTCGACTGGTGCCGTCACCATATCGCCGGTACCGGCAGGCCCGGCACCAGTTACGAGGCACGCTACAATCTTGTCCTTGAGAATGCAAACGGTCATAGCTTCGACATGCACGGCGGTAGGGACCGAAAGGACGGAACAGATATCGCAGGCGACTCGATTAAGATTCATCACAATACGTTCCGGGCAACATCGGTGCGTGCAATTGTTATTCGGGGGCGGCCCAAGCAAAGTGCTGAGATACATCATAACTGGTTCCTGCATCCCGACACCCGGAGAGCTGTTGTTCAAACTAACGCTACCGGTAATATGAATGTTCGCCGGAATCAGTTCACCCTGGCCCGAATCCTGAAAGATTGAAGCCTGGTACGGGATATTTGGCTTCAGGAGTCTTGCAAGAGACATAAAGTCGGTGGTATAATGTGTCAACGAGTGTGTCGGCAAATCAAGAGTATTCGTGATAGTTCATTAGGGCAACCCTAATATATGGAATCTGAAAAGCGAAAGGAGATTGGGATGAACAGGAAATGGTATGGTTTGATGGTATTGTTGTTTGTAGTGGCGGCAACAAGCTGGAGTGCTGAAAAAGCAAGTGTTGTTGCAGTTGGCGCAAAAGTTGAAAAACTTGCGGGGGGCTTTAGGTTTACGGAAGGGCCGGCGGCTGACGCTAAGGGCAATGTCTTCTTTACGGATATCCCCAATAATCGCATTCACAAGTGGTCGCTGGGTGGCAAGCTGTCAACGTTTCGCGAAGACTCAGGCGGGTCGAATGGTCTTTACTTCGACAAGAAAGGCAATCTGTTGGCGTGCGAAGGAGGCGGACGGCGGTTGGTATCCATCGACCCGCAAGGCAATGTGACGATGCTGGCTGATAAGTATGATGGTAAAAGGTTCAACAGTCTCAACGACCTCTGGATTGACACGAAAGGCGGTATTTACTTTACCGACCCCAGTTACGGCCGCAGAGATAACCTGGAGCAGGACGGCGAACATGTCTATTACCTCTCGCCGGACCGTAAGAAGCTCATCCGCGTAATCGACGATATGGTCAGGCCGAACGGAGTAATAGGCACTCCCGATGGCAAGCTGCTCTACGTTGCCGACCACGGCGGGAGAAAGACCTTCGTGTATACCATCAATTCGGACGGGACGCTGTCGAATAAAAAACTATTTGCCCCGGAAGGTTCCGACGGGATGACGATCGACAACGAGGGTAATGTTTACCTGACGACAAATGCAGTACAAGTTTACAACAAAAAGGGCGAAAAGATTGAGACGATTGAAGTGCCCGAAGGGCCGGCCAATGTCTGTTTTGGCGGCAGGGACAGACAGACACTCTTTATCACCGCCCGAACGTCGCTTTATTCGGTCCGGATGCGCGTTAAAGGCATCGAGCGAAAAATGACCGAGACAGGGCTGGGATTTGAAAGAGATATTATCGAAACGAGCGCCGGTGAACTGAAGATTACTTTTATTGGACACGCAACATTGATGTTTAACTTCAAAGGCAAGGTCTGTCACGTAGACCCCGTGAGCAGAGAGGCCGACTATACCGATATGCCCAAGGCTGACCTTATCTTAGTCACGCACGAACATGGCGACCACTTTGACACGAGAGTTATAAAGACTCTTCAAAAAGAGGAAACCCAACTTGTATTGACTAAGGCCTGCGCAGAAAGAGCTGCCGGCGGTATTGTCATGCAGAATGGTGATGTACGAACCGTCCAGGGACTGAAAATCGAGGCCGTACCTGCGTACAACATCGTACATAAGCGGTCTAACGGAACGCCTTACCATCCCAAGGGGCGAGGTAACGGCTATGTGATAACTTTTGGTGATAAAAGAGTGTATTTGGCCGGCGACACAGAGAACACACCGGAGATGAAAAGACTAAAGAAAATTGATATCGCCTTTTTGCCGATGAATGTGCCCTACACGATGACACCGGAGATGGTAGCGGACGCGGCAAAGGCATTTGAACCGAAAATTCTGTACCCATATCACTACGGACGAACCGACCCATACAAGCTCGTTAATCTATTGAAGGATTCAAAAGGTATTGAGGTCCGTATTCGCAAGATGAGATAAGGGTACGTAAGATAATCGGTGCCGGCAATGGCAAACTGATTTACGTTACCGACTACGGCAGCAAGGACAAGCGGACGCTCTTTATCACGGCAAGAACCTCGCTGTATTGCGTCCGGATACGGGTCAAAGGCGTGTAGCAGGAAGCGAAGATATACAAATGAGCAAGGCTAAAGAAAGAAACGATAAGGGGCCAGATAAGGAAGAATCCATTCCCACCGCCAGCATGGGTGGTTCAGCGGTCGGACTTGGTGGCCAGATCGGCCCCTATAAGCTGCTCAGCATCTTAGGCGAAGGCGGTTTCGGAGTGGTCTACTTAGCTGAGCGGCAGAGACCGGTCAAACGCCGAGTGGCGCTGAAGGTCATCAAGCCAGGCATGGATACCAAACAGGTCATCGCCCGCTTCGAGGCTGAACGCCAGGCGCTGGCC
>JAUXAB010000044.1 GCA_030615025.1 Phycisphaerae bacterium | reverse complement strand
TGCAAAGCCCGATGCCTGCGTTGTCGGCCAAAAACGTTCTCAACGTGGAGAAAACCACGCCTCCGAGCATTTTTGGCCTGCCGCCTTGGCCTCGAACTTTTCGCTCGGCCTCATAACGACCCGGTTATTCGGATAAGCTCTAAATCTGGTAGAAGTGAGCCGACACACAGATGACAAATATCTTTACATACCCCAGAGTGCCCGGGCTGACCGGTGGGTGGATTTGAAAAACTGCGCATCGCAGGAGATTCGGAGAGGAAATGCAGGTGTGTCTGATCTTTATAGGCTAAGAGCCTATCCCAATAACCCGCTCTATTGCGGCCGGCTGCAAAGCCCGATGCCTGCGTTGTCAGCCAAAAACGTTCTCAACGTGGAGAAAACCACGCCTCCGAGCATTTTTGGCCTGCCGCCTTGGCCTCGAACTTTTCGCTCGTCCTCATAACGACCCGGTTATTCGGATAAGCTCTTATATCCGGAAAATCTGGGCTTTTTTCGATTCGGCTCTTGCTATTCTTGCTGCTTTCGGTTATCCTTTTTGTGATGTGATTGGCTTTGGTACGATTCTCATACCGTATCATCGATGGAGGTACCGAGAATTCGGCTAATAATAGCACCTGGCCTCCCGTAAGGCCGGGTATTTCAATTACGAGACGCAAATAAGATAGGAGGTTAACAATGAAACGTATCACACGCCGAGATTTTATGAAAAGTTCGATAGGCGCCGGTGTTGGTCTGACGTTGGCAAGCCCATTTTCCCGTGTGCTGGGAGCCAACGATGACATTCGTGTGGCCGTGGTGGGTATCAACGGCAGGGGTGGGGGACACATTGGCACATTCCACAAGATGTCCGGAGTGCGAGTGGTGGCACTGTGCGATGTGGACAGAAAGGTTCTTGACCGCCGTGCCAAGTCATTCAAGGACCGCAACGAGAAGGTGGACACCTACGTGGATGTTCGCAAGCTGCTGGACGACAAGAGCATCGACGTGGTATCCATCGCGACGACCAATCACTGGCATTCACTGATGACTGTTTGGGCCTGCCAGGCGGGCAAGGACGTTTACGTCGAAAAGCCATGCAGCCACAATGTCTTTGAGGGTCGCAAGTGTGTCGAGGCGGCAGAGAAGTACAAGCGGATTGTCCAACACGGCACGCAGAGTCGCTCGAGTGGTGGCTGGGCCAAGCAGGTCGCTGCCGTCCAGAGCGGCAAATATGGCAAGCTGCTGGTTTCCAAGGGCTACTGCTGCAAGCCTCGGTGGAGCATCGGCTTTAAGCCGTTCAAAGATGTACCGGAGCACCTCGACTTCAATATCTGGCTCGGCCCGGCACCAGAACAACCATACCACGAGAACCTTGTGCACTATAACTGGCACTGGTTCTGGGACTTCGGCAACGGCGACGCGGGCAACCAGGGCGTCCATCAAATGGACATCGCCCGCTGGGCCGTCGGCGCCGGCCTGCCTAAGAGCGTGGTGAGTATGGGCGGCCGCTGGGTCAATGGTCCCAACTTCAAAGACCAGGCTGAGACGCCCAATATGGAGCTGTCGGTGTTCGATTATGGCGGGACCCTCCTCATATTTGAAACTCGTGGCCTTGTCGGCAAGGTGAAGGAGTTCCCGCGGAAGGTCGACAATGAGTTCTACCTTGAGGGAGGCACGATCAAAGGCGGCAAATTCTATCCCAACGGCAAGGACGAGGGCGAGCCGCTGGTCGAAGTTGACTATCATCTCTATCCTGACGGCAACTTCGGGAACTTCATCAATTGCGTTCGCAGCCGCAAGCAGGCCGAACTCAACGGCGACATCCTTGAGGGCCACCTGTCCAGTGCCTTGTGCCATCTGGGTAACATCTCTTATCGGCTGGGCTGGCAGGTCCCCTTCAATATGAAGACCAGAGAGTTCACCGCAGATAAAATAGTCAGCGATAGCACGATGACCCTCCTGGAGAACACCAAGGCTATCGGTGTAGATCCTGCGAAAAGCACATACTGCCTCGGCCCAGAACTGCAGTTTGATCCCGAGGATGAGAAGTTCGTGGATAATCCAGCAGCTGACCTGATGTTGACGCGGCCGTATCGCGAGCCGTTTGTCGTGCCGAAGCGGGTATAAAGACGTTCTCGATACTTGATACTCGATACTCGATTCTTGATACTTGATACTCGATTCTCGATTCTCGATTCTTGATGCTTGATACTCGATTCTCGATTCTCGATTCTTGATGCTTGATACTCGATTCTCGATTCTCGATTCTTGATGCTTGATTCTCGATGCAAGTTAAAAATTCGAATATCGAAATACGAAATACGAAACAAATTCGAATGACCAAAATATAAAAATTCAAAACGAGATTGCTGCGCTTCGCTCGCAATGGCGTTTTTATGTTGCGTCGGCGTTGCAGGCACGGGTAAACGATGGCGGTGGGACGGAAAGGTTGAATATTCAAGACAGGTTTGGTATTCTATTGGTAGTAAGATTCAGCGGCGCAGCTGAGCAGAGATAAATGGGAAATGTCAGGTAGAATAAGTAGTCGTTCTGTGGAAATAAAGGAGAACAGCATGATGCAACGCACAAATTTCCGATTTCAGGCCTATCGAGCAGACTGAGCAAGGTCTGGCCGTTGCCGTCGTTGGCAAGACGGCTTCAGGCATTAACGACCGCCTGATGCTCCGGCTCGGTGACAAACACGACCAGCCATGTACCCTTGCGGACGACCATGAGAGCTTCACCTTTGCTGACCGGGCTTATCTGCGCATCAGCAAAGACAAAGTCGAGGTCCAGGGCGACCTGCAGGCCATGAGATTGCCTGTGGAAGGTGAGCCGAAACTCCTGGTCAACAGCAAAAGGCAGAAAGCATCGTTTGCACGCGGATATTTGTACTATTGTGCGCCGCCTGAGAAAAAGGGCGAATGAAGTATGAACAATCAGAGCCGTGAGCTGTTGAGAACGGCAGTTGTCACAATTTTTACAAAAGGGCTGGAATTCAGAGAGCAATTCGGGTATTATAACAACACATAAGCCCGGCAACGTAGCCGCGCAGAAGTATTTCGGTAACTTTGATTAACCACAGAATAAGAAGGAGGTAGTTATGAAAGAAAAACAAATAGTGAGGAAGATTAGTGTTTGCCTGCTGGTGGTGGGGCTGGGCCTGGCTATCAGCAGCCATGCTGGGAGGCGGCCACCTTACCAGACTGTGCATGACATGGACCGGAGTCTGCTGCCGCCGGTCATCACGCCGGCTGATGAGCCGGCAAAGCCGCCGTCGGACGCCATTATTCTTTTCGCTGGGAAAGATACCTCACAATGGGAGAGCGACAAGGGCGGCCGGATGAAATGGAAGGTTGAAAACGGCTATATGGAGGTCAACAAAACCGGCGGCATCCACACGACGAAATCGTTCGGCAACTGCCAACTGCATATCGAGTGGGCTTCACCTTCGCCGCCAAAGGGTAAAAGTCAAGGCCGGGGCAACAGCGGGGTCTTCTTTATGGGCAGGTACGAGCTGCAGATACTCGACTCGTACACGGCGAATAACTATGATGACAACAGAACTTACGCGGACGGCCTGGCTGCATCGCTATATGGGCAGTACACGCCGATTGTCAACGCCTGCCGAAAGCCCGGCGAGTGGCAAACGTACGATATCAGCTTCCTGACGCCGAAGTTCGACAAGGACGGCAAGGTAATCCGCCGTGCCCGCATCACCGTGCTGCACAACGGTATTGTCGTACACAACAATGTAGAGATGTGGGGCTCCTCGGGACATAAGGTGAAGAACCCCAGATACAGACCACACGGCAAGTTACCGCTCAGTCTGCAGGACCACGGCGACCCAATCAAATATCGCAATATCTGGATTCGTGAGCTGCCGGAACAGTAGTATTGAAATTAGCCATGAATTAGCACGAATGGACACACATTTAGAAAGAGAAAAATTTGTGAAAATTCGTGTCAAAAAATCTGTCTTGCGAGTTGCGGAAGTCGTTTATACAGGTACAAAAACTGTGTCCAAAGCCCGGAGGTTGCCAGCAGATTACCTCCGGGCTTTTTATTATTGCCAAGAAAAGGTCTCGCACAACCTTCCTTTGTTGGGAAGACCTCGCTCACAAGCCATCGCTGGCAGGACTGCCGAAGTTATTAGCGGTTTGTTATAATGGTGCTATTGTACTCATAGGCAGAGAATTGTAATGACTGACCTTCGTCAACCCTATCAGCGATATCTGGAGCCGGGCTTTACTGCGTTTGATCCGCTGGAGCTTGCCAGACGGACCGAGGAGATTGTCTGCCGCGGCGACCGCCGCAAGTACACGAAGTTCTACTGCACGCGTGTTTACGGTGGAATCGCGACCGGCTATCTGTGTGGATGCTGCCTGCGCTGCATATTCTGCTGGGTAGAGTGGAGCCGGGATTTTCCGGAAAAATACGGAGTGTTCCGGTCTCCAGCGGAGGTGTTCTACCGGCTCAGCCGCGTCGCGCGCAAGGCGGGAGTCAACAAACTTCGTATCTCCGGGGGCGAGCCAACGCTGGGTAAGGCCCATCTTCTGAATCTGTTGGAAAAAGCGGAAAGCTCGCCATTTCGCTTGTTTATTCTCGAAACCAACGGCATCCCCATCGGCGCCGACCCCAACTACGCACAGCAGCTCGCTCGCTTCAAGAAGGTCCACACGCGCGTCTCACTCAAGGCGGGAACGCCTAAGGCATTTACCAGCAAGACGGGGGCAAAGCCTGAAAGCTTCGAGCTGCCTTTTCAGGGCATAGTGAATCTGCTGGAAGCGGGGGCGAGTTTTCACGTTGCGGCCATGACCGCAGACCGCAGAATCGTTACCAAACAGGAGCGTCAGAGTCTCCTGGATCGGCTTGCATCGATACACCCGGCTCTGGTGGACAACCTGGAAGAGGAAGCGGTTGACCCATACCGTACTACGCTCGAAAGGCTGCGATATGCCGGCGTAGAATTAACGTGGGACGAAAGGTAGAGACTAAGTTGCCCTGCGTTGACTTTGCCGTCAAGGCCGTTAGAAGTAAGCCGGCGACTTCTAACAGGGTCAAGGAGGTAGCAAGAGCGTAGAAGGTTTGCGCTACTGCCAGCAGGCCTCGGGCGGTTCAAGGTTACAGTCCAGCCATCTGCGGGCAATAGCAGCCAAGTCGAAAAAATTGACTTGGCAGTCGCCGTTTACATCGCCCTCGATTTCTTCAGTGCACGTAGCTTCGATGACCTCGTTCATCTGAATGATTGCCTCGATGTCCCCATTCTCGTTGTACTGAAAATAGCGGTAAACACCGCCAGGCGTGACAGTGCCCGCAATGTAAGCTGTGCCGTCGCCTGTCCCGCTATAGATTTCGCCTACATAATCATCATATTCCCCAATATTTCCGCCCCATCTTGGACCCATGGGGGGACCAGCAGGACCATGGCATGTCCAGCTATTGAAAAAGCTCATGTCCGGTTGTTCACCGGCCCCGGCGGCGATGCCTACAGTTATATTTCCATATTCATCCACTGTCAGCATCGACAGGATGGTGCCGTCATCGGCTTTTTTATAAAAATGTAGCTCGCTGCTTACTGTACCGTCGCAGCTGATGCGCCCGCCCTTCTTCCTATCGGGGCTTGCGTACGTGCAGATACTCAATTCCTTGGCGCTTATGGTCCCGGCCAACAGGCCGTCGTCATTAAGCAGTGTCAGCAGCACCAGGTCGGAAATGTTGGGGTCTGCCAGTTCCGGAAATAATCGGCCCCAAATCACGTCCGCCGATATTAAGCTGGGCCCACCTGCGGCCTCAGGTGACCAGTTCCAGTTGCGGACCTGTACGGGCAGGTTGCTGTCTTTCGGAATCGTAACCCTGACGTCTTCGCTGCCATTGACTGTCGATATAATAAGTTTGGCCTGGGCCAAAGGCGCGTCCACCGCAGCGGAACTTATCGTATCAGCATTCGGGTCACCAAAGACGGACCTCAGTATGATATTTTCAGTGTCACCTTTGTGGCCCCATACCAAGATGTTACTATCGGAAACGCTGTCGTAGATTTTGGTCAGCCTGTCGTTAGCATCGTAGGTAAATGTGCCACTTACCACCGGCGTCTCGCATTCTCCATTACCATCTTTGTCCTCAAGATAGCTTATAATCATCGGTTTGCCGCTGGGGTCATATCCGAAATTAAATTGTCCTATATGGTCGAACTCGCTCCGATTATATCTTAGTGAGACCAGTCGTCCCTGGGTGTCGTAATCGGCGTTGACCTCGAGAGCTTTGTTAGGGTCACTAAAGTTAGTATACACGCATCGTCGCGGACGCTTGCGAAGTATCCGTGGGCAGTCGTCGCAATAACCGCCCAGTGTTAGTCCGCCCATTAATGCCCCCATCGGGCCACCTTTCATGAGCTCAACTTCTTTCAGCCGTCCCTCGTCATCGTACGTGAATGTTATTACGTCGTTGGGCTCAGACGGGTCCTTGTTGACCTGATTGATTTGCAGGATCTGGCCCTTTTCGTTGTACTGGGCCGAGGCCACGGTAACCGGGCTTTCGCTTGAGTATTTGATCTTCTCAACCGCCAATTCGCACACTTCACGTAAGACAATCGGCTTATACTGGAATTCGATATGGTGTCCAGCCGGCGTATCGTACCCCGACGCATAGTAAACTTTTTCCGGTTCTTCGCTGCTCAGTGTTTCTTCGAGTAAATCATAATTACCAGAATAAATCGAGGGCCAGCCAGTTCCATCAGGATTGGAATACAATATCGTTCGCCATAGTCTCTTGGGAACCATTAAGAAGGCGTGCTCCTCGGCTCCAATTGTGCCCCAGCCTGCGATTGAGCCGAGCAGATTGATGTCTCGGCCAACAGCCATAGTCCACGAGCCGACTGTCGGAAATTCGTCATTCAGGTCGATCATACCGTCACGTTCGGTCCAGAGGAAGGCATGCTGGTCGTTGCTATCGGTCAGCAAATAGCCGACAATCTCGCCGGCATTGTTGATGGCGTAGGCGCATCCGTCCGCGCCGAGGTCGGTATATCCAGCATCCCAATAGGTTCCCCACCCGACTGTCCGGCCCACCGCCCATCCGACAATCTGGCCGTTACGATTGATGTCAAAGGCGCCGCCATCGTTCGGGTCGGACGGTAGAAGGTCGACTATCCCGCCGACCTGGATCCAGATGAAGGGATGCTCCTGCCCAGTGCGGGTTTCTGACCAGCCGACGATTTGACCTAAATCGTTGATGCCGTGGGCCTGGCCCCTGCTGCCGCCGAGCGAGCCGAGGTCGAACATTCCTCCAATGTCCCAGTAGGTGCCCCACCCGACAGATCGGCCCACCATCCATCCGACAATCGTTCCGCCATTGTTAATATCAAAGGCACCGCCATTGTTCGGGTCGGATGAATCCAGAAGATCCTTGAGACCACTCTCCTCTGTCCAGACGAAAGGATGCTTTGGGCCTCCTTCACTGATTTCTACCCAGCCGACCATATCACCTCGGCTGTTCAAGGCGTAGCCGTGGCTGCCAAACTGCCCATCGACATCGACATCACTTCCTTTACCATCCATGTCCCAACTTTTCCATTTAACCTGCTGGTTTCCTCCAATGCTATAACCGACCGTATACCCAGCATCGTTAATGCCATAGGCGCGGCCCGGACCAAGGTCGAACCAGAGCCCATCTTTATCTTCTGTATACGAAAGTGCTCTTGCCGGACTTACAAAAAAGAGCACAAGCAAAAACACAACCACGATGTATGAGAGCATTCTTTTCATTTCGGTCACCTCCATAAATTTTTTGATTCTTTTGGCAGCAAAATTATCTCTAACGCATAACATCGACTAAACTTACATGCCTCGACAACGTCTTTTCACGGTAAGCGCACATGCAAACCTGATTTGAATAAATCAACAGATACATTTTCCTCGCTACTTTGAAGTACTATTATATCAAATAACGTCTAAAAGTCCACAAAATTTTAGCGGTTTGCAGAGATGTCGCCGAAAATGCTCATGAAATAGCAGAAAAATACTCTGCGTTTACCCTGGTCTTTTGCGTTTTGCCCAGGTTTTGATTTTTGCTGCTGAGAAAGTATTTAGGACATCGGCCTTCGTTGCCCAACCCCGCGCAGCGGTTGCCACGCCAAAAGGCATCAAGCCGAGGCCGGCAGTGCTGTGAGCATCGGTCCCGATGACCAGCATAACCTGCGCCTCGATTGTCATCCTGCAGTGGGTATCCTTGAGGTCCAAACGCCAGGGGTTCGCATTTACCTCCAAAGCGGTGTGTGTTTGAGCGGCGTGTTTGATTACGGCGGCAATATCAATATCCATTGGCTCACGCTGGCCAATCAGCCTGCCGGTCGGGTGAGCGATGCAGTTTACATAAGGGTTGTCCATCGCCTTTAATGTGCGGGTGGTCACTTTTTCGCGTGAGCCGGCCAGGCCAGAATGTATCGCAGCTATTACAAAATCGAGGTCGGCAAGCAGCTTATTGTCGAAATCCAGAGAGCTGTCGGCAAGGATGTCAACCTCGGTTCCTGTTAGGATGGTTATCCCTTTTAGCTGCTCATTGAGCTTGCGGATTTGCTTAATTTGCCGGGCCAGTCGTTTAGGCGATAGGCCATTAGCAATCGCTGATGAGCGTGAGTGGTCTGTGATGCAGATATACTTGTAGCCCACCCGTTTTGCCGCCCGGGCAATTTCGGATATGTCGCAATTGCCGTCAGAAGCGTTTGTGTGGACGTGAAGGTCGCCTTTTATATCTCCGGGCTGGAGCAGCTCAGGCAGCGAATGGGTCGCTGCGCGCTCGACTTCGCCGCGGTCTTCACGCAACAGCGGGTCAATGTAATCGAGGCCGAGTTTTTGATAGATTTCCTCTTCAATTGGGCCTGCGAGCATTCTATCGGCTTTAAATAATCCGTACTCGTTCAACTTCAACTTTGCCTTTACGGCAATTTCTCTCAGGCGGACATTATGCTGTTTTGAGCCGGTGAAGTACTGCGCTGCAGCTCCGAAACTTTTTTCCGGCACAACACGAACATCAACGTGCACTGGAATTGTTTGCGTTTGGATAATCGCTGAGCCCTTTGTCGGCCCGGCTGCGAGGATTTCCTGGACGAACCCGGCGTCGGTAAATGCCTCTATGATTTGCTTACCCTTTAAGTAGCACGAGCTTCCAGCCCGTGCACGGCCAGGATGGCCGTGTCCACAGACGAGTATGTCCACGTCGCCGATGGTCTCGGCCCGGCGCCTTAGTGAGCCGGCTGGCTGGATTCTCTCGATGCCGGAGAGACTCTGCAGATGTTCGCTGACGAGCTGCGCCGCTTCCAGGGCCTGGTCGAGACGTATTCGGCCCGTGGATTTTTCGAGGAACTCGATGCCCCTTGTAATTGCTGCCCCCTTTTTATCGCCAAAGCCCGGTAGTTTGGCAAGAGAACCGGTTTCAATTGCATCCTTTAGCTCAGCAATGGTTGTAACTTTTAGCTTTTCGTAGACTGCTTTTACGCCTTTTGGCCCCATGCCTGGTATCGTGAGCAGCTCCAGTAACGTCGGCGGGATTTTGGTGAGCCACTGCTGATGAGCGGTCATCTTACCGGTTTTTACGAACTCCTCGATCTTGGCAATGCTTGATTTTCCGATGCCAGGCGTTTTTGCCAACTGGCCGGTCGCCAATACGGTTTCAACGTCGGCTGGCGTATCGGAAATAATGCGCGCGACCCTTCGATAGGTGCTGATGCGGAAACGGTCCTCGCCGAGGATTTCCATAATATCAGCCATCTGGTCGAAAAGCTCGCTGATGATGGAGTTTTGCATAGACATTGATTATATCTGTGGCGACAAAAATCGAAAGGATGATTTTGGAATGCGCAGTCGCTTTTTGTTATTATAATCGACCAAATACAAAGGAGACGTACATTATGGAAGGAACTTCAACAAAGGCCAAGCAATATTCCAGAAGCAAGACCCGATTAATAGTTGTCCAGCTTTTTCTGACAGCGGCTTTTCTGATTGCTATGCTTTTCTCGGGTGCGTCACCACTGTTAAAAGGCCTGGTCGTAAGCTGGAGCAGGAATTTTTATCTGCAGGTTGGGTTCTATCTGGCTGTCTTTGCCGGCATCTATTACTTGTTATTTCTCGGGCTGGATTTTTATGGCGGCTTTTTGCTGGAACATAAGTTTCAACTATCCAACCAAACAGTTTTTGGCTGGCTAAAAAAGAGCATAAAGAAAGAGCTATTGTCACTGCTGCTGCTTTTAGCGGCAGGAGAGGTGCTTTACTTTTTCCTGAGACATTTCCCAAGTCACTGGTGGCTGCTGACGACGGCAGCGTGGCTGTTACTTACTATAGTGCTCGGTAAGATTACACCAGTTTTAATAATACCGCTGTTTTATAAATGCGGCCCCATAGCCAACAGTGAACTCAAAGAAAGACTGCTTAGTTTAGGTAAAAACTGCGGTGTCGGAATCAAACAGGTCTTCGAGGTCCAGTTAAGCAAAGATACCCGAAAAGCAAATGCTGCGGTCGCAGGATTAGGAAAAGGGCGGCGGATACTGCTGGGTGACACCTTATTGAAGGGCTATTTAGATGAGGAAATTGAGGCAATATTTGCCCATGAGCTGGGGCATGTGCGGTTATTGCATAGCTGGAAAATCCTCGGCTTTGGAGCAGTAGTTTCGCTGACCAGCTTCTATCTGACCTTTTTAGTATTCAAAGCAAGTTTGAGTTTCTTCGCCTTTAACGGAATTCATGATATTGCCGCTTTTCCTCTTCTGGCGATAATTCTGATGGCAGTGGGCCTGATACTTATGCCGATCCAGCATGGGTACCTTCGCCACTTAGAAAAGCAGGCGGATATGTTTGCCATCGAGCGTATACAAAGCAAACAGAGTTTTGTTTCTGCTATGACCAAATTAGGCAGCCAAAATTTGCTTGACCCTTCACCAAGCAGGTTAGAAGAACTTTTATTATACGACCATCCACCTATCTCAAAACGACTGCGTTACGCGGAGGAGAAAAAATGAAAATTACCCCGAACGCAGAAAAGCAGACGAAGGTCCTGATTGAAGAATTCGGCTTTACCTTTTCGTCATCGTTAGGGATTAACCTGCAAGAAAACAAACGCCGGAGTTATTAACTTAGCGCCTAACAAAACGCCTGGATTGTCACTATTTTATCCATGAATCACGAATTTGGTTTGGCGTGAAGGAAAGAGGGCAAAAAAATTCCTAAAATGGTGCTTTTTGAGGGACTTAATAAGCGAAAGTGGGCACAATTTGCAGGTCTTTATTGAAAGCCCTTATCGATTTTATTATGATAGAGATATTGCTAATCAATATATTTGTAGAAATGGTCTCCTGCTCTGGAGGAAGATGAGATGAAATCGTCATTTATGGGGTTGGACAATGACAGAAAGGTCAAAAGATGATTGGTGAAACAAAGAAAAACGTGAAGAAGCTGGTTTGTGCTGCAATAGTCGGATTAGTGGCGTTCGCAGGAGCAAGCGAGGCGAGGGCAGGGCTTATCTTTGAAAACATCCCTGTTATAACAGAGCCAGGGTTCCAAAGGAAACCCGATGTATGGGGAAATTATATAGTATGGTCAGGTAGAGGAAATACCGTTTATGATATAAGTCAAAGACAGTTAGTTGAAATGCCTGGATTGCCTACACGGATAGATATGTTTGTCAACAAAATAGCTATATATGGTAATAAAGTAATATGGGAAGGTTCAACAGGTTATTATGATATAGACTTGCAGAAAATGGTATATCCTGAAGGGTTGTTTATAGGTAGGAGGCCAGCTATATACAATAATAAAATAGTATGGGAGGATTCGACAGGTTATTATGACCTAAGCTCAGAGCAAATGATATATCCTCCTAGTTTATCTATTGGTCACTCCCCGGACATTTTCGAAGATAAAATAGTGTGGTTTGACTTAACAGGTTATTACGACATACATTTACAGCAAATGGTCTATCTCGAAGGACTCCTTATAGGCTCTATGCCAGCTATACATGATAATAAAATAGTCTGGCAAGGCGCACCAGGTTATTACGACATAAATTTACAGCAAACGGTCTATCTTGAAGATGTTGATTATATAGTTCTTGAACCAGATATATTCGAAGATACCATTGTGTGGTGGACTGATGGGCCTGGAACAGGAGGGAATATTTTTATGTGGGACCCTATCATTGGAACAACACAAATCACTGAATGTGCCCTCGCCTACAAACCCCAAATATATAATGATATTGTAGTATGGAATGATTTTAGGGATGGGGAGTGGAACATATATATGGCTGTGATTCCTGAACCATCTACCATCGTTTTATTTGGAACAGGATTAGCTGCCTTGTTACACCTTGGAAAGAGAAGACGCACTTATCATTAGAAGATAATTAGAAGTTCAATATCTTATATCGCTGAGATTGCGAGGTTAGATGGTTTTTTAGTCTCTGGAAGAGCGTCTATTTCCGATGGGCCCTCTCCTGCGTGTCCGCATCATACCAACCGTGCGCTGCGGCCTGTTTCCCCGTGGGATCTCCCTGATTTCAAACCTACCTCTATCTGCTCTGCCTTTAGAAGCAGGTTTCTTTTCGGGCTTGCCTTCCAATCGTAACAAAGCGCTCCTGCATACATCCCTGGTATCACTGCTACGGTGTTTCAGTCCTTGCTGTAAAACCTCTAAGGCCATATTCTTCATCCTGCCACGCATCTTTCTGAGCCCATAAGTCGCTGCGTTTTTCGTCGTAACATGAGAATCGCCAAACAAAGCCGCTTTTAGAATTTCTAAACCATCTTCCTGCATCCAGGATAGGTTAAAAGCGGCCTGTCGTCTATTTGATGCATGGGCTGAATATAATTGCTCTCGCAGCTTTTCAAGAAGCTTTATAGACGCCTCATCCTTTTCTCGGCCTGAAGGTTTTCTTCTTTCTATCTCCATATAGCCTCCCCTTACTTTATCGGCAAGTGCACGCAAATTGCTGAAGGTGTTTTTGTTTCTCCTATATGCAACAAAACAAAATCGTCTTTTTGTGTTTACTAAATAATCAAAAAATCCCGTATCAGACAATCACGCGGGGGTCCAGTCCTCAGTACACTCTGAGAAGCAATACTGTCGCCTCCCGCATTTTCTCCTCCGAAAAGCCAGACCCCTTTGTCTTACTACAAATACACCGCCTGTTTTCACTGAGCCAACGCCCGCTCTCAGCAAACAGCCGAAGACGAAAAAATATGGAGCGGAGCAGAATAAGATAGGCGCTCCCGAAAAACAGGATTATTTACGCTTACTACGCATTTACCCTGGCGCTCCGAGCAATGGCCTCGTTCGCCCGATACTTGAATCCCTGCTTTCCACTCCACCGTGTATTCTAACAAGAGATAATCAGATTGTCAAATGATTTACTCAAAGTGACCGGTTTTAGGCAGGGTTCTGCCGTAATTGTATGTCAAATAAGCTATTATGTTAATATGGTTTTTTCAAAAAAATATTTTTCCGGCATTTTATGTCATAGGGAACTGAGAAATGATAGCAATCACATAAATTAAATGAGCTCGACAGTATCCAGTTACGCCCCTTACAGGCGCAATTACCCCTCCCTTACGGTCGGGGCTCTGTTTGATGAAGTCGGGGCTCTGTTTGATGAAGTCGGGGCTCTGTTTGATGAAGTCGGGGCTCTGTTTGATGAAGTCGGGGCTCTGTTTGATGAGGTCGGGGCTCTGTTTGATGAGGTCGGGGCTCTGTTTGATGAAGTCGGGGCTCTGTTTGATGAAGTCGGGACTCTGTTTGATGAAGTCGGGACTCTGTTTGATGAAGCGCACATATTTTTTGTGATCCGTATGAGTCATTTTAAGTGACATATTTGGAGAAAAATCAACGCCATCTATTCGGCTGGACGGTATCTGTGAGCAGATGAGCTATCCGGCTTGCTCTTCGACTGCCCTGCTCCGGTCCCCATACGGCAAAGCTGCCTGGCCCCGTCCGTCTCTTAGCTCGACGGCCGTAAACTCCCCTGCCTCTACTACCACCTCTCACAGCCATTCGGCCTCTGTTTTGTCCCATCGGCCAACCTCCGAGAAGGCCAGGTGCAAATCCAAAGCCAAAACGAGCAGGACGCGCCACCAAGTCGCTAATGTCATAAACGCGGGTTATCATTTTAGCAGGCAAAGACTCTTTCGTTGCGATGATAATTATTCCATCTTTAACTACATAGCCCAACTCGGCAAATCCGCTGGAAACCGCCATCAACAAAATCTCCAGTCCCGTACGCAGGCGAATCCCGGAGACACCGTCAATTTTGATGGGTGTGTCCCGCTCGACATTTGCGTTTTCACTCAAATCCCTCCACAACACGACTATCCTCAATGGAGGCTGGGTTGAATTACGCAAGAGCTCAATTGCCTCGCTAAAAGGCGTATCAAGCGTAAGAGCGGAAAGGTCGACAGTCTTCCACGATTGTTTGTAGACGGTCCTGTCACCGGCGCCGGTTCTCGCAACTCTGCTACGCGCGTTCTTCGGAGAAACTTTGACCGACTTTTCCCGATGATTGTTTCTTTCAGCCGCCAAGATGTCCGTGTTACAGAAGCCGCACATACAAACGAGAAGTACGATTGCAGTCGAAATCCAAACCTTTTTCGCATTCATTGCTATACACCTTTCCATAGGCAGTTTTTACTACGGCTCAAGTTCCTTGATGTAAATATTGGCAAATTGAATGGGGTCACCATGATGCTGCAGCGCAATGGGCCCACGCTTTGGTATTCCGGGAAGCTGCGCCTGGCGAATTACAGTTTTGCCATTCAATACGACGGTGACACGGTCGTCGATAGCAGTGATCTCGAAGCGGTTCCATCGGCCGAGGCGATTGTCGGCATTCAGTTTGGGCGTTGCAGCCCTTCGCACATCGGGCGGCATATTTTTGTCCGTTCGATATCCCCAGATTTCCCCTGAGCCGACCGGCCAGTTCCAGATATTGACCTGGCTCTTGGAACTGCCCCGCAGGTAAATACCACTATCGCCGGCAACGGGTACAGAAGTGGTCAATCCTTTTCCGTTCGAGTCGGTTGCCTGTGAGCCGTCCGGTAGAATCACGGGTACTTGTTCAGTTCCATCTTCGGCTGGAAGCCGCCAGTCCACGATGAGGGTGAAGTTTCCGAATTCCTCTTGCGTCCACAAGTTTTTATCTTGTGCTTCGCTTTTGCCATCGTAATCCAGAATCCAATTTTTTGCCCGCCAATGTCCCTGGTGGCCCTTGGCCTGTTTGAAGCCGCGAAGGTCCAGACCATTGTAGAGCGAGCGAAAGCCCTGCTCCTTCTTCGCAACTTCATCAGCAGGCGGATTGGAGCCGGGCAGCTCGCGAATACCAATGTTGCGGAAATGTATTTCGCTGCCTTCGGATTCGAGACAGATATATCCTTTTCGCGGCTTTAACTGAGAACCGCGAGTGACCACTTTTCCATTAACGGCAAGGGCAACTGTTCCATCTTTGCACTCGATACGATAATGGTTCCATTGGCCGGCTGGTTTGCATCGCCGTTCACTCGGCAGGGAGCGATTCCATCCTGCCGGATGAGGCTTGTCCGGTTTCATAGTAGCGCCGTGGATGGCAAATACATCGCCATGGCTGGTATAATTTTCGGTGTTGCGCCCATCAAGAATTTGCACCTCGATGGAACGTGTGAACGGCTGGCCCGGAGCGGCCAAAGGGTCAGAGTGAATGAATAAACCAGCGTTGCCTTTCTCTTTCATGTGGCGCCATTCCAGCTCGAGGATGTAGTTTTCGTAGTGTCTCTTTGTTCGCAGCACGCCGGTTGGGATGCCGGTGCAGACGATTATGCCATCCCGTACGGTCCATGTTTCCGGCGCACAATTGACATTTACCCAGCCGTCAAGATTTCTGCCATTGAATAGGAGCATAAAGTCCTCATCAGCTCCATCAAGCGTCTTGAGCATAACGTTTCGCAGGGTGATTGTTCCGTTGAGGTTCTGAAAGCCGATGTGTCCTTTGAGGGGACGTTTGGCCAGGGCCGGCCCCTTTTGCTGGCGAGCTTTTGTTTCGCGGGACAGGTCGGCGTCGATAATCTTGACGCCGTTGAGTACAATCGTTATCTGACTGCCACGGGCAGTAATCAACCACGAGTTCCACTGGCCGACCGGATTAGTGGCAACCTTGCTCGGGGCAATCTCATCGTAAATCGAGCCGGTACACTGCTCAGTCCTGGCGCTGCCACCGTAATAGACCCGATCATCCACTACCTGAATCTCCATTGCAGTATATGCCGGGTCACCCTTCGGCGGAAAACGTAATCCTATACCACCATTGCTGCCCCTGGTTACCTTAGTGTCAAGCTTTAGTACGAAGTCGCAGTACTCTCTCGGCGAGATGAGCCAGGTGCGCTTATTCAGGCCGTAGAGGATGCCGTCTTCTATTTTCCACGGTGTCCCGCTAACCTTCTGCGGCGTACGCACATTTGACCAGTCGCTAACCTTCCAGCCTTCCAGGCTGTCGCCGCCGAATAAAGGCACAAAACCTTCGTCCGCCGCCTGCAGCGCAGTTGTGCTACCTATCACCATGGTGTACCCCATGATGAAAATTAGACAGAAAATAAAAGACTGTTTCATCGCAAAACCTCCTTTACAAATCTTTACTTAGAAATTCTTACTTAAAACGTCTAACAAAACAGTATATGTTATTATAACGTGCTCAACTTAATCCAACAATCAATCCGTAATAATTTCTGACTTGTCTCTATCGGAGAGGATGGGGATAAGCACAATGTTGCGGTATTCTATGCGGCTGCCGCCTGTTTCAAAACCAATTTTTCCAGGCGTTTGGCTACAACCCGTTCCCGTGGCTCGAAGGACGCCGTTAACCCTGACCTCAAGCTGTCCCTTGTTCAACGTAATTTCACATTCATTCCAGAAATTGGGTGGCATCGGTTTGAACGCCAGCGGCGCCAACCTTTCAAGCAGCGCCGGCGCAAAGTCTCCAACGCTCTGGACACAGTTGAAATCGTTGCCTTTGCCGGAAACGCGGATACCCTTTGGGTGGGCCTGGCCCGAATCCGCGAAGCGCAATAGTACGGCACTTTCCTGCTCGCCTGGCTTGCGGTACTGAAACCGCAGCACATAGTTAGTGTAAACGCCTTTTGTGCGGATGTATGGAGTGGGGTGTCCCTGAGACCTGCCTTTGTTTACAAGCAGACCATTTTCTACGCACCATTGGTTTTCGGCTTCGTCTCTGGAGAAGATCCAGCCACTCAGGTCTTCACCATTGAACAAAAGCCTGGCCTGGCCGAAGCTGTCTTTGAACTTCCTGATGCGAATTTCCTTGAATTCGTTTAAGAACGGCCCGCGGCCGGAGTGAACCTGCAGGCCGAGCACGCCTTGTCGACGTGCATCACGGCTGTTGTCAATGAATTCGACCACGGGATAGTCGTTGATTCTGTGCAAGATGTGCGAGCCGCGGGCGATTATCACAAACTCGTTCCAGTCGTTCGGCTTGTAATAGCCGACCTCAGACAGAACTTGTCTATCTGCTACGGAGCCGATGTGCTTGGTAACAATCCCGTCGCCGCTAACGACAATGAACTTGCCGGGTTGGGCACCGGTCTTTCCCCAGTTATACAAGCTGCCCATCCACCCTTTGGCGATGTCGTGCTGATATCCGCGTATCGTCCATTTCAGCGGTTGGCCGTCTCTGTCTGTAGGGACATGGTCGGCGCGGTAATCGATGCCCGAATTGCCTACAGTCGAACGAAGCGTAACGTGCAGCTCGAAGTCTCTGACCTTTCCGCCCTGCCAGAGCAGGTACGAGTGATTTTTAACCGGAATCCCCGGATTTACCTGGGCAACAATGACACCATCCTTTACAGACCAAAAGCGAGGTTCGCCATCCCATCCGGTCAGGTCCCTTCCGTTGAAGATTTGAACGAATCCTGCTTCGGTATGGTCCACACCTACTTTGTTACTTTCAACAGCTTGTGCACAACCGACGGAGAATGCCAACGTTATTATAGAGGTAACAATAACGAATCTGTGGAACATAACTTTCTCCTGTGAAAACACGGGCTAAAAAACTCCCAGGATAAACCTGGGTCTAAACAACTTGCCAGTCGCGGAGCCAGGCGTATTCCTGCGGCAGCACCGCCCAGCGCTCGTCCGTCATTCGTTCAAGCCATTCCTTATCCGCCGCCGTCTGTCCAAGCGGGCGCGTGTACGAAGCCTTAGCAGCATTATCGACCTCGTAGACCGTCGACAGCCCCGGTATAACGGCCGTAACAGCATCGCTGAGATTGAGGATACACTGAAGCGTCAGCCTCGCCAGGTTGTGGTCTTCCTTACTGCCCGCGCCCAACTTTGGTTTATCATTGCTCTTTAAGAGTCTGCCGCCGAAGAAGGGCTTTATTGTAATCAATCCCACATCTTGCTCTTTAAGCGACTGGAATATGCTCTTGTGCTCGGGGCCGTAGCCTGCGTCGACCTCTTTAATATTGTCCCTCGTTGGAGGTTTGCCTCTCTCCTTAGTTTTAGCTGTGCAGGGAAAGATGAACATCTCGACCTTTGGGAACTTCTCGATGACATGCTGTGCCCAGGGACGGCTGTGGGATGAGATGCCGAGGTGTAATACCTTGCCAGCCTTGTGCAGTTTTTGGAAGGCCTCTATGCAAACCAGCACATCAGCGTCTGTGTTGGTTCCATCCATCTTGGCTTGAATACGCCAGATGTCGAGGTAATCGGTTCCGATGTTACGCAGGCACTCTTCGACGTTGTGGAGCTGGGCCTTGACGTTGCAAAATTTATCGCGTCGTGGGCACAGCTTAGAATCGTCGGCGCCGACAATCATCTTCCCTCGACGGCCCTTCAGTGCCGCACCGAAGGCGAGGCACTCCTCCGAGCCGGTAATATCCAGATAATTCATTCCACAATCAATGGCCCTGGATACAACTTCGGTTCGATTTTTGGCGATATTATCCGGGACGCCGTTCTTTATAAATTTGCCCCACCACCATCCGCCGCTGCGGTCCCTCCAGGGCGCCCTCCAGTGTCCGCCCAGGCTGACTTCAGATATCACCAGGTTCGTTTTGCCCAGCCGGCGGTAGTGCATCTTCGGGTTGTAATTGAGTATCTTTGATGTATCTATTTTCTTTTTACCGCCCGGTTTGGTAAAGGCGTGTCCCTTGCCAGCCAAAGCACCAGCAATCGTCCCGGCGGTCACCATAGAAGCCTTGCCGATAAAAGTGCGCCTCGAAAGTTTATCGTTGCTCATAGGTTTTGCCCTTTCCAAATTGACCTAATACTGCCAAATAATCTCTGCTCAGCGACATCACTTAGCTTTCCAATCATCATAATACCCGAACAGGGGCCTAATTCCAACCCATTTTGCGAACATTTTGTCCTCCTTGAATCGGTGCTCCTTAGGTAACATTAACCTCAACAAAGCCAAGCAGCAAGAACGTAGTCCATTCGGGTAACGCAGATAAAATCAACAGGCCAATTTCTATTCTCATTTCAACGGCCAGTTATTGAGCCGGCTCAGCATGAAAGATTAGTCTTGTTTTTCTCTGCGATATTTTTACTTTAACAACCTGTTAAAGCCATCTCATGGGTATTGTGGATCATTGCTTTCGAGCCAATTTCCAGCCAATTTCGCCAGGTCGAATAGATTAACGTTACAGTCTTTGTGGATGTCCCCAAGAAGCTCTCGTCCACAGCGGATGATATCCGTACAGTTCTCCGGGGGATATTTGCAGGTTAGCATGCCAAGCCAGTTGTAGAAATAGTCTCCGAATTTTTCCAGGTCTACAGCGGCCATCCCTTCGGTGTAGCCATTCCAGGAGTTGTACACTAAGCCGTCTTTGCCGAAGTCATCGACCATTTCGGTAAGCGCTCGTGTCCATGTAATGTTAAGTCCGTATAGCACAGAACCGGGAAATACAATATGCGCATCATATCCAGGCGAGACGTCCATCAAGAAAGGAATACCGGTACCTGCCCAGCCGGCTGAAAAATTCCGTTTCCAGTCAATCAGAACCGCCTCATCCGACGAGCCTACCCAAACTTCAGGGATGAAGCACATGATTCCCAGAATAGAGGATTGATTCTCCAGAAAGGGTGCAGTCGTTTTCGCAGAAGGTTTAAATACACCAGGAGCATAAGTGCCCGGTGGAAGGGCATCGATGAAGAAGCCGACGTGAATACCGGTTTCATTGAATACATCCTCGGCCACGGAGTCGAAACCGTCAGCGTATGCGGCGTGATCGTTTGCCCCCAGACGGTCAGAGGAAGCGTGGATGATTGCCACAGCATACCTTGGCTGTCCATCACGATTATAGACACGTGCCCATTTGTTCGCCCACTCCGGATGGCTGGCGTTTTTTAAGTAGCGGTTAATAAAATTTATGATCTGGCTGACGGTCCCGGGTGCCACTGTACTGCCCCAAGTGGGAAATTCACCGCGGAAAGCCCAGTCTACCCGCGACTCGATGAACGGCATGATCAAAATGTGTTTACCCACCGCTGCGGCAAAAAGCTCATCGTGGGAATCTGGCGAACACTGCATAGGTGCCCAAGGCGCCCAGGCGGTGGTACAAGGCAGAAAATCCTCACCCCACGAAGACATCGCGATAACGTTTATGCCGGCAGCGATCATCTGATCCATTACAAAAGTTCGATTGTCCGGGCTGGTGGCCCAATTGAGATGTCGGCTGTCTGTCGGATGAACCGTGTATAGAAACAGATTCGAGCCCGGAGCGCACTCATAAGGATAGGTTCCGTCCTTTGCCTGGCCGGAGAAAAACAAGGTGGTCTTTATATTGTGGCTATCGAAATCTGGATTGGCCAGCCGTCCCCATCTTGGGTCGGCCTTGCCAACCTTGGCCGAACAAACCATCAATACCAAAGCTAAATATCTGAATATTTTTGTGCCTTTCATCTTTTCACCCTTTCAAAAATTGTTAATATTTCACAGCACACCCTGTGCGCACTGATACCTTTTCATAGTATTTCCAAGAACTGACTTAGCAGAATTGCATTTTTGCACCACATCCTCAAACCGGTAAAGCTAATAGTAACGATACAATTATGCACATTTCAAAGCATATATCAAGGGGAAAAATGTCATCGGCTTAAAAAGGCGGGGTAAGGGTCAACAACAAATTTTGGAGGATATGAAAAAGGGGAGACAAAGGCAATTTTATAGCAAATACTTCGTCACCCTGTCTCCCTGCTGCGATGTGCCTTTATCTTTAAGTGGGCGAAACCGCCCGGACGCACTCACAACATATATACTACAACACAAATCAAACCGTTCGTCAATAAAATATTACAAATTTGAATTTTTTCTCAACATCAGTATATACAAGCCCCGTTAGAAGTCCGCAGCAGTTCTGGTGCTTTACTTCTAACGGGGCAAGCCGAGCAGCGGCAGCACTAATCAACCTCTATAAGCTTATAATCGGTGCTGCCCAGGCCAACGCGCTCTGCGTGCTCAATCTGATAACGAGGGTCCAGCTTATCTTTTCCCAATAACCGAGGTATTGTTGTGCCACTTCTGCTTTCGACCAGGTCTATCGACGCCTTATCCACTGCTACAGGGTCGGTCGAGGCAAGTATGCCAATATCATCCACAATTTTGGGCAGATCCTGCCTGTCGAAACAATCACATCCATCTGTAACGAAAATAACAAAATTAAAGAACGCTACCCTGTTCTCCTTACCCTTTACCACGCCAAGTGCATGCTCAGCGATGCTCTTTTGGAGCAAGCGGTTCTCAGCGCCCCAGTCATATTTAACAGCACCAAACCTGCACACAGCCACGCACTCGCCACAGCCGATACACTTGTCCCGGTCGATATGTGCCTTAACGTCATCGAGTGTAATTGCATCAGCCGGACAGTGGTCGAAACAATCTCCACAAAGCGTGCAATCGTTACTGACCTTAGGCCTCATGGCTGCATGCTGTCTCATTTTGCCCTTTCGACTTGCACAGCCCATCCCAAGCGTCTTCAGAGTTGCCGCTGCACAGGCGGCGGGGTGGCCGGTAAAGTGAGCTATCGAAAGAATCGATTGGCATCTTACGATATCAGATGCAATGAAAACCTCCTTGTTCAGCTCACCATTGATTTGCACCGCTGTTTCTGACGTGCCGAACAGCCCATCGGGAGCAATAAACGGTATTCCAAGCCCGGAAATTCCAAAGCCATGCTCATTAGCCAAAATGGCATGGTCGATTGCATTGTGCCTTCGGCCTGTGTACAAAGTGCTCGTATCAACAATAAACGGTTTGGTCTTCAACTCAAGCAGCTCCTCCACCAGCCCTTTAATGCACGGCGACTTTACATACGTATTATTGGGTGGCTCGCCAACATGAACTTTGACTGCGGTGAAATCGCCTTGCTTAAAGCAGCTTGCAAAACCCCCTGCCTTAAACAATTGGCGGGCCTTTTGCGAAATTATCTCTTCACCATCATCACAACCGGTTTTGATGAAAAATACCTTTGAACTCATAGCAGAAATCCGATAAGAAATTTTACCATTTTCCGAGCAAAAACAATCGCAGCTATTGTACTATTGTTTCCTGCAGCTTCAAGCAGCTATTATTGCATCAAAAACTCGAATTTTGGCGTTGACATCCCTGATGTGGGAGTATACCCTTGATGAAAATGTTCAGCAGGATTGCTGACGATGGTTTAACTCACAGGGAAATGTCGGACAAATAATTTAGTTAATGGAGTGAAATGTTATGAGTATTCGTAGGGTGGTGTTGAAAGCGACGGTTTTTGTGTTGTTGTACGGTGGCGTGACGCCGGTGGCGGAGGCGTATAAAAGTAATCCATTTGTTGTCAAGCTGGCCATTCCATCACCTAAGGACTCGGCTGGTGGGATAATCGTGGCGGATATCAACAATGACGGGAAGATGGACTACCTCGTCACTGTACCCGGTCACCTGGCCGTCTACGGCAACGACGGCAAGAGGCTGTGGATTAAGAAAACCAACATCGTGGTAGGCGGCTCAAGCGAAAGCCAGGGCCTGCCGGGCCATTGCGGTCCCGGCGTGGCAGCCGGTGACGTGGACGGCGATGGGAAATGCGAAGTGGTCTTTTTGACCAAGAACTCCGTCGTCCACATTGTGGATGGGGAAACGGGACGGGAAGAAGCCAATGCCAAGCCACCCCACCTGGAAGGCACCGACTTCTGGGAAGTTGCCATGATTGCTGACTTTCGCGGCACGGGAGGAGACCGTGACATTCTACTTCAGACGACAAACAACCGCGGCTATCGGATGGGAAAGTTCCTCGCGGCCTATACAATAAAACGGCTCCTAAGCGGGGGCAAGCCGTTGTGGCAGAGCGATAAGTTCGTATCCTGCGCCCACAACTCGGCCCGGTTAGCCGACATCAACGGTGACGGACGCGACGAGGTGCTTGGTGCGACAATCTTTTCGGCTGAGGGGAAGCTAATGACCCGCGCGGTACCCGGGCGATATCATATGGACAGTATTTTTGTCGCCGATGTTCAGCCGAAAAAGCCCGGCTTAGAGGTCATTATGTTCGAAGAAGGGTCGAACCACGTGCAGGTCGTCGGCACAGAAGGCCCCATCTGGCGGAGCCATTTTAAGAAGCAGGAGCCACAGAATGCAGCGGTTGGACGATTCAAACAGGGCAGCGATGAAATCTTTATCTGGTGCCGGTCACGCTACAACGAACATCAAAAACCGTTTGTTTTCGATTCGGACGGCAAGAAAGTCTTCGATTATAAGATGGACGACGTTGCTCCGGCCGGCTGGACGGCCAGCGGGGTGGAGATAATTCATACTATCGACTGGACCGGCAAACGGCAGCAGTTAGCCTGTGCCACAGAACGACACATGACAGGAGACGTGTGTATCTTTGAACCACTGACTGGTAAGTTCGTCGCGCACTTTAAGGAAAAGGCAGACCGACTGTACGTGGCAGACGTAACGGGTGACTGGCGTGAGGAGATAATCGTTTTGAACGGCAGCGAGCTGCACATATACGCAAACAGCGACCGCAATCCACGACCCAATCGAAAGCGCTTATGGACGAACCGAAATTACCGCCGCTTAAAGCAGTGTTACAACTACTATTCACCGTAAAACGAATATTCAATAGAATGTCGACATATTCTTTGAGGTCAGCTCCACGGTCCTTTTGCGGAAGCTGTTTTTTCGTCGCAATGGTCGTCATAGCCATTGGATTGGCCATGACAAGCAGCGCATCAGAGGATTCGAAGATGCAACTGATAGTGGTAACCCCAGATGGCCAAGGTTTCGCAGAGCGTGACTCCGGACACCGTTATATTCCGTTCGGCACGAACTATTATGACCCTTACACCGGCTGGGCCCCGAAGATATGGCGGCAATTTGATGCCGAAAAAGTGCGGCAGCACTTCCGCCTGATGAGCGAAATGGGCGTCAACTGCGCCCGGGTCTTTCTTACCGCCGCCAGCTTTCAACCTAACGCTGAAACCATCGAGGAGCGGTCTCTTAAAAAACTGGATACCCTTGTCAAGATCGGCCGCGAGACAGGGATTCGGTTTATACTGACCGGCCCGGACCATTGGGAGGGCAGCCCTTCTTATTGGAGGCCGGACCGTTTCGCCGGTGAAGAGGCTTTGCGGGCACTGGAGTACTTCTGGAAGACGGTCGGGCAACGCTATAAGGGCGAACCTACCATTTTCGCCTGGGACCTTCTAAACGAGCCCCACCTGCCATGGTTTGTTAAAGAATGGCGTCCCCGCTGGAATGCCTGGCTACAGAAGACCTACGAAAACTGGGACACACTGAAGGCCGCCTGGGGCGATGAACTTACCAAAGTGGACCGATGGGGTGAGGTAGCTGTGCCTGAGAATCAGGCTAACACGGGAAATACGAGATTACGCGACTGGCAACGCTTTCGCGAACATCTGGCTGACCAGTGGGTGCGCCGTCAGGCCGAAGCTTTGCGCCGCGCTGACCCGACGCACCTGATTACTGTAGGGTATATCCAATGGTCTTATCCGCTGGTTCGCCCGGGTCGTCCGAGTCGCTACTCAGCCTTCAATCCCCACCGTCAGGCCCGCTGGCTCGATTTTATGACAATTCACTTCTACCCGACCCTGGGCGCTCCGTTCGGCTCCCAAGAAAATTGGCGAAAGAATCTGAGCTACCTGCAAGCGGTTTTGGCCTACTGCCACACTGGAAAGCCGGTGGTCCTGGGCGAATTTGGATGGTATGGCGGTGGTGCGCCCCAGAACCACCCATATCTTAGCGAGGCAGAACAGGCTCAGTGGATTGGCGCGGAAATCGAGGTCTCACGCGCTCTGGCCGATGGATGGCTCTCCTGGCCCTTCGCTGACTCGCCCAGCTCAACCGATATCAGCCTGTTCGCCGGCCTGGTCAAAGCGGACCCCGTTAGAAATTCCAGGAACGGGGGGCGTGATGGAAAAGGCGAGATTTCTAACGGGGCGGACCTGACTGTCAAGGCATGGGGGCGAAGGTTCAAAGAATTGGCGGCTAATCTGGCGGAATTGAAGCAGCCAACACCTAAGCCGGCTCCATTTAATTTCGCCAACACGCTAACGGCGGGCAAGGAAGAGCTTGGCCAAATGCACCAGGCGTATGTAGAAGCCGTTCAGAAGGTGGTCCACAGGCCTCGTCCGATAAGACCGGCAAGCAGGGGCGAAAAAGTCCGCCAGTAACCAGCAAACATAATGCTGTCCGCCCGGAATTGCCCAAGGACACAAAAAAGGTTGTCAAAGCTGCTACTTAAAGCCACAGCTATCTATTTGACCGTGGGGGCATGTCCCAAAAAGGTGGTGGTTCGTCAAATTGAATTGCGACACGACACTGGCTGCTGCTTAGATTGTCGATCCGGCAGACTCGGCCGGTGCGAGTAAGATTTTGCATATCTGAGCAGTTTGTGCCAAAACGTGGGATACTGAAGCGAGTGGTTAATTGCTGGCCTGGATTTGGGCAGTTTCCGTCTGCGTTACAGATAAATGCCATCCCCCTGCTGGAAATGTCGACCATAACTCCCTGGGAAAGCGCTACATTAAAGTCTTCGGCGAACCCCTTTAGAAATCTTTCCTTTTCTGTCATAGTCCCCGTTTCTGGAATTTCTAACAGGGCGAACCAGACAGGTAGTTCATAACGCAATCTCTGCTCTCTTCTTCGCTCTTTAGTTTTTTTCATTATCAATGCCCCTAATCTTCGACTTCTATACTATTAGAAATCGGCAGATTTGAGAAATTGCTTTAGAATGATTGCTCCCGGAGCATTATTGCAACAGGCTGGCCGCGTTAGAAGTCCCAACCGAAGCTCCGACACTTCGCGAATCTGACTTACTTCTAACGGGGCTGGCTCGATTTTGCAGTCGCCACGGCGCCCAGCCAGGGTGACAATTAACGTCCTTACCACACCGGCCTGCCAGCGGTTTCACTGGACCGCGTGTTCACGTCTTGCCAGACGACTTTACCGTGTGCCTCAAGAGTTAAGAGCAGCTTCTGGATGTAAAACAGGTCGGCTTTGCACCATGGAATGTCAAAGAATCGAGCAAGCTTCCTGGCGGGCTCGCGAAGAATCAACGCACGCGCAGCAAAGACCTCAGCAGCCATCGTGGGAAACGAAAAAGGACACTCGTTGCGCCACATCGTCTCAACATTCCAGGCCAGGTACCAGGTCGGGCGGTGGTAATCAACGTAAACGTTCATCAGGTGTTGATGCGTCTGTAAGGCATATTCGGCACAAAGACGGCCAATTTCAGGCGTCAGGTGTCTCCAACGACCAAAAATGGAGCGGAGAACCGGCACCTGTGTGATCAGCCCGCCGCGTGTGTGGGCAAATTCGTAAGCCAATCGTTCGCGTAGTGATCTGCGGGCTGTGGCCAGGCCCTTTTCGACGGCCTCGTCATCGTGCATCCTCATCGCCATTCGGCAGTAGGCAATCAGGCCTGCCAGGTATCCGTTGCGGCAGTCTTCCTCCATTTTGTTCGGCTGCTGGTCGATAAGTTTACGCAGGAACTGCCAATCTCGTTCGATTCTGCTCCAGTCACCGGTCACATCTGCCCAAAGCCAGAACGCATACAGCCGGGCCACGTCACTGCGGATAATATCGTCCCTTACTTGCATCATACTCTCCGGGGGAACATCGTATAAGGACCGCACAGCACCTACGCCCGGTTCGTACCTGCGCTGCCCTACCGGGCCTTCCAACGGTCCACCAGCAGAACTCATCTGGGCAACATACTGTTTGACATCTTGCTGAAGGTCACGGTCGAGGTACTTATAAGCTCGCGCAAGGGATAAAAGGGTTTCGGTAGGCTCGATGAAAAACCGATAGGCCTCACGGGGATGCTTACCGGGCGGAAAGAGCAGCGGACGCCATTGGTTGGAAATCAGTTCTCTGACGTAGCGCGAAATCTCCGTCTGAAATGTAGTCAACACACGGCTATCCTGGAATTGGATAACGGGAACTTCCCAAATGAAGCGGTCGAGCTCGGCATCCGTGATATCGTCAACAAACTCGGATGCTTTCTGCGTGAACGGCTGCCGGCGTGTGCCTGGAATTTTCCCCGGAAGAGACTTTAACACATGATTGAGGCGGCTCATTTCCAGCATGTCCCATTCCCATGGCAGTTTCTGAACCTTTTTCCATTCACTGTCGGTCAGCTTAGCGGTTGGTGGCTCGGACCCTTTGCCCGCCCTTCCGCCTGCCTTCATCTTGTACGCTATCACGGCCGCGCCTGCATTGACTTCGTGAGTGGGGATGTAATAAAAACTATCGCCTGCGATGGAAATTGGCATGTCGATTACCGAGCCGCCACCGTAAACGGCGGTGCCGCGTAGCAGCCACTCCTTACCTGTAGGAAGAGGTTGGCCACGTAGAATAGCCGCCCATATGCCGATGGCTTCCCCCGGTTTCGGTTCGTGAATATTGCGGCAAAACGGCTCTGAATACCCCACCAGCGTGTCCAAATCCAAGCCATTGACGTTGTCCTGATGGGTGTTGTACAGCACTCGGCCGCCGACGGTGAGCTGGCACTGCTCGTCATGCACCAGCAGAAGGCTGTCGTGCCAGCCGTAAGTGCGCGACTGGTCCATAATTGGGATTATGTAACCAGTGGACGTATCGAGATATCCGACATTCAAAAATGGCGAGTAATGCTGATATCGACCCCGAAGCAGTGCCCTAAACTTAACGACTACTTTACCATCAGGCGTGACGATGGGCGGGGCCCCGGTGGCGTTCATGCTCTCGGCATACACTATCGGGGTAACAAACTTCTGCTTGCCCGTATCCGGGTCCAGGACAAAGAACGTCTGGTAGGTGGGCTGTTCAGTCAGCCGCTTGCGAATGTAACGCAGTTGCCTTGCGTAGGTGTCAGGCTTTTCCATTACTTTGAAGTTCTCCTCACGCAGGCGTGCATTTTCTTCTTTTGTGTGACGCCAACTTGCAAAGTCCCCAAAGATTTCCTTAACCATACCGTGAAGAACCGGGGTGAAGGAATCCAGTGAAATAGCCGGCATGACGGTAATCATCACCGAGCCATCCGGCGCGACCACGGGATGATACCCACGGAAACTGACACCGGGCAGCTTATTGCTTCGCCACAGTATTTTGCCATTACTAAAGTCAAAGGCGTAGACGTGCATATCTTCGCAGCCGATATAAATCCGGCCATTCTCCACATCAAGAGCCGGGCTTGAGAGCAGCGGCCCGCCGGTCTGTGCTTTCCACCTGATTCTGCCGGTACCAGCATCAATAGCGTAGAGTTTGCCGTCACGGCTGCCGACAACGACCACACCTTCATAAACCAAAGGAGAATTCCAAACTGCCAGGCGTGTGCGAAAAGACCAGATGAGTCTGCCGTCGCCGGCATTGAGAGCGTAAATTTTTCCCTCAGCGTTACCGAAGAAAACCTTATTGTCATCCACAACGCACGTATGAAGAATTGCTCCGCCCATCTTGAACGTCCAAAGGTCTTTACCGGTGTCGCTGTCCATCGCATGAAGTATCCCCGCCATTGTGCCAACGAAAACCTTCCCATCCGCAATGATCGGCTGGATACCGGCCATAAGGCCCTCATCGGGAAATAAGCGGTACCATTTGCGTTCGAAAGGCGGCCGAATCTCCGTCGAGGTCGCACCCGTCCGTGCCACATCGTGGGCGAGCATGGGCCAATCCCCTTCTGCTGGAGTCCCTCCAGAAGACGCAGGCGAAAAGCCCATGCAAAGCATCAAACATACTACAAGCATCCCCAAACACAAAATGGGGCGTTTAGTATCACCCAGCCATTTCATTCTTGCCTTCACTCTCAAAGAATTTCTCTGCTCGTCATTTTCATCTGGGCTTTATCGGCTCGCCCAAAGCGTTTATAGGCTCTTCGACAGTCAGCTTATCTCCTAAAATCCGAGCAAGGTCGGGAAGGTCGTAGGTGGTCAACGCCCCATGCACCGTGTTGACCAGTTGGTTGTAAGACCGGCCCAGCTCAATCAAGTTCGACCATGAGACCAGCGAACGCACCAACGTGACCTCGCCAAACATATCGGGTTCGAGTGCCGTAGCGTGAAGGGCCGGAACGCTAACGTGGCCGACTGTGATTAGGTCCACCGGACCCGGCCGCTGTTGGTGCAAAAGATTCGCGCACACCAGCATGTCCTCCGCTCGCATGCCGACATAAGAGCGTCCAAGCAAGTAGGCCGTATAAACATCCTGACCATCGGTTCCGGCGTAGGGTTTGAAATACCTTTGACTCGTTTGCTGTGTTTCGCCAGTACCGCGCAGGTCCACGGCCAGCACTACCCGACCGGCCTTTGCCAGCTTCTCAATCGGCCCGGCGGGCGCCGCGTCGGCGCCTTTACCCTTTTCGTGAACATATAACACCGCGCCCCGCGACGATATCTGATTGGGGACAAACATAAGTGCCGGCAGATAAATCCCGTCTTGCGGTTTCAGAATCATTTTCCTGACCTGATAGCCGTCTCGCTCGACAACATCGAGCTCCTCGACCTTTGGCTTCGGCAACTCCGTGAGCTTGCGGATACCGGCGAGCTTGCGTACCTGATTCAGCAACTCTGCCCGATTTGTTGTTGCCCATAACTTCTTGCGGCGCCTGGCCAAATCCTTTTCAAAGTCCCGATTCAAATCATAAACCGACCGCGCCCCTTCGAGCAGCATCACCTGGCCATTTGGAGTACATTGAATTTCCTTCTCACTGAGTAAGTTAATGTCCGGCTCGGTAATAGGTTCATCTATCTTACGCAGCCACCGCGACATCCACCGCACGACGCCCTCTCGCGCCTGTCGATTGTAATTGTGTCCGGCGTCGTTCTCTAACAGGTCGATACGCTCGGCGAATCCCAGGCGTGTGTACAGCCGCTTGGCGTAGCGGAACGAGTCCCAGGTCCCCCGGATGTCAAAGAAGTCCCTCGTCGCAGCGCAAATCAGTATTGGCGTCGGTGCTCGCATCATTAAATAATCGGCGTGGTCCATGCCGAATGCGAGCTGGCCGTAAATGTTCTGTTCGGCATCCTGGGCGCCGAGGTCCAGGATACGCTCATAGAAGTTGGTAATGTAACAACTCGGCGACGCAGCGATGATACGGTCGTCCAGCGACATCAGGTACGACGTCTGCGTGCCTCCGCCGCTGTTGCCCGTGCACCCAATCCGCTTTGGGTCAACCTCCGGACGTGATTGCAGGTAGTCAATAGCTCGCATGCCGTCCCATATCTCAAACCAGGCAGTGTTTCGACCGAGCAGGATACTACCGACCCCAATCATAGTGTGTGCCTTCGTGCCCCACAAACCCGGCCAATCCTTGAGTAACTGACCTCGCTCACCCTGGTCGATTGGGTCAAAAACCAGTGCCGCCATTCCATTGAGAGCCAACAATGCCCCCATCGTCTGATACGAATCATGCGCCTTGGCGACTTTGGAATGGCCGCACGGCACGAGCACGCCGGGGTAAGGCGGCTTGTGCTTTTTGGCATCGGGCAAAAAAAGTGCCGCAGTAACATAGTGCTTCGGCTGGCTCTCGAAGATAATCTTCTCCACGCGGTAGCCCTCGCGGCGAACCACGCCCGTGACCTGCGGGTTCAGTGGCGTTCGCTGCGGCAGCTCGCCGAGAGCCTCCATAAACTTTTGACGAAGGCGCTTCTGATATTCAGCTACCTGCTCCGGAGTTTTGCGCTGCTCGTATTCGCGCTTCCATTCCTCGAACTCCCGCCGCGCCTGCTGCCGAAGGTAATGATTCATCATATCGCTGGCTTTAACACCATCGATCGTTTCGGGCAAAACACTAAGCTTTTCATCAGCCGATACGGCAGCGTTCATCGCCAGGCCCAAACACACAACCACTATAGCTATTCTTTGTCGATTCATACTTACCTCCTGTTAACTGATATTTCCCGCAAGACACGGGACAACCCGAATTTTTCCGCCTAATCTTTGCCCAGTTACATCGTCTGGCTTCCCGAAAAAGGCGGGTCAATTAACATCCGTTAAAATCGCCGAAGTTGTCTGACCGTAAGTATACCCGAATCGGGCGTCTAATTGCAAGATAATGTAGATCCCGCGATGACCATTTTTCGCAGCTTTTTGAAAGCGCAAGAAGTCCCACAACTTTTGGGCAGTTACTACAGCTATATGCCATTGCAATCTGAGATGATATATGTTAAAATACTAAGAATGATTTGTGTGACTTTGTTTTTAAGGGTCATAAGTTACAAAGATAAAAACGCAGTCAACAGCCGAAAAACATCAGTGAGGAAGGAGATAAAAATGCCCAGATTTGTGAAAATATCACTGCTATCAGTGATATTGATAGCATCTTTGGCTGGTTCGACTGGTGCCCACCCTTACCTCGTAGGTGATCTGAATGCAGACCATGTAGTTGATTTCAAAGACCTACACACTTTTGCCTGGCAGTGGTTGGACCCAGGCTGTCTCACCCTTGGTTGCGTTGCCGACCTGGATGGCGTCGATGGGGTAAATATGGCTGACTTTGCCCT
>JAUXAB010000119.1 GCA_030615025.1 Phycisphaerae bacterium | reverse complement strand
AGCACGCCGCAAGAGAAGCGAAATCCCGAGTCTCAGGATTACATGAGTTCCAGGCCCCGCGGCCGAGAGATGGGCGTCTGCTACGCTGTCTCAAAAGACGGTATCCATTGGGAAAAACCCGAGCTCGGCTTGGTCGAATTCAACGGTAATAAAAAGAACAACATTCTTATGCGCGGTTATCATTTCAAGGGGGTTTTCACGGGTCCGCATGGCGCCGGCGTTTTTAAGGACCTTCATGAATCGGACCTCGCGAAACGTTATAAAATGTTCTTCAAGGGGAGCAAGATGGCAGTGGCATTTTCCCCGGATGGACTGCATTGGAACCTGCCTATTGAATGCCCAAAGATTGATGCCCACGGGGATACCCACAACAATGCGTTCTGGGCTCCAGACCTGGGCAAATATATTGGTATTACGCGTTTGAAGTATGGAAGACCATCTATTCGCCAAGTAGCGTGGACAGAGTCGCCCGACTTTATCAACTGGACCAAGGCCAAAGTGGTCCTGGAGGGCGTAAAGCCCCGCCTGCAAACCCACGATATGGTTGTATTCCCGATCGGAGGAGTCTATATCGGGCTGTTGGGCATGATGGATTTTCCCAATGCAAAGTCAAACTTTCATACCAAGCAGCATGTTGAGCTGGCCTGGAGTCCTGATAGCAAAGAATGGCATCGCATACAACCAGGCACACCGTTTATTGGACACAGCGAGGGGGGAAAAGAAGTCTATGGAAAAATGCCCTATGACTGGGGGACCATTTTCGCCTCAGCCCCGATTTTCCGGGAAAATGAGATCCAAATCTATTATGGCGCCTGCGATTGGTACTTTTTCGACTGGCGCAAGGGCTACCTGGCTTTGGCAACACTCCGCCCGGACGGCTGGGCCGGCTACGAGCAGATCGCTGGGAACAAACCAGCGTTTATTACAACTAAGCCCGTTGTTTGTACCGGCAGCGAACTCCAGATTTGCGCAGACGTTCGAAGGAATGGATACGTCAAGGTGATGCTCTTCGATAAGGACAATAAGGAACTGGCTGAGAGCAAACCCATAAAACAAACCGTTACGGACGCTGAGGTAGAGTGGCAAGATGGATTTTCGTTCCAGAATCTTGGAGGCAAAAATGTTCGGTTAAAATTCGAGCTGAAGAATGCAAAACTCTATTCGTTCAATTTTAATCCGGAGAAGCAGACCCAAGATCGTTTAGCTCAGTCTGTTGTGGACTCCAAGGAGGATGTTGAAAGAATCGTCAGGGAGATTATCGAGAAGCAGCGAAGAGCTCAGGAGGCTCACAGACTAAAGGCACTGGCCGAGCAGCGCAGGCGCTCGCAATCTCCTGAAGAACAGGTTCCCGCTTTTATCGCCGAGCTGAACGACGCGAATCCGAGAGTCCGCGAGAACGCCGCCGACGAGCTGGCAAAAATTGGGCTGCGAGTCAAAAACGTAACGGCGTTGTTGCCCGCCGTAGCACCGTTGGTGGCAGCAATGGACGATGATGATATGGAGGTGCGCGATGAGTCGGCTGAGGCATTGGGGGTTATAGCGTCTCGGGTCAAGGAAGAAGCGGCGGTGAAATCCGCTATCGCAGTGTTGGTGACGGGGCTGTCCGACGGATATGCCGAGGTGCGCGAGGAGTGCGCCGAGGCGCTGGGGCGTATTGCCTCGGAAGTTAAGGACAAAGCAATGCTCAAACCCGCTGCCCGACCGTTGATAAAGGCGCTTCAGGACGAAGATAAAGGTGTTCGCGATTATGCCGCCCGGGCACTTGGCCACATCGGCACATCCGAAGCGAAGGAAAATATGGCTGCCGTAAAAGGTGATGACAACATAAAGCGAGACAGATTTCTTCTGCTGGATAGCCGGGTTGTTGAAAGGACTACAAACGCAAAACTTGCGGTTGGCAAGGTGCAAAAAAGCAAGCTGAATCCACTTTTTGCAGAAGACAAACCCTGGGAGCCGCGATTCGACAATCTCTACGCCAACGTCCTCTACGACGAAGATGAAAACCTCTACAAGTGCTGGTACAGCCCCTTCATCATCGACGAAAGCACAACCAATACGCCCAAAAAGGATCGCGTCAACGGCGGCAAGTTCAAATATCAGGGCAGGCATACGGGTCGTCGAAGAGAAATGGGAATCTGCTATGCAGTTTCCCGTGACGGCATCAGGTGGGAAAAGCCGAGCCTCGGCGTCGTCGAGTTCGACGGCAGCAAGGAAAACAATCTCGTTTGGCGAGGCCCGCACGGCTCAGGTGTCTTCAAGGACCTGTACGACCCGGACCCCAAGCGTCGCTACAAAGCCTTCTTCAAAGGCAAAATGATATCCGTAGGCTTCTCGCCCGACGGGATTCATTGGAGCGAACCCATAGCATGCCCCGAGGCCGACGTCCGCGGCGATACGCACAACAATGCCTTCTGGGCCCCAACGCTTGGCGAGTACGTCGGCATCACGCGGACATGGGCAAAACCTCGCGGACGGCAGGTGGCGAGGACATCGAGCAAGGACTTCCTGAAGTGGACTAAGGCAGAAGTCGTCCTCGAAGGCATCGAGAACCATCTGCAAACCTACGCGATGCCCGTATTCTACTACGGCGGCGTCTATATAGGCCTGCCCGCCATCTACAATTCCGACGCCGACCGCACGCACACAGAATTGGCCTGGAGTCCGGATACGGTTACGTGGCATCGGATTGATGCCGGCACGCCCCTGATTGCCAACAGCACCGAAAAAGGCCAATACGATTGGGGAACCGCGTATGCGGCCGCATACCCGGTATTCCTCGAAGAGGAAATACGCCTTTACTACGGAGGTTGCGACGACAAGCACTTCGGCTGGAGAAACGGATACTTCTGCCTTGCCACCCTCCGCCCCGACGGCTTTGCCGGCTACGAGCAAAACTCTAAAGATGCCTCGGCCTTTGTCACCACCAGGCCGCTGCTTGCCACAGGGCGGCCACTTGCTCTCAGTGCCGACGTTCAGGAAGACGGATTCGTAAGAACAAGACTCCTCAATGACAGCGGAGAAGAACTTGCTTCAAGCCAACCCCTCAAACAGACTGTTACAGACGCCAAGGTGGAATGGCGGAGTAAATTTGCAACCGAGACTGTCGGCGGCAAAACGATTCGGCTGGAATTCGAACTAAAGAATGCGAAACTTTATTCATTCAGCTTTCTTCGGTGAATATATGAGGTTAAAAAGATATGGAAAAAATAAACCAACATCTATTATCTCCTGCGGAATTGCTGGAATTAGAGCGATGGAATACTCCGTCGATTTATAATGGCTGGGAGCAGATTACTAAATTGGACGCCGGTAAAGACGCCTTCAATCTGGAAGAATGCCGGGATTTCATGCCGGAAATGGGTCCTATGGCCGGATATGCCATGACTGTTGTGATAGAGCCGAGCAATCCTGAGCACCCGCAACGAGCCCCAAAGGCGTGGAGTGAGTATCGGCGATATATTGCATCATTTTCCGGGCCTAAGATAGTAGTGGTACAGGACCTGGATAAGCCACGAACATTCGGTTCATTCTGGGGGGAAGTAAACAGCAGCATTCATAAGGCCTTGGGATGTATAGGGACAATCACTGACGGTGCAATTAGAGACTTTGATGAAATGCATAATGTGGGGTTCAAAGCAATTGCAAAGCGTCTGTGTGTCGGACATGCATATAGCCATCCTGCGCGTTGGAATTGTGAAGTAGAGGTGTTTGGACGGACCGTTAAGCCCGGAGAATTGATCCATGCAGACAAACATGGATTTCTTGTTATTCCGAGGCAAGACCAGGCTCAACTGCTGGAGGCAGCTCGATTTATGGATTCTAATGAATGCCAAACAATGATCGCAGCCGCTCGTAACGTCTCTGGTATGCCAATGGAGGGGATACTCACTGTGATCGACAAAGCGTGCGATGAGTTCTCTAAGAGGACGCATGCCAAGTTTGCAAAAAAGGGAGAATGGTAAGCAGTATTGGCCTTGGGCGATGCTATCGGTCGCTGGGAGATGCGAGGGTGGACAAGCAGACAGAGCGCCAGCTCACCCATTCTGGCCAAAGCCGTATATCAGCAAGTCGCAGCCGAGCTTAAGTTCATAATATAGCATGTTGGTGTTATCTCCCTCCTCGCTCCTTCCCCAAACACCTCTCCAGCATTTTGCTGCCGAGCCTGTGCCGGAGTGCCTTCCTTGCCCATCACTTGCCCCTAACTTCATTCGAAGGTGTCCGGTTTGTGACAAGAGATTAATTGGGAGGGGAGACTATTGCTCGGAGTGTGGGTCGAAGGTATAATCTGCTTACGACTGGAAGTAGCTGTCACATTCAGGTAGGTAGGCAGAGATGTACGTGAGCTATGAAAGGATCAATATGAGACTTCCGGATGCTGTATCCCTGCCCGAGCGACAACCCATAGCTCAACCGTAGGAGGCTAACGTATGATGTATCGGAATCGCATCCATTGGTCCCGTGGTGGCATGTCAGAGGCTATTCGGCCAGTGCTTGTCATGGTGGGGTTGATGGCCACTACTCAACCGGTTATCGCCGCCAAGCCTGGCGTGTTCAGCATTCGAGACTATGGGGCTGTAGGTGATGGTAAGACGGTCGACACTACGGCGATAAAGGCGGCGATTGAAGCGTGTGCGGCGGCCGGAGGTGGCCAGGTTTGGTTCCCGCCCGGCAGCTACCTTTCGGGGACTGTACGCCTAAAGAGCCACGTGACGATCTTTCTCGATGCCGGGGCTAAGCTGGTCGGCAGCACAAATCTCAAAGACTATCAGAGTTTCACGCCACCGGCCGGTACTCCCGAGTCGAGGTGGACCAGATGGCACCGGGCGTTGATCCTCGGTGATGGTGTGGAGGACGTCGCGATCTTGGGTCAGGGCGTTATCGACGGCAACAAGGTTTTCGACCCGCAAGGTGAAGAGAAGATGCGCGGACCGCATACGATCCTGCTGGGCATTTGCCGCGGCGTTACGATCCGGGATGTTTCGATCAGGGACTCAGCCAATTACGCGGTAATGCTCGAGTTCTGCCAGCAGGTGGAGGTGCGCAATGTCAAGATTACCGGTGGGTGGGACGGCGTGCACTTCCGGGGCTGGCCGGGCCGTCCCTGCCGCGACGTGACTATTCTCGGCTGCCAGTTCTTCACCGGCGATGACGCCATTGCCGGTCGGTATTGGGAGAATGTGTTGATCTCCGACTGCATTGTGAACTCATCCTGCAATGGGATCCGGCTGATCGGACCCGCCACGCACCTTATCATCCACGACTGCCTGTTCTATGGCCCCGGCATCCACCCGCACCGTACGTCGGACCGCCACAACATGCTTGCCGGCATTAACCTGCAGCCCGGTGCATGGGACGCCACGAAAGGCAACCTTGACGACGTGCTGATCTCCGATGTCACCATGCACAACGTTTCCACGCCGTTTCACTTTTCACTGAAGCCGGGCAATACCGCGGGCAGCATTGTCGTTAGCCAAGTGACGGCCACGGGTGTATATCGGGCCGCGGCTTCGGTTGAAAGCTGGGCGAAAATGCCGTTCAAGAACGTAGTCTTCCGCGATGTGACGATCGAATACAAGGGTGGGGGCACGCGGCAACAGGCGAATATGAAAGTGAAATCGCCCGGTGTTGATGCACGGCCGCTCCCTGCCTGGGGCTTCTACGCGCGAAATGTGCAAAATCTCCAGCTTGACAACGTCCGGCTGCGCTGTGAGAAGGGAGACTTGCGACCGGCACTGATCTGTAATGGTGTGGAACGTCTCACACTGGAAGATTTCAGTTTTCCACAAGCCGCCCAAGCGGCCGAGCCTCTCGTGTTAATTGATGTTGGACACGTGCAGCGCGGAGGCGTCAGGAGAACAAAGGAGGAATAAGTCTCATGCAGAAAGTGACCACACCAACGAAAGCCGTCACACGGCGCGATTTTCTGAGCCGCGCGGCTGCAGCAGCTGGGATGCTCGCGGCGCCGTGGCTTGGGCTTAGCACTGCCGAAGCGCAGGCCCTCCTTGGCACTGGCTGGCGGCAACGAATTGAGGCAGCGATTCCGACCAAAGCCTTCGTCCCGCCTCGCAGAAATCGTAAGCTGCTGATCTTTGACCTCAATGTCGGATACGGCGGGCACCGCTCAATCCCTGCTGCCAACCTGGCTTTTACGCTGATGGGCGCAAAGACCGGCGCTTTTGAGACGGTGATCAGCAAAGACCCATCCGTCTTCAAGCCCGAGAATCTGAGGCGGTTCGATGCCGTC